>CAYQPL010000091.1:3662-12825 GCA_964419395.1 uncultured Phenylobacterium sp. | reverse complement strand
CAGGCCTATCCCGACGTCGTGAAGCTCGTCCACGGTGTGTATCGCGTCGCTTGTTATCCTGAACAGCCTGTCCATCTTCATGGCGATGAGGTGCCCGAACTTCCCTGATTCCACCCTCTTCATCACCAGCCTGAACCACGGCCGCTGGTCGCTGATCCACCTGTTCACCGGCTGGACGCTGATCATCCTGCCGCTGGCGGTCTTCTGGGCCAGGCGGCGCCAGCTGGTCCGCCACCGGCGGGCCATGATGGGGCTGTTCTACGGCGGCTTCGCGGTGAACCTGGTCATCGCCTTCATCCCCGGGCGGACGATGTGGGCCCTGTTCTTCGGATAGGAGGGCATGCCTTCCTCCACGGCGCCGCCGGAGGCGGGGGAAAAAGCCTCCCGCTGCCGGTTGCCACGCTGAAATGCGGCGCCTATAAGCGCCAGAACCCGCCGGCTGGGCGGGACGATTTCAGCGACAACATCGCGGCCTCATGAACATCCACGAGCATCAAGCCAAAGCCGTCCTCGCAGAGTTCGGCGTGGCGGTTCCGCGCGGCTACGCCGCCTTCTCCGTCGACGAAGCGGCCCAGGCCGCCGAGAAGCTGGGAGGCCCGGTCTGGGTCGTGAAGTCCCAGATCCATGCCGGCGGCCGCGGCAAGGGCCGCTTCGCGGGGCTCGGCCCCGACGCCAAGGGCGGGGTGCGGGTGGTCAAGTCCGCCGCCGACGTCAAGACGAACGCCGAGGAGATGCTCGGCCGGGTGCTCGTCACCCACCAGACCGGCCCCCGCGGCAAGCAGGTCAACCGTCTCTATATCGAGGAAGGCGCGGCCATCGCCCGCGAGCTCTACCTCTCCCTGCTGGTGGACCGCGAGACGAGCCGGGTCTCGGTCGTCGCCTCCACCGAGGGCGGCATGGACATCGAGGAGGTCGCCGCCTCCACCCCGGAGAAGATCGTCTCCTTCTCGATCGATCCGGCCACCGGCGTCTTCCCGCACCACGGCCGCACGCTGGCCAAGTCCCTCGGCCTGACCGGCGGCCTGGCCAAGGAAGCCGCCACCCTGCTCGGCCAGCTCTATGCGGCGTTCCTCGCCAAGGACATGGAGATGCTCGAGATCAACCCGCTGATCGTCACCGAAGACGATCACCTGCGGGTGCTCGACGCCAAGGTCAGCTTCGACGGCAACGCCATGTTCCGCCATCCGGACATCGCCGAGCTGCGCGACACCAGCGAAGAGGACGAGAAGGAAATCGAGGCGTCCAAGTACGACCTCTCCTACATCGCCCTCGATGGGGAGATCGGCTGCATGGTCAACGGCGCGGGCCTGGCCATGGCGACCATGGACATCATCAAGCTCTATGGCGCCGAGCCCGCCAACTTCCTCGACGTCGGCGGCGGCGCCAGCAAGGAGAAGGTCACCGCGGCCTTCAAGATCATCACCGCCGACCCGAACGTGAAGGGCATCCTGGTCAACATCTTCGGCGGCATCATGCGCTGCGACATCATCGCCGAGGGCGTGGTCGAGGCGGTGAAGGAAGTCGGCCTGAAGGTGCCGCTGGTCGTCCGCCTGGAAGGCACCAATGTCGACCTCGGCAAGAAGATCATCGCCGAGAGCGGCCTGAACGTGACGTCCGCCGACGACCTGTCGGACGGCGCCGAAAAGATCGTCAAGGCCGTTCGGGGGGCCGCGTAATGTCCATCCTCATCGGAAAAGAAACCCGCGTCATCTGCCAGGGCGTCACCGGCAGCCAGGGCACCTTCCACACCGAGCAGGCCATCGCCTACGGCACGAAGATGGTCGGCGGCGTGACCCCGGGCAAGGGCGGCACGACCCATGTGGGCCTGCCGGTGTTCGACACCGTCGCCGAGGCGGTGAACGAGACCGGCGCCGAGGCCAGCGTGATCTACGTCCCGCCGCCGTTCGCCGCGGACTCGATCCTCGAAGCCATCCAGGCCGAGATCCCGCTGATCATCTGCATCACCGAGGGCATCCCGGTGGCCGACATGGTCAAGGTCAAGCGCGCCCTTTCGGGCTCCAAGTCGCGCCTGATCGGCCCCAACTGCCCGGGCGTGCTGACGCCCGACGAGTGCAAGATCGGCATCATGCCGGGAAATATCTTCAAGCGCGGCTCGGTGGGTGTTGTCTCCCGGTCGGGGACGCTTACCTACGAAGCCGTGTTCCAGACCACCCAGGTGGGCTTGGGCCAGACCACGGCCGTCGGCATCGGCGGCGACCCGGTCAAGGGCACCGAGTTCATCGACGTGCTTCAGATGTTCCTCGACGACGACGAAACCGAGTCGATCATCATGATCGGCGAAATCGGCGGGTCGGCCGAAGAGGCGGCGGCTGAATTCATCAAGAATTCACCGAAGAAGAAGCCTATGGTCGGGTTCATCGCGGGACGCACCGCCCCTCCCGGGCGGCGGATGGGTCACGCGGGCGCGATCATTTCGGGCGGCAAGGGCGGCGCCGAGGACAAGATCGCTGCGATGGAGGCTGCGGGCATCCGCGTGTCGCCGTCGCCGGCGAAGCTCGGCGAGACCCTGCTCGAAGTGCTCAAGGGCGCCTAAGAGGCAAATTTTAAGCGTATGGCGGTCCGCCGTCGGCTCCTCTCACCAAGAAGCTCCGCGGGCCGTCTGGAAGCGGAACGATGGCGGACGACGCAGGTCTGATCAACGAGGTGCTCGCCGAGACCTCTTTCCTCTATGGCGGCAACCTCGCCTTCGTGGAGGATCTCTACGCCCGCTGGGCGGAGAACCCCAACTCGGTCGAGGCCTCGTGGCGGGCCTTCTTCGCCTCGCTCCACGACCGCGCCGACGAGATCAAGCGCGGCGCGGGCCAGCCCGGCTGGACCAAGGCGCCGCCGCCGGGTGCCCGGCCCGACTGGCTCTCGGCCATCGACGGCCTGTGGCCCGCGGTCGAGGCCAAGCTCGAGAAGAAGGTCGCCGACCGGACGCCGGCGGCCTCGACGGACGCGGTCCGCGCCGCCACCCTCGACTCGCTGCGCGCCATCATGATGATCCGGGCCTACCGGATGCGCGGCCACCTGCGGGCCAATCTCGACCCGCTGGGCATCGCCATCGTGCCCGGCGACGCCTCCGAGCTCGACCCGGCCAGCTACGGCTTCACCGAGGCCGACTACGACCGTCCGATCTTCCTCGACTACGTGCTGGGCCTGGAGACCGCGACCCTTCGCGAGATCCTCGACATCCTGCGCCGCACCTACTGCGGCGACGTGGGCGTCCAGTACATGCACATCTCCGATCCGCAGCAGAAGGCCTGGCTGCAGGAGCGCATCGAGGGACGCGACAAGGAGATCGCCTTCACCAACGAGGGCAAGGTCGCCATCCTCAAGAAGCTGATCGAGGCCGAGGGCTTCGAGCGCTTCCTGCACAAGCGCTTCCCCGGCACCAAGCGGTTCGGCCTGGACGGCGGCGAGGCCATGGTCCCGGCGCTGGAGCAGATCATCAAGCGCGGCGGCGCCCTGGGGGTCCGCGACATCGTGCTCGGCATGCCGCACCGCGGCCGCCTGAACGTGCTGGCCGCCGTGATGGGCAAGCCCTACCACGTGATCTTCCACGAGTTTCAGGGCGGCTCGTCCACCCCGTCGGACATCGAAGGCTCCGGCGACGTGAAGTACCACCTGGGCGCCTCGTCGGACCGCAGCTTCGACGGCAACAACGTCCACCTGTCGCTGACCGCCAATCCCAGCCACCTGGAGATCGTCAACCCGGTGGTCATCGGCAAGACGCGGGCGAAGCAGGCCTTCACCCTGCGCGAGAACCCCGACGCCGGCCGCGGCCACGTCCTGCCCCTGCTGCTGCACGGCGACGCGGCCTTCGCGGGCCAGGGCGTGGTGGCCGAGTGCTTCGCCCTGTCGGGCCTGAAGGGCTACGGCGTCGGCGGCACCATCCACTTCATCGTCAACAACCAGATCGGCTTCACGACCAGCCCGAAGAACAGCCGCTCCTCGCCCTATCCGTCCGACGTGGCGCTGATGGTCGAGGCGCCGATCTTCCACGTCAACGGCGACGATCCGGAAGCCGTCGTCTTCGCCGCCAAGGTGGCGACCGAGTACCGCCAGCAGTTCGGCAAGGACGTCGTCATCGACATGTTCTGCTACCGGCGGTTCGGTCACAACGAGGGCGACGACCCGACGATGACCCAGCCCCTGATGTACGCCAAGATCAAGGGCCACCCGTCGACCCGCGAGCTCTACGCCAGCCGCCTGGTCGACGAGGGCGTGGTCACCGCCGCCGAGGTCGAGGCGTGGGTCAGCGAGTTCGCCGACTTCCTCGACAAGGAGTTCGAGGGCGGCAAGGAGTACAAGGCCAACAAGGCCGACTGGCTGGACGGCAAGTGGGCGGGCCTGACCCTGCCGACCACCGAGGACCGCCGGGGCGACACCGCGGTGCCGCTGCAGAAGCTGCTCGACCTCGGCCGCAAGATCACCGCCATCCCCGAGAGCGTCACGCCGCACCGGACGGTCGCCCGCGTGCTGCAGACCCGTCGCGACGCCATCGAGAGCGGGGAGGGCCTGGACTGGGCCACGGCCGAGCACCTGGCCTTCGCCAGCCTGCTCGACCAGGGCTATCCGGTGCGCCTGTCGGGCCAGGACTCGGTCCGCGGCACCTTCAGCCAGCGCCACTCGGCGATCATCGACCAGAAGACCGAGGAGCTCTACTTCCCGCTCCGCAACCTCTCGCCGACCCAGGCCCACTTCGAGGTCCTGGACTCCGCCCTGTCGGAAGAGGCGGTGCTGGGCTTCGAGTACGGCTTCTCCCTCGCCGATCCCCGGACGCTGACCCTGTGGGAGGCCCAGTTCGGCGACTTCACCAACGGCGCCCAGGTGGTCATCGACCAGTTCATCTCCTCGGGCGAGCGCAAGTGGCTGCGCATGAGCGGCCTCGTCATGCTGCTGCCGCATGGCTACGAGGGGCAGGGGCCGGAACACTCCTCGGCCCGCCTGGAGCGCTTCCTGCAGTCCTGCGCCGAGGACAACATGCAGGTGGCCAACTGCACCACGCCGGCCAACTACTTCCACATCCTGCGCCGCCAGCTGCTGCGCGAGTTCCGCAAGCCGCTGGTGCTGATGACGCCCAAGAGCCTGCTGCGCCACAAGAAGGCGGTGTCGCGCCTGACCGACCTGTCGGAGGGCTCGTCCTTCCACCGGGTCCTTCTGGACGACGCCGAGCGCGGCGAGCACACCAAGGTCGAGCTGAAGGGCGACGATGCGATCCGCCGCGTCATCCTCTGCTCGGGCAAGGTCTATTACGATCTGCTCGAGGCGCGTGAGGAAAAGGGCGTCGACGACGTCTATATCCTGCGGCTGGAACAGTTCTATCCGTGGCCGGTTAAGTCGCTCTCCAACGAGCTCAAGCGGTTCAAGAACGCCGAGCTGGTCTGGTGCCAGGAGGAGCCCAAGAATATGGGCGGCTGGACCTTCGTCGACCCCTGGCTCGAACTCACCCTGGAGCGCCTGGACGTGAAGGCCAAGCGCGCCCGCTATGTCGGCCGCCCGGCCTCGGCCTCCACCGCCGCCGGCCTGATGAGCCGGCACCTGGCCGAACTCAAGGCCTTCCTCGACGACGCCTTCGCCTGAGGCGTCGTCAAACCTCAACACGCAGAATAAGAACAGGAATCTTTCGCAATGGCCGACATCATGACGCCCGCCCTGGGTGAGTCCGTCACCGAGGCGACGGTGGCGCGCTGGACCAAGAAGGCCGGCGAGGCCGTGCGCAAGGACGAGATCCTTGTCGAGCTCGAGACCGACAAGGTGAGCCTGGAAGTGGCCGCCCCGTCGGACGGCGTGCTGTCGGAAATTCTCGCCGGCGAAGGCGACACGGTCGAGCCCGGCACGGTGTTGGGCAAGCTCGCCGAAGGCGCCGGCGCCGCGCCGGCCAAGAGCGAAGCCAAGGCCGAAGCCCCGAAGGCCGAGGCGCCCAAGCCCGCCGAAGCGCCGAAGCCGGCTCCGGCTCCGGCCGCCGAGGCCAAGCCCGCCGCTCCCTCCGCCCAGCGCGTGGCGGCCGAGAACAGTCTCGACCTCTCCAAGGTGTCCGGTTCGGGCAAGGACGGCCGGGTGACCAAGGGCGACGCGCTCGCCGCCCTCGAGGCCCGGGCCACCGCGCCGACGCCGCCTGCGGCCCCGGCGGCGCCCCGCGAGATCCACGCGCGCGAGGAGCGGGTCCGCATGACCCGCCTGCGCCAGACCATCGCGCGTCGTCTGAAGGAGGCGCAGAACAACGCCGCCATGCTCACCACCTTCAACGAGGTGGACATGAGCGCGGTCATGGCCCTGCGGTCGGAATACAAGGATGTCTTCGAGAAGCGCCACGGCGTGCGCCTGGGCTTCATGTCCTTCTTCGTGAAGGCCTGCATCGCGGCGCTGAAGCAGGTGCCCGACGTCAACGCCGAGATCGAAGGCCAGGACATCATCTACAAGAACCACTACGACATCGGCGTCGCCGTCGGCACCGAGAAGGGTCTGGTGGTTCCGGTGGTCCGCGACGCCGACGCCCTCAGCCTGGCGGGCGTGGAGAAGGCGATCGGCGACCTGGGCAAGAAGGCCCGCGACGGTCACCTGTCGCTCGATGACCTGCAGGGCGGCACCTTCACCATCTCCAACGGCGGGGTCTACGGCTCGCTGATGTCGACCCCGATCCTCAACGCGCCGCAGTCGGGCATCCTGGGCATGCACAAGATCCAGGAGCGTCCGATGGTCGTGAAGGGCCAGGTGGTGGTCCGCCCGATGATGTACCTGGCGCTCTCCTACGACCACCGCGTGGTCGACGGCCAGGGCGCGGTGACCTTCCTGGTGAAGGTCAAGGAAGCCATCGAAGATCCCCAGCGCCTGCTGCTGGACCTGTGATCGGCGCGCGGGCGCTTGCGTGAAGTATATACGGCTCATATATACGCCCCATGTCCGACGCCCGCGCCAAGATCTTCACCCACGGGGGTAGCCAGGCGGTCCGTCTTCCGAAGGCGTTCCGCTTCGACGCCTCGGAAGTGCGCATCCGGCGTGAGGGTGCGCGGGTGATCTTGGAGCCGGTCCAGACGGATTGGGCGGCCGTCTGGCGCGACATCGACGCAATAACCGACGCGCCCTTCCCCGACCGCGCAGATCAGCTGGTCCCGCGCGAGATCGATCTCGACGAATGAGCATCTGTCTCGACACGAACGCGGCGATCGAGATTATCCGCGGGCGGCGGCCTCACTTCAGAGACTGCCTGGCCCAGGTCGACCGTGAGGGACATAGCCTGCATCTGTCCCCCATCGTGTTTCATGAGCTGATGTTCGGCGCCCATAGAAGCGACAGGCCGGCCCATCACATGGCGCAGATCGACCGTTTCGCGTCGCAGATGACGGTTGAGAGCTGGACGCCGGAGGACGGCTTGGCGTCCGCCCGGCTCCGCGCGGAGCTTAGCCTCACGGGCCTTGGCATCGGCGGCTACGACCTGCTCATTGCGGGCCAGGCTCTCAACCGAGGCTGGACCCTTGTCACCGCCAACATCCGCGAGTTCATCCGCGTAAAGGGACTTCAACTTCAGGACTGGTCCGATCCCGCCGGGCCGGTACGCTTCCTGGGGGGCGGAATGTCACCCCGCCGCCGCCAGCCCTGAGCTTTCCCGCCCGAGCCTCTTGTCACTGACCCTCTGACCTACGGATTCCAGCCCATGTCCCAATACGACGTCGTCATCATCGGGGGCGGCCCCGGCGGCTACAACGCGGCCATCCGCGCCGGCCAGTTGGGTCTGTCGGTCGCCTGCGTCGAGAAGCGCGAGACGCTGGGCGGCACCTGCCTGAACGTCGGCTGCCTGCCGTCCAAGGCCCTGCTGCACGCCTCCGAGCTCTATGAGGCCGCCGTCGGCAAGGAATTCGAGACCCTGGGCATCGAGGTGAAGCCCAAGCTCAACCTCGTCCAGATGATGAAGCAGAAGGCCGACTCGGTGGCCCAGCTGACCAAGGGCATCGAGTTCCTGTTCAAGAAGAACAAGGTCGACTGGATCAAGGGCGCCGGCCGCATCGCAGGTCCCGGCAAGGTCGAGGTGATCGGCGCGGACGGCGAGACGCAGACGCTGGAAGCCAAGAACATCGTCATCGCCACGGGCTCGGAGCCGACGCCGCTGCCGGGCGTGGAGATCGACCAGAAGCGCATCGTCGATTCCACCGGCGCGCTGTCCCTGCCCGAAGTGCCCAAGAAGCTGATCGTCGTCGGCGCCGGCATCATCGGGCTGGAGCTGGGCTCGGTCTGGCGGCGCCTGGGCGCCGAGGTGACGGTGGTGGAGTTCCTCGACCGCATCACCCCCGGCATGGACGTCGAGACGGCCAAGACCTTCCAGCGGTCCCTGACCAAGCAGGGGATCGCCTTCAAGCTGGGGGCCAAGGTCACCGGCGCGACCACGTCCAAGTCGGGCGTCAAGCTGACCGTCGAGCCCGTGGCCGGCGGCGAGGCCGAGACGCTGGAGGCCGACTACGTTCTCGTGGCCATCGGCCGGCGGCCCTACACCGAGGGCCTCGGCCTCGACAGCGTCGGGATCACCCCGGACAAGCGCGGCTTCATCGAGACCGACCATTTCAAGACCGCCGCGCCGGGCGTGTGGGCCATCGGCGACGCCATCCACGGCCCGATGCTGGCCCACAAGGCCGAGGAGGACGCCGTCGCCTGCATCGAGATCATCGCCGGCAAGTATGGCCACGTGGACTACGACCTGGTCCCCAGCGTGGTCTATACGGCCCCCGAAGTGGCCTGGGTCGGCAAGACCGAGGAGCAGCTGAAGGAGGCGGGCGTCGCCTACAAGGTCGGCAAGTTCCCCTTCACCGCCAACAGCCGCGCCAAGATCAACCATGAGACCGACGGCTTCGCCAAGGTCCTGGCCGACGCCCGGACCGACGAGATCCTGGGCGTCCACATCGTCGGGCCCCAGGCCGGCGAGATGATCGGCGAATACTGCGTGGCCATGGCGTTCAAGGCCGCCAGCGAGGACGTCGCCCGCACCTGCCACCCCCACCCGACCCGCTCCGAGGCCGGCCGCCAGGCCGCCATGGGCGTGGAAGGCTGGACCATGCAGGCCTGATCGCCTCAGGCGGCCCGTCCGGCCTCGCCGGGCGCGCCGCCCCAGGCCTATTCCGTCTCGGCCGGGCGTACGGCGATCCGCCGGCCCACGGCGATCATCACCTCG
>CAYQPL010000091.1:1790-3652 GCA_964419395.1 uncultured Phenylobacterium sp. | reverse complement strand
CCGCCATGGGCGTGGAAGGCTGGACGATGCAGGCCTGAAGGCGGCGGCCGCAGAGCCCCTGATCCGCCCGTCCCTCACCGCCGCCGGGGCGTGTGGGCCAGCCGCAGGATGTTGGCCGCGCCGGGCGAGCCCATGGGCAGGCCGGCCAGGATCAGGATCCGCTGGCCCGGCGGGGCGAGGCCGAGGTCGAGGGCGGCCTCGGCGGCCACCTTGGCCAGAGACTCCGAGTCCCCCGGCTGCTCGACGACGCGGGCCTCGACGCCCCAGGTGAGCGCCAGGCGGCGCGCCGTGGCCAGATGCGGGGTCAGGGCCAGGGCCGGCTGCAGCGGCCGCTCGCGGGCCAGCCGCAGGGCCGTCTGGCCGGTGGTGGTGAAGCTCGCCAGACAGGCGATGGCCGAGCGCTCGGCGGCGCGCGCCGCGGCGGCCACCAGGGCGTCGGCGTCGTCGTCCTCCAGCGGGAATTCGGCGTCCATCAGCTCGGGCCAGCGGGGGTCGCGCTCCACCCGCTCGATGATGCGGTCCATGATGGTCACCGCCTCCAGCGGGAACTGGCCCGCCGCCGTCTCGGCCGACAGCATCAGGGCGTCGGCGCCCTCATAGACCGCGCCGGCCACGTCGGAGGCTTCCGCCCGCGTCGGGGTCGGGGCGCTGGTCATGGATTCCAGCATCTGGGTGGCGACGATCACCGGCAGGCCGCGCAGGCGGCAGGCGCGGATCAGCCGCTTCTGCACAACGGGGACGTCCTCGGGCGCCAGCTCCACCCCCAGGTCGCCGCGGGCCACCATGACCGCATCGCAGAGGTCGAGGATCTCCTCGAGGGCGTCGAGCGCCGCCGGCTTCTCGATCTTGGCCAGCACGGCCGCCCGCCCGCCCACCAGCTGGCGCAGCTCGGCCATGTCGGCGGCGCGCTGGACGAAGGACAGCGCCACCCAGTCGACGCCCTGGTCCAGGGCGAAGGCCAGGTCCTTGCGGTCCTTGTCGGTCAGGGCCGGGATCGGGATCGGATGGCCCGGCAGGTTCAGCCCCTTGTGGTTGGACAACGCCTCGCCGACGCTGACCTCGGTCTCGGCGAAGTCGGGGCCATGACGCAGGACGCGCAGCCGCACCCGGCCGTCGTCGATCAGGATCTCGGCGCCGGGCTTCACCGCCGCCAGCACCTCCGGATGGGGCGCGCAGACCCTTGAGGCGTCGCCCGGCGTGGGGTCCAGGTCGATGCGGAAGGTCTGGCCGGGCTTGATCCGCACCTGGTCGTCGGCGAACCGCCCGCGCCGCAGCTTCGGCCCCTGCAGGTCGGCGAGCACGGCCAGCGGCCGGCCCACCGCCGCCTCGGCGGCGCGCACCGTGGCGATGGCGCGGGCGTGGTCCTGATGCGTCCCATGGCTGAAATTGACGCGGAAGACGTCGGCGCCGGCGCGGGCGAGCGCCTCCACGCTGGCCGGTTCGCGGCTGGCGGGGCCGAGAGTCGCCACAATCCGGGCGCGACGGTTTCGGATCATGGGGGCTCCGTTCTATGTCTGCGTCCGAGCGTCCGATGAGCGCGAGTCGCCTTGGCGACCGACAGATGCGAGCTTACCAAACGGCGTCCGAAGCCAAGGAAAAAAGGGGATCCTGCTGATGCGGCATGACGGCGGCGCCGGAGGCGCCTTGTGATCCAGACCCTCGACCTCTTTCCCGTCGGCAACTGCGCCGCCAGCGGCCTGATCGACCGCCAGGGCCGCATTGTCTGGGGCTGCGTGCCGCGCGTCGACGGCGATCCGATCTTCTCCTCGCTGGTGCGAGGCGAGGATCCCGCCGAGGAAAGCGCCGGCGGCATGTGGGCGATCGAGCTCGAGGACTGCGAGACGATCGAGCAGCATTATCTG
>CAYQPL010000091.1:0-1780 GCA_964419395.1 uncultured Phenylobacterium sp. | reverse complement strand
CGTGCCGCGCGTCGACGGCGCCCCCTTCTTCTCCGCCCTGCTGTCGGACCGCGATCCGGCCGCCGAGGACGTCCAGGGCCTGTGGGCGATCGAGGTCGAGGACCTGGCCCATGTGCGCCAGTCCTATCTGCGCAACACGCCCATCGTGCGCACCGAGCTGACGGACAAGAAGGGCGACACCTTCGAGATCCTCGACTTCTGCCCCCGCTACCGGCAGTTCGGCCGCGTCTACCGGCCCACCGCCTTCATCCGCCTGGTGCGGCCCATCTCGGGCACGCCGCGCATCCGCATCCGCCTGCGCCCGACGGTGAACTGGGGCGAGGCGCCGGCGCGGCGGACCACCGGCTCCAACCACATCCGCTATGTGGGCGGGCCGACCACCATGCGGCTGACCACCAACTGCCCGGTCAGCCACATCACCGAGGAACGGCTGTTCCGGCTGGAGGAGCCGATCGCCATGTTCCTGGGCCCCGACGAGGGCTTCGACGCCGACGTGGCGGCCACCACCACGCGCATGCTCAACGAGACCCGCGACTACTGGCGCAACTGGGTGCGCACCCTGTCGGTGCCGCTGGAATGGCAGGAGGCGGTGATCCGCGCCGCCATCACCCTGAAGCTCTGCGCCTACGAGGAGACCGGGGCCATCGTCGCGGCCCTGACCACCTCCATCCCCGAACACGCCGAGTCCG
Source organism: uncultured Phenylobacterium sp. (assembly GCA_964419395.1). Classification (GTDB taxonomy): domain Bacteria; phylum Pseudomonadota; class Alphaproteobacteria; order Caulobacterales; family Caulobacteraceae; genus Phenylobacterium. The sequence goes on along the minus strand of CAYQPL010000091.1, from coordinate 1,091 downwards.
GCCGCAACTGGGACTACCGCTACTGCTGGCTGCGGGACGCCTATTACGTGGTCCAGGCCCTGACCCGCCTGGGCGCGGCCGACATGCTGGAGAACTATCTCTCCTACCTGCGCAACCTGGTGGACAAGGAGCGGGGCGGCCACGTCCAGCCGGTCTACGGCGTCGGCCTGGAGCCCGGCCTGGCGGAGCGGATCGCCCACGCCCTGCCGGGCTATCGCGGCATGGGCCCGGTGCGCATCGGCAATCAGGCGCACGAGCACCTGCAGCACGACGTCTACGGCCAGATCATCCTCTCCACCGTCCAGGCCTTCTTCGACGAGCGCCTGCTGCGGCCGGCGACGGTGGAGGACTTCCGCGCGCTCGAGCCGGTGGGCGAACGCGCCTACGAGCTCTACGCCACCCCCGACGCCAGCCTGTGGGAGTTCCGCGGCCGCGAGGCGATCCACACCTATTCGGCGGTGATGTGCTGGGCGGCCTGCGACCGGCTGGGCAACGCCGCCGTGCAACTCGGGCTTCTGGAGCGGGCCAAGTACTGGAACGCCCGGGCCGACGAGATGCGCCAGACCATCGAGACCCGCGCCTACAACGAGACGCACGGCCGCTTCGCCGCCACCTTCGACGGCGAGGAGCTGGACGCCAGCCTGCTGCAGCTGGTCGACGTGCGCTTCACCCCGGCCACCGACCCGCGGATGAAGGCCACCATCGAGGCGGTGGAGAAGGGGCTGCGGCGCGGCCCCTACATGCTGCGCTACGCCATCCCCGACGATTTCGGCGAGCCGAAGACGGCCTTCAACATCTGCACCTTCTGGCTGATCGAGGCCCTGCACCTGTCGGGCCGCGGCGAGGAGGCGCGCGAACTCTTCGAGGAGATGCTCACCCGCCGCACCGCCGCGGGCCTGCTGTCGGAGGACATCTCCTTCGACGGGAACGAGCTGTGGGGCAACTACCCCCAGACCTACTCCCTGGTGGGCCTGATCAACTGCGCGGCCCTGCTCTCCAAGCCCTGGGCGGCGGTGCGGTAGGGGCGGCGAGGCCTCAGGCCCCCTCCGGCCCTCCGGGCCACCTCCCCCTCGCGGAGGGGGAGGATCTGC
>CAYQPL010000090.1:7450-14292 GCA_964419395.1 uncultured Phenylobacterium sp. | reverse complement strand
GGCAAAGACCAGCAGGAACATGGCACAGGTTGCCCCGGCGACTCGTTCAGCATCCAGCACCAAGGCAACCGTGATGATGATGACGCCACTGGCCATCAGCGCTACGGTGGGAGTTCGTGTCCTGGCTGAGATCCTGGCCATGCCCTCGGGCAGGTAATGATCTCGACCCATGGCAAAGGACACACGGGTGGAGGAGAACGTCGTGGCATTCAAGGCGCTCATGGTCGAGAGGACCGCACCGATGACCAGCAGGATGCCTCCGAGTCCCCAGGGCAGGAACTCATTGGCGGCCACGGCCACGCCGGTATAGACCCGGTGCGCACGCCCCGAGAGCAGATCGAGACAGGCCCGCATCTCGCCGTCGTCCTGGGCCTTGGGCAGCACGCGCCGACCGACCGCCACCACCGTGTCGGCGGCGAGCACCAGGGCGTCGGGATGGGCCGGCGCGAGCGCCGCGGCCTTCTCCTGCGCCAGGCGGACCGCCAGGGCGCGGGGAGTCTCGCCGGGCGCCGGGGTCTCGTCGATGTCCGAGGCCGTCACCAGGTCGGGCGCCACGCCGATCTGGGCCAGCAGGTCGAGGCGGCGCGGACTGGCCGACGCCAGCACCAGCCGCAAGGTGTTCGTGGAAGTCAAAGCCGGACCGGTCCCGCTCACCGGACCCGGAAGGTGATCCGGCCCTTGGTCAGGTCGTAGGGCGTCATCTCGACCAGCACCTTGTCGCCGACGGCGACGCGGATGCGGTTCTTGCGCATCTTGCCTGCCGTATGGGCGATGATTTCGTGGTCGTTTTCCAGCTTCACGCGGAACATGGCGTTGGGCAGCACCTCGCTGACCACGCCCGGGAACTCCAGCAGTTCTTCCTTCGCCATGCAGGCTCCATGGGCGGCGAACACCTAAACGAAAGGCCCGCGCCGGGAATCGGGCTGCGAGCCGTTCGCCTGGAAATCATAACGCAGCTTCCTGAGGCCGGCAGGCGTCGCCGTCAAGCGCTTCCGAAACGCTCGCGAAGCCTTGCGGCCAGGGCGTTGCGGACCTCGCGATAGGCCTCCAGCCGGTGCTCGCGCGACCCGCCTGCGAGCGTCGGGTCATGGGTCGGCCAGTACTCGATATCCACCGCCCGGTGGCGGGTCAGCTCGACGGCCCGGTGCTGGGCCTCCGGCGTGAGCGAGATGACGAGATCGAAGGAGCCGTCCTCCAGTTCGTCGAAGGTCTTGGGGCTATGGCGCGACAGGTCGCAGCCGATCTCGGCCATGACCGCCTCCACGAAGGGATCGGCGCCCTCGGCCCCGTCCTCGGCCTTCAGGCCGCAGCTGTCGACGAACACGCGGTCGCCGAGCATCTTCTTCAGCAGCGCCTCGGCCATGGGCGAGCGCACCCGGTTGAAGTTGCAGGCGAACAGGACGGCGCCGGGCAGCGGCGGCGGATCGGACTCCGAAGCCATGCGGTTCAGGTCCGGTGATGCAGGGCGCAGATCAGGGTGAAGAGCCGCCGCGCCGTGTCGAGGTCGGTCTCGATCTTGCCGGCGAGGCGCGTGCGCAAGAGCTCGGAGGCCTCGTTGTGCAGGCCACGCCGGCCCATGTCCAAGGCTTCGATCTGCTGCGGCGTGGCGTTGCGGATCGCCTGATAGTAGCTCTCGCAGATCAGGAAATAGTCCTTGATCAGCGCCCGGAACGGCGACAGCGACAGGATGTGGCGCTTCTCGTAGCCGGGGCCGCGGACATCGAGCACCAGGCGGTTCTCCATCAGCCCCATGCGCAGGTCGTAGGGCCCGCCCTCGGCCCCTTCGGGCGCGAAGTGGTTCTCCTCCAGGAGGTCGAAGATGGCGATCTGCCGTTCCTGCTCCTGGTCGCGCGAGATCGCGCCGAGGGACTCCTCGTCGATCTCGACGCGCTGCAGGCGGTGGTTCTTCTGATCGTCGTCGGCCATGACGCTGGGGCGAAGCTCTTGCGCCAAGCTTTATTGCAAACCACCCCGTTCCGTCATCCTGCCGTGGGCGGATGCGGGCACGAAAAAAGCCCCCGCCGCGATCGCGGCGGGGGCCTTGTCCGATCCGGAGCCCCGGATCAGTAGCGGTAGTTGGCGTAGCGGTAGCCTTCCGGCTGGACATAGGCGCCGTGGACATAGCCGACGCCGACGCCGTTCTGGCCCACCAGCACCCAGTCCGAACCGCGGACCTGGGCGAGGGCTTCGAACCGCTGGCCGGCCCGCAGCTGGCCGACGCGGGCGCTGCCGGTGGTCGGCGCGGCGCGCAGGTTCACGCTCGTCCGGGCCACCATGTATCCGCCGCCGCCGTAGTAGCTGGCCGGCGCCAGGCTGCGGTCGAGGCGGTAGCCGCCGTGGGTGTAGGTGGCCGGCTGATTGTAGTCGTAGCCGCGGCCCTGGGCGTAGCGGCGGTCCTGGTCGTCGTGCTGCAGCTTGCAGCCGATGGCCGAGCCGGCGGCCGCGCCGACCACGGCGCCGATCGCCGTCCCGGTCCCGCGGTCGTTCTTGGCGAGGTTCGAGCCGGCGGCCGCGCCCAGCAGCGCGCCGATCAGCGCGCCGCCTTCCTGCTTGCCGCCCGAGGCCTGGCAGCCCAGCACGCCGCCGAGATTCTGCGCCTGGGCGGCGGGCGCGCCGACCCCCAGGGCCAAGGCGCCGGCCAGGGCGGCGCCGACGGCGCCGGTGGTGAACTTGGAAACAGTCTTGTTCGGCATGGAAACGCCTCCATCAGATCGATTTCGACGGGCCATCTCGACCCTACGAAGCGACCTTAGAGGCCCCCGCCTGAACCGGCGCCGGACCGGCGTTGACAGAAACCGTTCAGCTTTTTCCCTGGCCCAGGCGCAGGGCGGCCGAGCGGGCGTGGGCGGGCAATCCCTCCGCCTCGGCCAGCGCCACCGTCGCCGGGCCGAGGGCGGCGAAGGACTGCGCATCGCACTTCACGATCGAGGTGCGCTTGATGAAGTCGTACAGGGAAAGGCCCGAGGAGAAGCGCGCCGCCCGGCTCGTCGGCAGCACGTGATTGGATCCGGCCACATAGTCGCCGATGGCTTCCGGCGTCCAGCGGCCCAGGAACATGGCCCCGGCGTGCCGCACGCGATCGGCCAGGATCTCCGGCTCGGCCACGGCGAACTCCACGTGCTCGGGCGCCAGCCGGTCGACCAGGGCCGGCGCCTCGTCCAGCGGCGCGATGATGACCGCCCCGTGGTCGCGCCAGGACTGCGCGGCGGCTTCGCCCGTCGACAGGGTCTTGAGCTGCGCCTCGACCTCGGCGGCGACCGCCGCTCCGAAGGCCGCATCGTCGGTGATCAGGATGGATTGCGCGGCGGGATCGTGTTCGGCCTGGGAGAGCAGGTCGGCGGCGATCCAGTCGGGGCGGTTGTCGCCGTCGGCCACCACCACGATCTCCGAGGGTCCCGCGAGCGCATCGCTGCCGACCACGCCATAGACCCGGCGCTTGGCCGCGGTCACGAAGGCGTTGCCCGGCCCCACGATCTTGTCCACCGGCCGGATCGGCCCGGCGCCATAGGCCAGGGCCGCCACGGCCTGGGCCCCGCCGACGCGCCAGATCTCGGTCACGCCCGCGGCCTGGGCGGCCGCCAGCACGGCCGGCTGCAGCCTGCCCGGCGGCGTCACCATGGCGATCCGCGACACCCCGGCCGCCGCGGCCGGAACGGCGTTCATCAGCACGGTCGAAGGATAGGCCGCGCGCCCGCCCGGGACGTAGACGCCCACCGCCTCCAGCGGGCTCCAGCGCCAGCCGAGCTCGGTCCCGGTCTCGTCGACGAAGCGCGCGTCGGCCGGCCGCTGCCGTTCGTGATAGGCCCGGATACGGCCCGCCGCGAGCGCGATGGCCTCGCGGACCTCCGGCGCGCAGGCGGCCGCGCCCTCGGCGATCTCGTCCTCGGTGACCCGCAGGTTCGTCTCGTCGACCTCCGCGCGGTCGAACTGCCGGGCGAACCGCAGCACGGCCGTCAGCCCCTCGGCCTTCACGGCCGTCAGGACATCGCGGACGATCGCCTCGACATCCTCCGGGGTCTCGCGGCGCGCATCGGCGAAGGCGGCGAAGGCTTGGGCGAAGTCGGGCTGGGAGAAATCGAAACGGCGCATGGCGCCGCTATTTAGTCGTCCGCAGGCCGCAACGCCATGGGCCGCGGCTCAGTCGGCGTGCCGCGGGCGCCGGCGGGTCGGCCAGGGATCGGAGACATCGGCCATCAGCACGTCCAGGCACTCGACCGCCACGCGCATCTCCCCGCCGCCGGCGAAGGTGAGCACGGCCGTGCCGCCCGGCGGCTCCTCGGCCGCTTCGAATCCCACGGACAGCAGCTCCACCACCGCCTCGGGCGCCTCGGAACGCAGCCGCCGCGCCTCGACCCGTTCGACCGAACCGAACTGCAAGGCCGCCCGCACCCGCTGGCCGCCGCCGCATTCCCAGCAGTAGCGGTTGAAGCTCAGCGTCAGCCGCCGGCCCTTCTGCTCGAAGCGGATGTCGCCGATCTTGCCGACCGCATCCTGCAGGGCGGCCGAGACCACCTGCAGGTCTTCGGCGTCCTCGGCCAGCAGCTTGAGCGGCTTGAAGGCGCCTTCACGCATCCAGCACCGGCGCTCCCTCGCCCGGAAGGCGGCGGACCTTGGCCCCACAGGCGCCCAGCTTGGCCTCCAGCCGTTCGAAGCCGCGGTCGAGATGATAGACCCGGCTCACCGTCGTCTGGCCCATCGCGGCCAGGCCGGCGATCCCCCGGCTGCCCGCGGCGCGCAGGTCGGTGGCCATCACCTCCGCGCCGTTCAGCGCGCCGACGCCGGAGACCCGCGCCTCGCCGCCGCGGATCTCGATGTCCGCGCCCAGCCGCGCCAGCTCCGGCGCGTGCATGAAGCGGTTCTCGAAGATGGTCTCGCGGATCACCGAGCGCCCCTCGGCGAGGGTCATGAGGGCCATGAACTGCGCCTGCAGGTCGGTGGCGAACCCCGGATAGGGATCGGTCTCCACCTCGACGGCCTTCAGCCGCGCGCCGTTGCGCTTGATGGTCACGCCGTCGTTGTGACGGGTCACCCCGACGCCGGCCTCCTCCATCTTCTCCAGCAGATTGGCGATGAAGTCGCTGCGCGTGCGCGTGATGCGCACCTCGCCGCCGGCCATGGCCGCGGCCATGGCGTAGGTGCCGGTCTCAATTCGGTCGGGGATGACGGCGTGGGTCGCCCCGCCCAGGCGGCTGACGCCGCGGACATGGATGTCCGACAGCCCGGCGCCGGTGATCTGGGCGCCCATCTTGTTCAGGCAGTCGGCCAGGTCGACGATCTCGGGTTCGCAGGCGCAGTTGCGCAGCACCGTCTCGCCTTCGGCCAACACGGCCGCCAGCAGGGCGTGCTCGGTGGCGCCGACCGAGACGAAGGGGAAGACGATCTCTGCTCCCTTCAGCCCCCGCGGGGCCTGGGCGTAGACATAGCCCTCATGCAGGTCGATGTGCGCGCCGAGCGCTCGCAGCGCCTCCAGGTGCAGATCGACCGGCCGGGCGCCGATGGTGCTGCCGCCGGGCAGCGACACCTTCGCCTGTCCCGAGCGGGCCAGCAGCGGGCCCAGCACGTTGAACGAGGCGCGCATCTGCCGCACCAGGTCATAGGGCGCGATGGCGCTGACGATCTCCGGCGTCTGCAGCACCGTTTCGGCGCCCTCGGCCCCGTCGCGCTCTTCCACCTCCGTACCCAGGCGCGCCAGCAGCTGCCCCAGGAACCGGGTGTCGGCCAGGCGCGGCATGTTGGTCAGGCGCAGCGGCTCGCCGTTGAGCAGGCTCGCGGCCATCAGCTTGATGGCGGAGTTCTTGGAGCCGCTGCTGGCGATCAAGACCACCAGACGCGCGCAGCCTTAGATGGCGATTCGGTCCAAAACCCCCTGCCCTCGCTGACGCCGCATCTCCTGCGGCGGTGAACAACCCGAATGCGCTTCTAGCGTGGCGGGCGGCGTGCGCAAAGCGGCGCTCCGCTCACGAACGCTTGTCGTCCCCAGGCGCGCGTCGGTCTCCGCCGTCTGCGCCGGCGCTCTTCGCCGGCGCCTTGCGCCGCCTCAGATTGGCGCGCAGCGCCTGGGCGAGCTTGGCCTCGCGCTCGGCCTCGGGCGTGGCTTTCGGCTTGTCGGTCCCGCTCATCCCCGCCTCGTTGCGGCGCATCCGATTTGCCGTCAAGGACGAGAAATCCGGATTTGGGGGCTTCACGCCGCCCCCGGCTTTCGTTATAGCGCCCGCCTCGCCTTTCGCCGCCGTAGCTCAGTGGTAGAGCGCATCCTTGGTAAGGCTGAGGTCGGCAGTTCACTCCTGCCCGGCGGCACCATGTCTCCCCGGCCCCAGCGGGTCGGGGAGACGCCACACCCCAAATTCATCCGGGTCTTATTGACGGCGCCCGCCAGCGGCGGCCAAGTTCGCCCATGACCACCTTCACCGCCTTCGTCGACGGCGCGCGCCTTGCGCACGGCTCCGCCTGCGAGGTGGCCCTGGCCCTGGCGGCCCTCGCCCCCGATGCGCGCCCTCCGCTGGTGCTGGAGGACGCCACGGGCCGGCCGACGGATCTCGACCTGCGCGGCGGCCCGGAGGAGATCCGGCGCCGTTATGCTGCGCCCGAGCCTCTGGAAGCCAAGCCGGGTCGCGGACGCCCTAAGCTCGGCGTCGTCCCTCGCGAGGTGACGCTCCTGCCCCGGCACTGGGACTGGCTCGCCCGCCAGCCCGGCGGCGCCGCGGCGGCGCGGCGCCGGCTGGTCGAGGCGGCGCGACGCGAGAGCGGCGCGAGCGATGACTTGCGTCTGCGTACGGAGCGCGCCTATCGCGCCATGTCCGCCCTCGCCGTCGTCGCGCTCCTTGTAGGCTTTGTGCTCGGCT
>CAYQPL010000090.1:0-7440 GCA_964419395.1 uncultured Phenylobacterium sp. | reverse complement strand
CGCCGGCGATGCTCCGGGATTCGAGGAGGCGAGCCGCGCCCTGTTCGCCGGCGACCGTGCGCGTCTTGAGGCCGAGATCGCCCGGTGGCCGGGCGATATCCGCGCCTACATCCTCGCCCGCCTGGACGAGTCACCGCCCCTCGACTGAGCGCGCCTCCAGGGCGTGTTCGGCGGCGTGGGTCTCCACCGCCAGCCGCCGGGCGGCGTCGCAGGCCACCAGTTGCGCGCCTCGCGCCACATAGCCCACCTCCAGGTCGGCCAGGGTCGGCGTCTCCGGCAGGACATGAAGGCCGCAGGTTCGCTGCGCCTCAGGGGGCATGGAAAGCTGCGGCGCAGCCGTCGAGATCGGGCGCCGCGGCGCACAGCTGGCGGTCGGCCAGGCGCAGGCGGTCAGCACGATCGGAATCCAGGGGCGCATGGGCGTCCTCCGCAGTCAGGGCCTTGGGAATGGCGGCCGCGGCGACCCGCTCGGCGGCGCGCACCGGAATCTGTCGGGCGGCGACCCGGGCGGCGGTCTCACGCTCCCCCTCCGCCTCCAGCGTGCGCCGGCCCGCCTCGGCTTGCGCAGCCGCGACCTCGGCCCGCAGCCGCCGCGCCGCGTCGGCGCGGCCGTCGAGATAGAGGGCGAGCCCGCAAGCCAGCAGCAGCGCGGCCACGACGCCCCAGAGCGTGACCGGCCGGCTCATGAGCCCAGCCCCGCCCGGTAGCGCCCGCCTTCGAAGGTCATCACCTGCCGCCGCCACTTGCCGCCCAGGCCCAGATGGACCCAGCGGCCGTTCTCCTCGATCAGCTGGTCGAAGCGCAGGTCCGAAGCCGCGATCGCCCGGCAGACCGCCCGCGGCGAGCCGAAAGCCGGGCAGATGAAGTCCGCCGCCTCGCCGCGCATGTGGGCGCTGGTCGCCGAACCGCCGACCGCCCGGTTCACCTCCGGCGAGCGATAGCCGCTCGTCACCAGGACCGGCCGGTCGCCGAGCAGGGCGCGCACCGTCTCCAGCGTCCGCGCGGTCTCAGTCAGCCGCTTCAGCGCCGGCGGCGGCGGATCGTTGGACAATCCGCGTTGCTGCGTGGCGGTCAGCTCCTCAAGCGAGAAGTGCGCCGAAAGCCATGTCGTCATGGTCGGTCTCCAGATCGGCGATGTCGAAGAGTCTCAGTTCCGCGCGGCCCGGGCCGCGGCCACCAGCTTGGCCCAGTCGGTCACCGTCGCGCCGGCCAGATAGAGGGTCCCCAGCACGACATTGGCACCGATCAGGGCCAGGCCCAGCCACTTCAGCGCCGCCGGATCCTGCAGGCGGCAGACCACGGCCGCCAGCAGGCCGAAGTTCAGCAGGCTGGCGGCGTAGGTGTAGATGCGCCGGAAGAACCAGCGGGCCTCGATGGGGGGCCTCGGCTCGCTCATGACGGCTCCGCCAGCTTGACCCCGAGCCCGGCGAGGAAGGCGGCGAGGCCCGCCGCCAGCCAGGGCGCGCTGCGCCCCAGCCAGGCCCAGAAGTCGGCCACGCCCGCCACGCGGTCGCGCTGGCTCTCCAGGGCGTCGATGCGCGCCAGCGCAGCCTTCAGCTCGGCCCGCAGACCGTCCACCAGCTTGCCGGCCTCCTGGGCCTCCAGCCGCGCCAGCCGCTCGCGCACATCGTCCATCTTGGCCGCCAGCCCTTCCAGCCGCGCCGTCTGCGCCGCCACGTTCTCGCCGATCTGGCGCAGGGCGAAGATCTGCGCGCCCTTCAAACCGCCCGTATCCTCGGTCACCGGCCGACCACCTAGGAACGGGCTTGATTGATGCCGACGCCCTTCTCGGCGATGCGGAACATCTGTTCCACACTGTCGAGGAAGCTCGGCTTCTGGGTTGTCGTACTCGTGCTGTTCTCCGTCGCATCTGTCGTGCGCCCGTTGAACAGCGACAGCGGCAGGCCCGACAGCATGTCCACCTGGCCGCCCAGCGCCGTATAGGGCGCCATGCGATAGGCTTGGTCGACGCCGCGCATCTGCTGGCCCAGGGCGGCCTGGGCGGCGATGTCCTCGCGGTCGCTCTGGCTGCGGGCGCTGGTCAGGTCTCCGAGCGTGCGGGAGATGGCCAGCTGCCGGTCGGCGTTGTCCGAGGCGATCCCGGACAGGGCGTTCGCCGCCTGCAGCTGCCGCGCCGCATGCTCGCCGGCGAACTGGGCGTTGGCGATGGAGGCCTGTTGTCGACGATCGGCGTCCTGGTTCGCGAGCCCGGCGCTCGTATTGAACATGCCGGCCAGCAGGTTCGACATCTGCGTGTTGCGCGCCCGGGCCAGTTCGCCTTCCGTGAGTGACCGCGTGATCGCCGCGCCGGAGCCGCCGAACGCCCCATGGCTCGCCAGGGCTAGGTCCTGCGAGGCCCGGGTCCGCCCCGCCTCGGCGTCGAAATCCGCCATGGCGGCGTCGGTCACCTGGCTGCGATAGGGGTTGTAGTAGGCCTCCAGCCCGTCCAGCAGGCTGGCGGCCTGCGCCTGCGGCGCCGGGGCGCCGGCCACGCCGCGCATCCAGTCGGCCGCCTGGTCGTAGGCGTGGCCATAGCCGTTGGCCATCCGCGCCACGTCGGCGGCGTCGTCATAGCCGAAACCGTAGCGCCCGAGTCCGTTCGCGCCCGCCTCCGCCCTCTGTTCCAGGCCCGAGGCCGGCGCCACGAGGCTGTAGGGATCGCCCTCGCCCAGCTGTCCGATCCGGTCCGCCAGACCTTGCACATTGCGCGTCACCCATTCCGGATTGGTCGGGGTGACCACCTCGCGGCGCGTGGTCGACGTGCTCGTCGATTCCTTCCGCTTGCTCATCTAGAGGCTCCTTCTCAATTCCTGCCCATCGGGCGCATATCCGTGGCGGCGCAGAACGCGCGCCCATCCGGGCCGCCCGGCCAAGGTCACGGCCCGGCAGCCTCGGCCGCGGGCGAAGGCTTCCACCCCCTCGCGCAAGGCGAGCACGCCCTCGAGGCGACCGCCGGCGAGCCAGACGTGCAGGCTGGCCCCTTCCGGTCCGATGACGCATTGCGTGACCGCCGCGGCGCTCTCGCCCACCCAGAGCTGCGCGCGGCCGGCGCTCAGTTCGGACAGCAGCTGGGCCTCGCCGCCGTCCTCCGGGGGCAGCGCCGGCGCCAGCCAGCGCCAGGCGCGGCCCCAGTCGGGAATCATCGTTCGCCGCCCGGCCCGGCGTCGAACACCGGCCGCCCCAGCCGCAGGGCCGCCGGCGCGCTCTCGCCGCTCAGCCGGATGCGGAACAGCCGGCCGCTGGCCCGCAGGTCCAGGCGCGGCGCGCCCGTCGCCAGCGGAAAGGGCCCGAAGGTCCGGGCCGGCCCCTGCGGTTTCAGCCGCGAGACGAGAGTGAGGGTCGCCGCCCCCACCTGGTCCTTGAGGTCGGGCCAGAGGCCGCGAACCAGCAGGGTCCGGCCTTCGTCCAGGTATTGGTCGGCGCTCTCGAGGAACCAGGCGATCGCGCCGCCGTCGGCGCTCCGCCCGCGCTCGTGCCAGTAGACCGCGCCGTCCGGATCGACGCCGACCGGGTGGCTCGCCGGGCCCGCATCGACCATCGCCGTGCGCGCCATGCGCCCGCGCGACCAGGCGCCGTCGGCCAGGGACAGGCTCATATAGCGGCTGTTCTCGACCCCATCCCGCCCGTCCGGATAGTCGAACCGCACCTCCGAGAAGGCCGCCAGCGACGAGGCGGCGATCTTGTCCTGCTGCCCCGGCGCCAGATGGTCGGCGACCTCGGTCTGGAAGGGGCAGTCCACCAGCGCCGGCGCCCCGCCCAGAACGTATCGTCTGACCCTCAGGTCGGGGCCGACCCACAGGGCCTGCTGCCCTACGACCACCGCGGCGAGGGGCCCCACAAGCCCGCAGTTCTCGCCCACGCGGTCGAAGCGCCACGGCTGGGCCAGACTGCCGACGAAGGTCCCCACGAACAGGGCGTGCGACGTCCAGACCAGCAGCTGAGGCCCCATGACCCGCCCCGCCACGATCCGCCCGCCGCCGGGCAGGACATACTCCCGCGCCGACGTGTCGGGCGCCGTCGTCCTGCCCCCCGGCGCCCGCACGCCGCTGTGGCGGATGCAAAGCGGATTGAAGACGCCCGAGGCTTCCTCCTGGCAGCCCAGGGCGAAGATCTGGTCCTGCGGCGCGACGACCATGTGACTGATCTGTCCCGGCGCGCCCTCGACCGCGGCGGCGCGGACCTGCGGATCGTTGGCCCAAAGGTACAGCCCCCCGCCGCGCGGACTGGCCAGCAGGTTCTCGCCCCAGGCCCCCAGGGACCAGCTGCGGGGAAAGAACTCCGCCGTGCTCGGCTCCGAATAGCCGCCGGTGGAAAAGGCGCCGGTGCCATAGCCCTGGCCCCCGCTGCCGTCGACCGCCCCCGCCGTCAGCCCCTCCGGCGTCACCTCCGCCAGCGTTCCGTCACGCCAGACCTGCAGGCCGGCGTGCGTGCCGAAGGCCAGGTTCAGGACCCCGGCGTTGTCGGTCCAGGGCAGCAGGCTGCGACACACGCCCGCCAGAGCCGGCTCGGTCAGCCGCTCCCAGCCGCCGATCACCTGCGGCCGGCCGCGCCAGAACCGCACGTTGGAGCCGTCCGCCCAGCGCCCCGCAGCCGCGAACGACGTCTCGTCCCCCGCCAGCCCCGGCGGCAGGTCCAGGGTGAACTTCATTGCAAATTCCTTCTTGCCCGTCGCGGAGCGACAAGGGTCTTGCTAGACATCGACCAGGCGCGCTCCGCGCTCAGCCCCGAACGGACATGAACAGGCAGTCCACCGATCTCGTGACGGTCTACGAGCGGGCCATGGCCCTTCAGGCCCAGGGCGACCTGAGCTCGGCCGAAAAGCTCTACCGGGCCATCGCCGGCGCTGCGCCCCGGTTCGCCGGGACGCACCAGAACCTCGCCGCAGTTCTCCGACGCGCCGGACGCTACGAAGAGGCTGAGGCGGCGTACCGTCGTGCGATCGAACTCGATCCGGCGCATCGGCCGACCCGCACCGACCTTGGTCTGATGCTCCTCGGCCTGGGCCGCTATGCCGAGGGTTGGGCGCTCTATGAAAGCCGCCTCGATCCGGCGGCCCGCCCCGCCCTCTCCTTCCCCGAGTGGCAGGGCGAGGACCTCGCCGGCCGCCGCCTCATCGTCTGGTACGAACAGGGCCTGGGCGACCAGATCTTCTTCGCGCGCTTTGTCGCCCCGTTGAAGGCGCAGGGCGCCGAGGTCAGCCTCGTCTGCGCGCCCGAGCTCGTCCGCCTGTTCGATCCGCTGGGCGTCACCCTCATCCCAGCGGTCGGCCAGGCGCGTATCCCGCGCCACGACTATTGGGTGATGGCGGGCTCGCTCCCGGCGCGCCTGGGCTTCGACCCCACCACCGAGGCCTTCCAGCCCTTCCTCGCTGCGCCGCCGGCGCGGGCCGGAACGGCCGGCACGGGGGTCGTCTGGCGCGGCAATCCAAAATACGCCTACGACGCGCAGCGGTCGCTCGACGAGACGACAGGTCGAAGCCTGCTGGAGGCGCTCCCCGGTGCGGTTTCGCTGGCCCCGGAGGACACGGGCGCGCAGGACTTCGCCGACACCGCGGCCCTCGTCGCCGGACTCGACCAGGTGGTCTGTGTGGACACGGCGGTCGCCCACCTCGCCGCCTCCATGGGCAAGCCGACCTGGGTCCTGCTGTCGTCGATCAGCACCGATTGGCGCTGGGGCCAGGAGGCCAACACCACACCCTGGTATCCCACCGTCCGCCTCTTCAGACAGCCAAGTCCCGGCGACTGGGGCAAGGTGTTAGAGGCCGTGGTCGACCACCTAGGATCCCGGCTCTAGACGGAGCGGATGAATGACTGTCCGATTGAACAATTTGCCCCCAGAAACTCGACGGTACTTTATCCCGACCTCCGAAGGCGAAGTATCTCTGATTTTCGCCCCCGAACCTCTCGACAACGTTACTGTATTTGTTCATGGGGCAGCTAGAAATTCTACTAAGCTCGCAAAGTGGGTACGCTCAGGGGCCGCTCTATTGGAACTGCCAGGGCACGGCACTGCCCCTCTCATCGATGGACGCGTCGAGGTCTGGAGTGCTGCATTTCAAGCTGCAATCGACAAGGTGTGGCCGTTCGCAAAGGTCACGGTCGTTGGCGAGAGCCTTGGAGGCATCATCGCTATGCTCATGAGCCCAAGCCGCACGATTGCCCTCGACCCGCCGATCGAACCGACAGAAGCCGTCGAACGCGAAATACTCTATGGAAACGTCGCGGAGTTCCTACGCCCAATGCTACGAACGAATTACTGGCACATCTTAGACAAGATCGATCGTCCAATTGAGGTGGTTTGCGCGACGAACGGCATCCTTAACTTCGACACTAAGTCTCGGCTGTCAGCACATAGGCAGGTTTTGTATAAAGAGGTCGAGAGTGGGCATTTGATTTTGGACGAAAATCCAGACGCGATATCTCAGATGCTAGATTGAAACTAAGACAACAACTACCCTTCCATTAGCACCGGGACCGCTACTTCCCGTTCCTGTGCCGCCCGAACCGCCGCCCGGAGCACCTCCTCCCGGACTGCTTTGGGAGACCGCTGCAGCTGAGCCGTTGCCTCCAAACAGAGATGGCCAAGACATATCCGAGAAGCCGGCAGATCCGCCTCCGCCGCCTCGACCTGTTTCTGCAGCGCCCCCCTCCCCCCCGAGTTCGCCAGGACCACCAGGTTCACCTGAGCCCCCACCTGCTCCGCCAGAACCGCGGGCCGCTCCGCCGACAGCAGGGCGCGGGCTCCCCTCCCGCACCAACCACTACCCTATCGACAGATCCCTTCGTTAAGTTGAAACCTCTATAGTCGTCCCCCCCGCCGCCCCCACCGCCCGCTGTGAAGCCACCGCTGCCACCGCCACCACCAGAACCCCCGCCCCCGAACGCATAGACCAGCGCCCTACAATCGCGGGGCGCGAGGATGGCCCCCGATCCGCTCTCATACTGGTATATGCCGAGCAATCGGGGAGCTGGAACGCGATGCCGCGAACCCATCGATTGCCCAGTGAGACCTCCAATACCCTGCATATTCAGAAATCCGCGTATTCAGCCGTAAAATGATACGTCTTTGATATCCCAGTGGCGACGTATATCTCTTCGTCGGCCTCCAACAGCATTGGATTGGATTCAGAAAATCCAAAATCAACTAAGCTAGGAGCGTCTGATCCACTGACGGTGTCAGATCCTCCGGTGACCCCTGCACATAGATACTTTGTGATACCAGAATCCTTTGAACGGTAAATTTGTAGGAAGTTGGCCGTCACTGTTTCCACAGGAATGGCGATCAACCGCGTGACGCGAGCGCCGTTGACTCCAGATGTCAAAAGTCGAACCGTGTTAGCCGGGCTAGTTGAAAAGGTAGTGTTAGCTGTGGAGACCAAAGCCGCTGCGCTCTTGACCGCCTGAGGCGTGACGATGCTGTTAGGTGTGACCGCCATCGGTC
>CAYQPL010000089.1:0-14599 GCA_964419395.1 uncultured Phenylobacterium sp. | reverse complement strand
CCATCCTCCCTGTCCATCTGCGTCACGCGCCCGCGCCCGGCGGAGACATCTTGTCGCGACGGATTTGATCCGGCTCACGGCGGCGCGGCAAATCGGTGACAGGGTGGGCCGAATCCATCGGCGCGCGCAGCGGCTCGCTTGACTCGGCGGAGGGGCGCGCCCATTTGCCGCTCGACCTTCGCCGGTGCGCAAAAGCTGAGCGCCGAGGCGACGATTCCCGCCAGATTCTCGCCATATTGGCCGACCGCTGTTCGACCGCGCGTGCTGCGTTGCAGCATTACTTTTCGTGGGCCGGTTGAATTTCGCCAAGTAATGCTGGCGCGTCATGTTGTGCGCTGCAGAAGTACCCGGATTTCTGAAGAGCTTATCACCGGTTAGCTGGGGCTGACGCCACTTGACGCTCCGTTTGGGGGTTGCCAAAGGAGCCTCGCCGCACGTCTAACTTTGCGGTGAGGGTCCGCTTTCCTCACGGAATGCGGTCTCGCCTCGCCCAATCGGAGCGCTCAGTTTCACAGGACTGTGGAATTCGGGCGCTACGGGTCGGGTGCAGCGAAAGCGGTTCCGGCGCCGGAGGTCGTTCTTACGATGTCCGCGCCGGGCTTGTTCAACTAGGGTGGAGACGCTCTCGCGCGACGACCCTCGGTCCAAACGTGCTAGACCATTAGGAACTGGCGACAGATGCTCGACAATAAACGGAAGACCCCCCTCATCGCTCTCATTGGCGCGGCTGCGCTGGTGATGGGCGCGCCGGCGTTCGCGCAAGACGCGGCTCCGGCTGATCCGGCCGCCGCCGAGGCCCCGGCCGATCCGACCGCCGAAGGCGAGGCCGCTCCGGCCGACGCCGCTCCCGCCGCCGAAGCTCCGGCTGAAGCCGCCCCGACCGAGATCGAGCATGCTGGCGAACTGACCATCATGCAGATGTTCATCGACGCCCAGCCCGTCGGTAAGGCCGTGCTCATCGGTCTGGCCCTGGCGTCGGTCTTCTCCTGGACCCTGCTGATCACCAAGCTCATCGAGTTCGGCGGTCTGGAGCGTCAGACCAACCGCTTCCTGGAAGCCTTCCGCTCCTCGAAGAACATCAACGAAATCGGCCGCGTCGCGATGTCGGACGAGTTCGAAGGCAACCCGCTGGCCGACATGGCCGCGGCCGCCGTGCAGGAAGTCGAAGTGTCGCGTCAGGCGGGCCTGAGCGTCACCGGCGAGCACCGCGAAACCACCATCACCCGCGCCATGTCCGCCGTCGGCGGCGTGCAGGCCTCGCTGACCAAGCGTCTGTCGAGCGGCATGCAGTTCCTGGCGTCGGTCGGTTCGAACGGTCCGTTCATCGGTCTGTTCGGTACGGTGTACGGGATCATGTACTCGTTCATCGGCATCGCGAACACCAACACGACCAACCTGGCCGTCGTCGCCCCCGGTATCGCCGAGGCGCTGCTGGCCACCGGCATGGGTCTGTTCGCCGCCATCCCGTCGGTTATCTTCTACAACTACTTCCAGACCCGGATTTCCGCCTTCGGCGCCCGTACGGAAGGGTTTATCGCTGAGCTGATGAACGCCATCTCCCGGCAGCTCGACAAGGGGGCCTAATCCCAATGGCCGCTAAAATCTCAGGTTCTGGGGGCGGCAAGTACGACATCGAGCAGAACAGCGAAATCAATGTGACGCCCTTCGTGGACGTCATGCTGGTTCTCCTGATCATCTTCATGGTGGCGGCCCCGCTGGCCAGCGTGACGATCCAGGTCGCTCTTCCGCCAGCTGTCGCCGAGCCCTCTCCGAACCCACCGAAACCGGTGTACATCTCGATCCAGCCTGACGGCAGCGTCTATATCGGTGACTTTCGCACCGATCTCTCTGCCCTCGGCGACGATCTGAGAGACAACATCGGGACGCGGAACCCGGAGAAGGAGCGCATCTTCATCCGCGCCGACAAGGACACCATGTACGGTGACTTCATGGGCGTGATGAACATGCTTCAGGACAACGGGTTCTACAGCGTGGCGCTCATCGGCGAAGAAGACAATTGAGGGGGGTGACGCATGACTGACACCAGTGACGCCGTTCACCACCACAGCGTCTTCGACGCCCCGCGCAAGAGGAAGAACAAGGGCGCCATCATCGCGATCATCGTTTCGGTCGTGGTGCACATCGCCCTTGGTCTCTACCTCTACAAGACCAAGTTCGAGCCGACGTACCGGGAGTATTCGGACGACGTGACGGACGTGGCGATCGTCAAGCCCGCCCCGCCGCCGCCGCCGCCGCCGCCCCCGCCGCCGCCGCCGCCGAACACGCCGCCGCCGCCGCCGCCGAAGCTTCAGCCTCGGCCGCCGGTGACGCCGCCGATCGACGCGCCGTCGCTCCCGCCCCTGCCGGTGCCCCCGGTGGAGAAGCGGATCGAGCAGCCGCAGCCTCCGGCTCCGGCTCCGCCGGAACCGCCGCCGCGGCCTTCGGTGATCACCAACCCGGACTGGGCGCGTCTGCCCAGCGGGGAAGACGTGGCCCGCTACTATCCCGACCGCGCTCAGCGGATGGGGGTCGAGGGTCGGGTGGTCCTGAACTGCTCGGTGACCGCGCGCGGGACGCTCGAGAACTGCTCCGTCGTCGAGGAGAGCCCCGGCGACCAGGACTTCGGCTCCGCCGCCATGCGGATGAGCCGTCTGTTCCGGATGCGTCCGCGCACCGCCGACGGCTCGCCCGTCGAAGGTGGCACGGTGCGGATCCCGATCTCCTTCCGTCTGCCCGACTAGGGCGGCTGGAACGGTCGAAAGACGAAGAACCCCGGAAGCTTCGGCCTCCGGGGTTTTTCTTTTGGTCGCCGGCGGCGGGGCGTGCGATGGCGCTTGATCGCAGGCGATGCGGCCACTAGAACCCTACCCCTCGCGACACGCCGCCTTAGCTCAGTTGGTTAGAGCGCCAGATTGTGGCTCTGGAGGTCCCCCGTTCGAACCGGGGAGGCGGTACCATCGCACTTCACGCCGGCGCCTCGCCGGTCAGGCCCGCGCCTCGGCGATGAGGGTGTCGGTGGCCCACCGCCGGCCCAGATCCTCCCGATAGGCCGCCTCCTCGCTCTGCGGCACGCTGTGCCGCACATGGCCGCCGGGCCGCGCCTCCTCGAACCAGCCGCGATGATTGGCCAGGCCGTAGCGCTGGAAGGGCCAGATCCGGACGTCGCGAAAGCCGGCCGCGCGCAGGAAGGCGGCCAGGGATTCGCGCGTGTGCAGGATCAGGTGCTCCGACCAGAAGGTGAACGCCTTGAAGGCGTCCGGCCCTGCGTGGATCAGATGGTCGAAGGCGTGCGGCACCTCGACCACCAGCACGCCGCCGGGCCGCATGCGGCCGCGGATCTGGCGCAGCACGGCGCCCTGGCGGGGAATGTGTTCCAGCACGTGGAACAGGGTCACCACGTCGAGATCCTCGAAGTCCGCGATGGTCTTCGAGGTGCGGACCTCGGGATAGTGGGTCCTGATGTGCTCCAGGCAGTGGCCGCGCAGTTCGACGGCGAAACGTTCGGCCGCCATGCCGGCCCGACCGATCCAGTCACCGTGCCCGCAGCCGAAATCGCAGATCCGCTGCGCGGCGAGGATGTCGCCGAACTGGGCCAGGCGGCGGTCGGCGTCCTCGAGCGCGGCGGTCAGCATCGGGCCGCTCCGGGTCTGGACGACGGTCGCGCCGGCGGCGCGGCTCTCGGGCTTCTCGCTTTCGTAATAGGCGTTGGAGGTGGCGACCTCCTGCAGGAACAGCACGCCGTCGGCGTCGCGCCAGACGGGGATGTCCGCATCGCGGGTGCGCGGATAGAAGGGGCGCGGCTCCCGGCCGAATCCCAGGGCCCGTAGCTCCTCGAAGACCGGGTTGGTGATGTCGGCAAGCGTCCCCTGCGGCTCGGCTTCCATGGCGTCCTCCATGTGCGGCGGCTGCAACCTCAGCGCGTGGGCGCCGCGGCGGGTTCCGCCGCCCGGCCGGCGGGGACGCCCAGGCCGCCTGCGGCGGACCGCTCTCTCGAATGACGCCGGTCTTCGTACAGCCGTCACCCGAGGCGGGCATAAGGGCCCGAATCCGCGGCCGCAGGCGCGCCGCCCCGTCGAGGCCTTGCATGACCATCCAGACCCGCGTCCGGGCCGCTGCGGCGGCCCTCGTTCTTCTGTTCCCGCCCGCTGCGCAGGCGGCCGGAGCCGATCCGGCCGCTGCTCTGGAGGCGGCGATGGCCCAGGCGCCGAACGTCGCGCCGGCCCGGAATGTGATCCTCTTCATCGGCGACGGCATGGGCGTCAGCACGGTCACCGCCGCCCGCATCCTCGAGGGCCAGCGCGCCGGCGGCGACGGCCCTTCCGCCAATCTGGCCTTCGAGACCCTGTCCTCGGGCGGGCTCGTGCGCACCTATTCGCAGAACGCCCTGGTGACGGACTCCGCCAATGGAGCCTCGGCCATCACCACGGGCGTGCGGACGGTCAACGGCGCCCTGGGCGTCGACGGCGCCACGACGCGCGGCGTCTGCGAGCCCGCGCGCTTCGTCGCCACCCTCGCCGAGCGGGCCAAGCGCGAGCAGGGCAGGGCGGTGGGCGTCGTCTCCACCGCCTCCATCACCGACGCCACGCCGGCCGCCTTCTACGCCCACGCCGCCGATCGTGACTGGCACGACGACACCGGCCTGCCGCCGGCCGCGCGCGCCGCCGGCTGTGTCGATATCGCCAGCCAGCTGGTCGAGGCGCCCGACGATGTCCGCATGGACGTGGCCCTGGGCGGCGGCCTGGCGCACTTCGTCCCGGCGATCTCCGGCGGCGCCCGCGAGGACGGCCGCGATCTCGTGGCCGCCTGGAAGGCCCGAGACGGCGGGGTCTTCGTCCAGGACCTGGCGGGCCTGCAGGCCGCCGCGGCGCAGGACCGGCCCATTCTCGGCCTGTTCGCCGCCGACCACATGCTGCGCGAGAGCGCCCGCGCCGCCGAGGCGCCGCAGGTCCCCACCCTGGCCCAGATGACGGCGGCGGCGATCACCCGGCTGTCGCGTGCGCCCCGGGGCTATGTGCTGCTGGTCGAGGGCGCGCATATCGACAAGGCCCACCACCGCGGCCTGGTGGCCGAGGCCCTGAACGAGGCGATCGAGCTCTCCAAGGCCGTGGCGGTCGCCCGGGACCTGACCGACGCCGCGGACACCCTGATCCTCGTCACCGCCGACCACAGCCACGGCCTGGTCATCAACGGCGGCGACCGCGACGACCCGGTGCTCGGCCTGATCCGCGGCTCCGACGCCGAACCGCCCCTGGCCGGCGACGGCAAGCCGATGCCGATCCTCACCTATGCGACGGGACCCGGCGGTCCTGCGGCGGGCGCAGCGCGGCCCGACGACACGGGCCTCGACATCGCCGCGGCCGACCATGTGCGGCAGGCCGGCGTTCTGCTCGGCAGCGCCGCCCATGCGGGGGAGGACGTTCCGGCCTATGCCGGCGGTCCCGCGGCCTATCTGGTGCGCGGGTCGATGGACCAGCCCTACCTGTTCCAGGTCATGCGCCATGCCCTGCGCCTGCCGCCGGCGCCGCCGCCGGCCAGGTGAGGCGGGCTCAGGAAGGGGCGTCGAGGCTGGCGATATAGTCGGCGACCAGGGCCACCCCTTCCTCGTGCACCAGGGCGCGGCCGAGTTCCGGCATCATCACGCCCGGGTCCCGCGAGGCCATGCGGTGGATCAGGATCGACCGGTCCGGGCGCCCGGGGGCGATGGAGACCGCCAGTCCGCCGGAGCCTCGCCCGGCCGCCACCGGCGCCTTGTTGATCCCCAGATGGGCGGGCCGGTCCTCCTCGACGTTGAGGAAGAGGCCGCTCGTACTCGCCATGCCGGCGGGGTTGTGACAATGGCCGCAGTTGGCGTCCAGATAGGCCCGCGCCCGGCGCTCCAGGGGCTCCGATGTGTCGGTCCAGTCCGCCGTGCGGGGCGCGGCGTCCGGCTCCGGTCCGCCCGCGAGGAGGCCCAGCCGCCGCCAGCGGACCAGCTGGTTCTCCGCCCCCTCGCGATAGGCGAAATCGTGGTTCAGGTTGCGCGCCTTGGGGCCGATGGGAAGCAGGGTCCCGTCGGCCGAATGGCACTCCTTGCACTGGTTCTGGTTGGGCACGGCGTATTCGAACGACAGGCGCTCGCCGGCCGCGTCGATGACGCTGACGTCCAGCCGCGCCCCCACCCGCTTCAGGGTGGCCTCTGTCTGTTCGGCGTTCCACAGATAGGTCTGGGCGGTCCAGCCGTCGGCCTTGCGGATCAGCAGGCGGGTCTCCAGGAAGCGCTCGTCCCGCGCCGGCCTGCGCAGGTCGGCCGGATAGGCGAAGGTCTTCACCAGCACCGTGCCGACGGGGAAGGCGAGGGGCCCGTCGTCCCGCCAGGCCGCCGGCTCGCCCTTCGGGGTGAAGACGTAGCGATGCTTGAGCGCATAGTCGCTGAACAGGGGCGTGGCGACGTCATAGGGGGTAACGCGGCCGTTCGGCCGCCGCCCGCCGGCGTCGACGAACAGCCGGTAGTCCGAGAGCTTCTGCGCCGGCGCCTCGGCCAGCACCACCGAGAGGTCGACGGGGGCCGGCGCCTCCCCCGCCCCCGTGAGGGCGAGGGCGGTCAGGGCCAGCAGGGCGGCCGCTGTGCGCCTCACGAAGTCATCAGGGCGGCCTGTTCCTCCGGCAGGACCACCGCCGGCGGCTCGGCCACCGCCCCCTGTTCGATCTTGGCCGCCACGTCGGGCCGCGCCTGGTCCATGGCGCCCGCCTTGGGCAGGTTCAGGTTGATCACCGGGCCGTCGAGCAGGTTGATCTTCTGCCCCGCGCCGGCGCCCTCGGGCCCGACGCCGTCCCACATGACCGGCGGCATGGCGCCGCCCAGGGCCGCGACGAGAGGCTCGCCGCCGGCGAAGGCGGGGGCCCAGGCGTTGCGGCCCAGGCGGTTGTCCCGCACCACCACCTCGCGCGGCGTCGGCTCGTAGCTCGTATCGTCGAAGGGGCGGGTGTAGGAGACCAGCATGACGGCGGCCGTCTGGTTGCCGTCGATCTTGTTGCCGAAGACGTGGACGTTGCGGTTGGCCATCACCATGACGCCGGCGCCCACCGGCACGCTGGCCACGATGTTGCCTTCCGGCGCGAAGTTCGGCGTGTCGTTGTCGACGATCCTGTTGTCGAAGATGCGGGTGGAATGGCCGCCCATGCCCGGCAGGTTGGGCAGGTCGAACACCAGGATGCCGCCCGTATTGTGGGTGACGTCGTTGTCGTAGACATCGGCGTTGCTGGAGTTCTCGATCTCGATGCCGGCGACGTTGAACTCCGCCCGGCTGCGGCGCACCACGATGTTCTTGGACTGGCCCACATAGATGCCGGCGTCGGAGGCGCCGCGCACCGTCACGCCGTCGATCAGCACGTTGGTGGAGCCCACCGGATAGACCCCATAGGCGCCGTTGGTGGCCTTCGGGCCGCCGGTCCACTCGACCCGCAGATTGATCATGCTGATCTGGTCGGCGTCCTTGGACTTGACCCCGTCGCCCTTGGAATTCTCCACCGCCAGGTCGCGGACCGTCACCTTGTCGGAGGTGATCAGCAGCCCCTCGGCGCCGCCCTTCTGGCCGTCGAAGGAGAGGATGGTGGCCTCGGGGCCTGCGCCCTTCACCGTCACGCCGTCGATGTCCAGCGACAGCCCGTCGACCAGTTCGTAGCGGCCGGCGGCCAGCTCCACCACATCGCCGGGCTTGGCGTCGAGCAGGGCGAGCTGCAGCGCTTCCTGGACGTCCGGGCCGGGCGCCACGGACATGGTCTTGGCGGCGGCGACGGCCGGCGCGACGAGCATTGTGGCGGCCAGCAGGGCCGAGGCGGTGGTCACCCGCATGGTGTTCTTCCTCCCTTGGCGGCCGGTTCTGGCGACCGGCTCGTGCGGCCAGCTTGGCTCCGCGGCCGATGCGGCGCAACGGCCAAAGAGATCATTGATCAGGAATCGCCGCCGCCGCACTTGATCCCGGCGGGGGAGGGCGCGCTAACCTCCGCCCTCGATCAAGATGCGAAGGGACGGACGCGCAATGGATCTGCAACTGAAGGGGAAGACGGCCATCGTCACGGGCGCCAGCCGCGGCATCGGCCGGGCCATCGCCGAGCTTCTGGCCGACGAGGGCTGCGACGTGGCCGTCTGCGCCCGCGGCGAGGATGGCGTGGCCGAGACGGTGAAGGCGCTGGAGGCGAAGGGCGGCAAGGCGTGGGGGCGCGCGGTGGACATCGCCGACGGGCCCGCCATCCGCGGCTTCGTGGAGGATGCGGCCCGGGAGCTGGGCGGCCGCGACGTGCTCGTCTCCAACGCCAGCGCGCTCGTCAACGGCGGCGCCGAGGACGACTGGCGGGCCATGTTCGAGGTGGACATGCTGGGTGCGGTGCGCACCTGGGAGGCGGCGCAGCCGCACCTGGAGAAGGCCGCCGCCGCCCACGGCGACGCCGCCTTCATCATCACCTCCTCGGTCTCGGCCGCGGAATCCAGCGGCGTCTCGGCCTATGGCCCGATGAAGGCGGCGCTGATCCACTTCGCCAAGGGCGTCGCCAAGGTGGGCGCGCCCAAGCACGTACGCTGCAATGTCGTCTCGCCGGGCACGGTCTTCTTCGAGGGCGGGGTCTGGGGGAATGTGAAGGCCAATGCGCCTGGCTTCTTCGACCAGATGATCAAGCGCAATCCCACCGGCCGGATGGCGACGCCGGAAGAGGTGGCCGCCGCGGCGGTCTTCCTGGCCAGCCCCCGCTCGGCCTTCACCACGGGCATCAACATGCTGGTCGACGGCGCCATCTCCAGCCGCGTCAACTTCTAGGGGCAAGGCGTTGGATTATCGATACTTCCAGGTCTCGCTGCAGCGCGACCGCGCCGGGCTGAAGGATCTCGCCCAGGCCTGCTATGCCCAGCAGGACTGTGTGGCCGTCTTCGCCCCCCTGCTGGGCTTCGCCTCCGACCAGGCGCTGGTGCTGGGGACGCAGGACTTCGACCTGCCGCCGAAGACCAAGGCCGAGGCGCACAGCCTGTCGCCGACCCTTCGCCCCACGGACGGGGCGCGGCCGCCGGCCGGCGGCGTCTACGTCCACAACTGGTTCACCATCGACGGGGAGGCGGCGGACGAGTTCGTCGCCCTGTCCGGCCAGGCCTGGCCGGACTTCGAGGCCCGCTTCGAAACGCAGATCTTCGGCCTCTTCCTGGCGGCCGAGAGCCAGGCCGACCGGCTGGACGGCGCCCGCCGCCTGCTGCTGATGACCCGCTACCGGGACCTGGGCGAATGGCAGGTCTCCCGCGACCCGACCACCGACGCCATGCAGATCTTCCTGCGGCGGCGTGAGCTGACCCGCGCGTCGCTGGCGCGCGCCTGCGTCCTGATGCCCCGGCCGGAGGGCGCCTGATGCGTGAAGCGATCCACGAGGTCCCCACGCGGGACGGGGCCATGCCCACCTTCGTCGTCCATCCCGAACGGGAAGGGCCGCATCCAGCGATCCTCTTCTTCATGGACGCGCCGGGCATCCGGGGGGAGCTGCGGGACATGGCGCGGCGTCTGGCGACCTGCGGCTACTACGTCATGCTGCCCAACCTCTACCACCGCGCCGGCGTGACGGAGCTCGGGCCGCTCGACACAGAAGCCGCCCGCGAGCGGATGAGCGCGCTGATGTACGGCCTGACCATCCCCATGGCGATGGAGGACACCGAGGCGCTGCTCGCCTTCGCCGACCACGACCCCGCCGCTGCGGCCGGGCCGGCCGGGGCGGTCGGCTACTGCATGAGTGGTCAGTTCGCCGTCAACGCCGCCGCCCGCCATCCCGCGCGCATCGCCGCGGCGGCCTCCCTCCACGGCACCTATCTGGTCACGGACCGGTCCGACAGCCCGCACCTGGTCGCCTCCCAGGCGAACGCCGAGCTCTATTTCGCCTGCGCCGAAACCGATCGTTGGGCGCCCATGGAGATGGTGGAGGCTCTTGCCGCGGCCCTCGAAGCCCGCTCGCGCGCCACCGAGGTGGAGCTCTATCCCGGCGTGAGCCATGGCTTCGTCTTCCCGCAGCGGGCGGCCTACGACAAGGCGGCGGCCGAACGCCACTGGGAGCGCCTGATCGCCCTCTTCGGGCGCAACCTGGCGTGACGCCGACGCGGCGGAAATTTTCGGCGGCGGCTGTCGCATCTCCGAGCCGCTGTTCGTCCTAGGCTCGTCCGGCGCAGCATCGGCCGGGCGGATGCCCAAGGGAGCGGCCCCATGACCTATATCGACGGCTTCGTGATCGCGGTTCCGAGCGCCAATCGTCAGGCGTTCATCGACCATGCCCAGCTGGGCGACAGCGTCTTCATCGAACTCGGCGCCCTGCGGGTCGTCGAATGCTGGGGCGACGACGTTCCGGACGGGAAGCAGACCGACTTCCGCCGCGCGGTGCAGGCGACGCCCGACGAGGCGGTGGTCTTCTCCTTCATCGAATGGCCGGACAAGGCGACGCGGGACGCCGCCATGGGCCGCATGGAGGAGCTGACCCAGACCGATCCGCGGATGAGCCAGGCGCACAACCCGATGCCCTTCGACGGGGCGCGGATGATCTATGGCGGCTTCGCGCCGGTGGTGACGCTGGAGGCCCCCCAGACCAACCGGCCCGGCGACTTCATCTGGTACGAGCTGCTCACCGCCGACGCCGACGCCGCCCAGGCCTTCTATGGTCAGGTTCTGCCCTGGACCTTCCACGACTCCGGCCAGGCCGACATGGACTACCGCATCGTCCGGGCCCCCGAGCACGACGTCGCGGGCCTCATGAGCATCACGCCGGAGATGGCCGGCCACGGCGCGCGTCCGGTGTGGCTCTGCTACCTCGCCGTGGACGATCTGGACCAGGCCGCCGCCGCCATCGTGCAGAAGGGCGGGAGCGTCCAGATGGCGGCGATGGACGTTCCCATGGTGGGGCGCATCGCCATGGTCGCCGACCCGCAGGGGGCGCCGCTCTACATCATGACGCCGGCCTCGGGGGGCAGGAGCCTGGCCTTCGCCCATGACCGCCCGCGCGTCGGCCACGCCGCCTGGAACGAGCTCCGTACGTCGGACCAGGCCGGCGCCTGGGCCTTCTATGGCGATCTCTTCGGCTGGCGCCACGACGGCGACATGGATATGGGGCCGATGGGCCAGTACCAGTTCATCCGTCACGGCGGCATGGTCGGGGCCATGATGACGGCCGATCCCGCCCTGGGGCCGCCGCACTGGAACACCTATTTCCGCGTTGCGGACATCGACGCCGCCAAGGCGGCGGTCGAGGCGGCGGGCGGCCAGGTCACGCAGGGCCCGCACGAGGTCCCCGGCGGCGACTTCTCCATGAACTGCCTCGACCCGCAGGGGGCGGCCTTCGGTCTGGTGGGCGTGCGCCGGCGCTAGCGGCCGCTCTGGCGCGACGACCGACTGCCATCGGGTCGCATCAGGCTCCGAGCCGGCGGAACACCGGGACCAAGGCGCCGGTTCTCTCGCCAGGCAAACAAAGGAGCGTCAGCCATGGCCGATCTCTCGGCGATCAGGGAACATATGGACGTCATCGGCGCCGACGGCGTCCACCTCGGCACGGTGGACAACGTCGAGGGCGACCGCATCAAGCTGACGCGCCCCGACAGCGGGTCCCACAGCGATCACCACCACTACATCTCCGGCGGGCTGGTCGCCGAGGTGGAGGGCGACCGCGTCCGCCTCAGCGCCAACGCCGCCAACGCCGCCTTGCTCGAGGAGGAAGAGGGCGGCGAGGCCATCGCCGATCGCCGCGAATAGCGGCTAACCCCCGGTCGTGGTCCCCAGCCAGATGACATGCCGTGCGCCCCGTCCGCCCTTGCGGGCGGGGACGCGGAGCACTTCGGTGGCCAGGCCGCTGCGGCGAAGGCGGCGGGTGAAGCCCTCGTCGGGGGCCGACGACCAGACCGCCAGGACGCCGCCGGGGGCCAGGGCCGCCCGCGCCCGGGCGAGGCCCGTCAGGTCGTAGAGGGCGTCGTTGGCCCGCCGGGTGAGCCCCTCGGGCCCGTTGTCCACGTCCAGCAGGATGGCGTCCCAGGCCGACGGCCGGCCAGCGATCAGAGGCGCGACATCGCCCTCGTGGATTCGCACGCGCGGATCCTCCAGACAGCCGGCGAAGAGGTCGCAAAGCGGCCCGCGGGCCCAGGCGATCACCGCCGGAACCAGCTCGGCCACGGTCACCTGCGCGTCGCGCGGCAGGGCGGCCAGGGCCGCGCGCAGGGTGAAGCCCATGCCCAGGCCGCCGAGCAGCACCCGCGGCGCCGGCCTGCCGGCGAGGCGCGCCCAGGCCAGGGTCGCCAGGGCCTCTTCCGACCCGCTCAGGCGGCTGTTCATCAGCTCGATGGGACCGGCCATGATCGAGAACTCGGCGTCGCGCCGCATCAGCCGCAGCTCGCCCCCGTCGTCGGGCATGGTGGCGCTGTCGAGATGGATCCAGGGCTTCATGGCGCGGTCATAGCCGCCCCTGCGCCCAACGCAAAAGCCCCGCCGCTCGAGGGAGCGGCGGGGCTTCCTGGCGCCGCCCGCAGATGCTCGAAGGGGCGCAGACGGTCAGAGCCGCTTGGGGATGACCACCTTCATGGACTCGTAACCCTTCACGAAGGTCGAATAGACCCGCTTGGGCTCGGAGACGACCTGGATGTCGGGGAAGCGCTTCATGATCTCTTCCCAGATGATCTGGAGCTGCAGCTCGGCCAGGCGGTTGCCCACGCAGCGGTGGATGCCGAAGCCGAAGGAGATGTGCTGGCGCGGACGCTCGCGGTCGATGATGTAGGCGTTCGGGTTCTCGATCACCTCGTCGTCGCGGTTGCCCGAGACGTACCACATGACGACCTTGTCGCCTTCCTTGATCTTCTTGCCGCCGAACTCGATGTCCTGGGTGGCGCGCCGGCGCATGTGGGCCAGCGGCGTCTGCCAGCGGATGGGCTCCGACACCATGGACGGGATCAGGTCCGGGTTCTCGCGCAGCTTCTTGTACTGGTCCGGGTTCTCGTTCAGCGCCAGGACCGAGCCGGTGATGGTGTTGCGCGTGGTGTCGTTGCCGCCGACGGTCAGCAGCACCACGTTGCCGAAGTATTCCCGCGGCTCCATGTTCCGGGTGTCCGGCCCGTGGGCCAGCATGGAGATCAGGTCGCCGGTCGGCTCGGCGTTCACCCGCTGGTTCCACAGTTCGGTGAAGTAGGCGTGGTACTCGACGAAGATCTGCATCTTCTGTTCGATGGTGTCGATCAGGCCGTGGCCGGGGGCCGCGGTCACCACGTCGGACCAGTAGGTCAGCTTGCGGCGGTCCTCCTGCTTCACCCCGAACAGGGTGGCCAGGGTCATGGCCGTCAGCTCCATCGAGACCTTGTCGACCCAGTCGATCTCCTCGCCCACCGGCAGTTCGTCCAGGATCTTGGCCGCGCGCTCGCGGATCAGGGGGCCCAGGATCTGCAGGTTGGTCGGCGAGACGGCCGGGCTGACGGTCTTGCGCTGGATGTCATGTTTGGGCGGATCCATGGCGATGAACATCGGCAGCGGGCCCTGGTCGCCGTTCTGCTCGGCGATGGTGATTCCCGGCTCGGAGGAGAACACCTGGTGATTGGTGTCCACGGCCATGATGTCGTTGTACTTGGTGATCGACCAGTAGGGCCCGTACTCGCTCTCGGCGGTGTAGTGGACCGGGGCCTCTTTCCGCAGGCGTTCGAAATAGGGCCACATGGCGTTGGCCTGGAAAAGCGCTGGCTGGGCTGGGTTCAGCTCGTCCAGGGGCGTCGCATAGGCCTTCGCCTGCGCGTCCTTCAAAATGTCCACCGAACCATCAGCCATGGGAATCCTCCAGATTTTGACGCAAGGATAGGCCAAAGATGACGCAGGCGTCAACTTTTACCGTTCTCCGGAGAGGGGAAATCGTAGCTGGGGGGCAGGGGCGGGCGTGACGCCGCGGTTCGAGACCATCGCCGACCCCGCCGATCCGCGGGTGGAGGCCTTCCTGAACGTGCGAGACCGCGACCTCGTCGGGCGTCAGGGCTTGTTCATGGCCGAGGGGGAGGTGGTCCTGCGCCACCTCCTCGGCTCGCCCCGATGCGAACCCGTGGCCTTCCTGGTCGCCGCCCCCCGCGCCGGGAAGTTCGCCGACACGGTCGCGCGCGCCGCCTGCGCCGCCCCCGTCTACGTGGCCGAGCCGGCGGTGATGGATGCGATCGTCGGCTTCCACATCCACCGCGGCCTGCTCGGCCTGGGCCGGATGCGGCCGGCCGGGGCCGACGAGGTGCTGGGAGGGCTGGGCGACCCCGCGACTGTGGTCGCCGTCCACGGGGTGGGCAACCATGACAATATGGGCGGCATCTTCCGCAACGCCGCGGCGTTCGGCGCCGATGCGGTGGTGCTGGACGCCGGCTGCTGCGATCCCCTCTACCGCAAGGCGCTACGGGTTTCGGTCGGGGCGGCCCTGGTGACGCCGTTCGCGCGGCTGGAGGTCGTCGTCGCGTGCTTTGCGAACAATGTAAGCATGTGGTCGAAAAACGGGATACCGGTGGCGATCCGCGACTTGCCATTGCCATCGATATTTAGAGCAAGCCGAATTTTAGTCTCGCCGGTGTCGCGTTTAATCTGTGCCTTGCGTGGCTGCAAGTATTAAAAAA
>CAYQPL010000088.1:11658-14645 GCA_964419395.1 uncultured Phenylobacterium sp. | reverse complement strand
GGGTCCATGGCCGGCGGCGTTTCAGGCGCGGTCTGGGCGACGGCGGCGCCGGCGACGGCCAGCAGGGCCGCGGTGGCGCAAAGCAGGCGCTTCATGGGCAGATCTCCGAACAGCTTGTGGAATGGGACATGGGCGGCGCGGCTCATGCGCTCCGCGCCTTGCGGATTTCGGCGACCAGGGCGGCGTTGAAGCCGCGATAGGCCGCGCGGGTCAGGGCGGCGAAGCGGCGGGGCGAGACCTCGGCGTCGTAGACCAGGCTCTGGCGGTAGACCGAGCCGAAGCCGGCGGTGACCAGCGCGTTGTGCATGGCGATCGAGTCCGAGCGGTCGGCGGTCTGGGCCAGGATGCCGAAGGGCTGGGGCGAACTCGCCCCCCTGGTGGTGAACCAGCCCGGCATGGCGCCGCCGCGTTCGTTGCCCCAGACGAAGTCGATGCGGCTGAGCGGATTGATGGCGAAGCGCAGGTCGGCGTCCACCGAGGCCGAGCCCCGGTAGACGCGCTGCCCGCTGCTCTCCATGTCGATATAGTCGATCATCAGCCGGGGATTGACGATCACGGCGTCCAGTTCCTGGCTGGCTTTGCCGAAGGCCAGCAGGGCGCCGGAGGCGGCGACGGCGCCCAGGCCCTGCTCGAAGGCGTAGCCCTTGATCGGCGGCAGGGCGCGGGGGCCGTAGGCCACCCAGGCCTTGGTCGCCCGGCTGTCGATGACGCCCTGGCCGCCGACGGGCTCGGCGTAGCGGGCGAGGCCGCGCATCCGCTCCGAGACCTGCAGGGCGGCGGGCTCGACCACCTCGAATCCGGCGGCCTGCAGCTGGCGCACGAGGTCGGCATAGGCCTCGTCCGTCAAGTCCTGCGCCATCCGATCGGTCAGGCCCACGAGGCGCGTGGCGATCTTGGTCCGGCGGCCGTTCCGCTCCGTCCCCGCGCCGCCGCCATAGGCGCTGGCGCTGGCCCCCTGGATGAAGCCGATGGTGTAGCCCGGCACGGCGATCTTCGGCCGGTTCTTCAGATACCGCGTCGCCCCGCCGTCGAGCGCCACCGGCAGGGGCGGCAGGTCGGCGGGCATCAGGTCGAGCTGGGCGAGGCTGACCGCCCCGTCGGTTTGAGATGTGCCGTTGCAGCGGCCCACGGCGCCGCTCACGGAGGTCGCGCCGGTGCGCCCGGACGAGGCGTCCCTGGCGGCCGCCGCGCCCGCCGGCGGCGCGTAGAGGGCCCCGAACGGGTCGGCCTGGGCCGCCGCCGGCCCGGAGGCGACGAGGCTGAGAAGGGCCGCCGCGACGGCGGCGCTGACGCATTCCTGGCGCATGGGGGTGCGGCCTTCGACGGACAACAGGTTGAATTGCCTGGACAGTCGTGGCGCCTGCCGCGGGCGGCCGCATGATCCAAACGGACTATGGCCGCGCCCGGCGCCCTGCCGGCGCCTTGCGGACCCCGCCGGGCCGTGGGAAGTCTGCGCCCCTAAAACATTTGTTTAAGCCATTAGGGAGAACGGCGATGAAGGCGGCGGTCTATTACGAGAACGGCGGTCCCGAGGTCCTCAAGTACGAGGAGATTCCCGATCCGGCCTGCCATCCCAAGGGCGTCATCATCCGCGTCGAGGCCATCGCCATCGAGGGCGGCGACACCCTGAACCGCTGGCGCGGTCCGCTGATGACCAACCCGCACGTGGTCGGCTACCAAGCCGCCGGCGAGATCATCGAGGTCGGCGAGCAGGTCACCAACGTGAAGGTCGGCCAGAAGGTCGCCACGGTGAACAACTGGGGCAGCCACGCCGCCCTGCGCTCGGTTCCGGCGCGCAACTGCTGGCCCATTCCCGACGGCTTCGACGTGCGCAAGGCTGCGGCCATTCCGGTGACCTTCGGCACCGCCCATGACTGCCTGTTCGAGTTCGGCCGCATGAAGAAGGGCGAAACCGTTCTGGTCCAGGCCGGCGCCTCGGGCGTCGGCGTCGCCGCCATCCAGCTGGCCAAGCGGGCCGGCGCGGGCCTCATCCTGGCCACCGCCTCCTCCGACGAGCGACTGGAGAAGCTGAAGCGCCTCGGCCTCGATCACGGCATCAACTACACCCGCGACGACGTGGTGAAGGAGGTCAGGCGCCTGACCGACAACAAGGGCGTCGACGTGGTCGTCGACTCCGTCGGCGGCTCGACCCTGCAGGGCTCGATCAATGCGCTGGCCTATCGCGGGCGGGTCTCCATGGTCGGCGCGGCGGGCCGCGAGCCCATGGTGGTCGATGTCGGCTCCATGATGGGCGGCAACCGCTCGCTCTCCGGCGTCTTCCTGGGCGCCGAGATCGGCACGGACCGGGTGCACGACAACATCCAGCAGCTGATCGAGGACGCCGCCAGGGGCGAGCTGGAGGTGGTCATCGACCGCGAGTTCCCGCTGGCCGAAGCCGCCGCCGCCCACGCCTATATCGAGAGCCGCAAGGCCGTCGGCCGTGTGGTGATGGTCCCGTAAGAGGGCCGGAAAAAGAAACGGAAACGAGGAGGACGCCATGCCCCGCGCCAAGGCCAACGGCATCGAGATCGAGTACGAAACCTTCGGCCCGGACAACGCGCCGGCCGTCCTCCTCATCAACGGGCTGGGGTCGCAGATGACCCGCTGGCCCGTCCCCTTCTGCGAGAAGCTGGTCGCCCGGGGCTTCCGGGCGATCCGTTTCGACAACCGCGACGTGGGCTTGTCCACCTGGTTCCAGTCGGGCGACCGCTACACCCTGTCGGACATGGCCGCCGACGCCATGGGCCTGCTGGACCACCTGAAGATCGACAGGGCGCACGTGGTCGGCGTCTCCATGGGCGGGATGATCGCCCAGACGGTGGCCATCGAGCATCCCGACCGCGTGCTCTCGCTCACCTCCATCATGTCGGCCACCGGCGCGCCGGGCACGCTGGACTCCACGCCCGAAGCGGCCGCGGTGCTGACCACGCCCGCGCCCGCTCCGGTCGCCGACGAGGAGGCCTTCGTGGCGCACGGCAAGCGCACCG
>CAYQPL010000088.1:7020-11648 GCA_964419395.1 uncultured Phenylobacterium sp. | reverse complement strand
CGCGTGCGCTCGGACATGCGCCGGGCCTTCAATCCCAAGGGCGTGCAGCGCCAGCGCGGCGCGATCGGCGCCAGCGGCGACCGCACCGAGAAGCTGAAGGCGCTGAAGGTCCCGACCGTCGTCGTCCACGGCGAGGCCGATCCCCTGGTCCCGAAGGCCGGCGGCGAAGCCACCGCCGCGGCCATCCCGGGCGCGGAGCTGCGCATCATTCCGGGCATGGGCCACGACCTGCCCGAGGCGCTCTACGACACCTTCATCGACGCCATCGCCGACGCCGCCGCGCGCGCCGGCTGACGCCATTCCAGACCCGCACACGAAGGAGAGATCCATGGGACGTCTCGAAGGCCGCTCGGCCGTGGTCACCGGCGCGGCCAGCGGCATCGGCCGCGCCAGCGCGAGCCTGTTCGCTAAGGAGGGCGCCCGCGTCGTCTGCGTCGACCGCGCCGACGCGGTCGAGGAGACCGCCGCCTCCATCAAGGCCCATGGCGGCCAGGCCGTGGCCATGACCGGCGACGCCGGCGACGAGGCCTTCGTCCAGTCGTACATCCAGCGCGCGGTGGACGAGTTCGGCGGGCTGGACGCCGTCTACGCCAACGCCGGGATCACCGGCGGGCCGACGCCCTTCTTCGAGCTGACGCCCGAGATCTGGACCGAGGTGCTGCGCATCAACCTGATCGGGCCGTTCCTGGCCATCAAGCACGCCACCAAGGTGATGATCCCGGCGGGCAAGGGCTCGATCATCTGCACCGCCTCGGTGGCCGGCATCCGCTCGGGCGCGGGCCCGGCCTCCTACTCGGCGTCCAAGGCCGGCGTCATCAACCTGGCGACCACCGCGGCCAACGAACTCTACGGCACGGGCGTGCGGGTCAACGCCATCTGCCCAGGCCTGATCGAGACCGGCATGACCAAGGGCGTCTTCGACTTCGCCCGCTCGCGCGGCAGCGAGGACAAGATCGGCCAGCTCAATCCGCTCAAGCGCGCCGGCGTCCCCGAAGAGATCGCCTACACCGCCCTCTTCCTGGCCAGCGACGATTCCTCCAACGAGAACGGCCAGACCATCGCCGTCGACGGCGGCCTGTCGTCCTCGCACCCGGTGGGCAAGCGCCAAGGGCCGCGCTAACGGCCTCAAGGTCGGGGCGCAGGGCCTTTGCCTTGCGCCCTGTGCGGCGCTAGAAGCGGCGCTTCCGCATTCTTCGCCAGCTTCAAAGCCAGCCCAAGACCCAACCAGGACCCATGGCCGGACACTCAAAATTCAAGAACATCATGCACCGCAAGGGTCGCCAGGACTCGGTGCGGTCGAAGCTGTTCTCCAAGCTCTCGCGCGAGATCACCGTGGCGGCCAAGGCCGGCCTGCCCGACCCGGCGATGAACGCCCGCCTGCGCCTGGCCGTGGCCAACGCCAAGGCCGAGTCCATGCCCAAGGACAATATCGACCGGGCGATCAAGAAGGCCTCGGGCGCCGACGCCGAGACCTATGACGAGGTCCGCTACGAGGGCTTCGGCCCCGGCGGCGTGGGCGTCATCGTCGAGGCCCTGACCGACAACCGCAACCGTTCGGCCGCCAACGTGCGAGCCATCTTCGCCAAGAACGGCGGCAATCTGGGCGAGACCGGCTCGGTCTCCTTCATGTTCGACCGCGTGGGCCAGATCGTCTATCCGGCCGAGGTCGGCTCCGAGGACAAGGTCATGGAAGCGGCCATCGAGGCCGGCGCCCAGGACGTGGAGTCCGACGAGGAGACCCACACCATCTTCACCGCCTTCGAGGACCTGTCCGACGTCGCCCAGGCGCTGGAGGCCGCGCTCGGCGAGCCCAAGTCCACGGCCATCGCCTGGCGGCCGAAGACCCTCACGCCAGTCGAAGGCGAGCCCGTGGGCACGCTGATGAAGCTGATCGACGCCCTGGAGGACGACGACGACGTCCAGAACGTCTACGGCAACTACGACGTCTCCGACGAGGACGTGGAGAAGTACGCCGGCTGACGGCTTTTCGGCGCGGGCCGGGGAAGCTCGGCCGCGCCTTCTGCGTTCTCCTCCCATGGAGGCGCTCGACAAGTTCATCCTCCCGGTGCTCGGCGCCGTGCTGGCCGGCGGCCTGATCGGCTTCGAGCGGGAGTACCGCGGCCGTCCCGCCGGCTTTCGCACCCACATCCTGGTCAGCCTCGCCTCGGCCCTGCTGATGCTGGCCGCCGTCCACCAGATGGAGTGGATGGAGAACGCCGCCGACGAGATCATCCGCATCGATCCCGTCCGCATGGCCCACGGCATCCTGACCGGCATCGGCTTCCTCTGCGGCGGCGTGATCTTCCGCCAGGGGCTCAGCGTGCACGGCCTGACGACGGCCGCCTCGCTCTGGATCACCTCGGCGCTCGGCACCCTCTACGGCGTCGGCTTCTACGGCCTGGCTATCGGGGGGACGGCGGTGACGGTGCTGGTGCTGGGCGTGCTGCGCTGGGCCGACCACCACATGCCCCAGCTCAACATCATGGACGTCACCGTCTGCTACCGCCGCGCCGAGGCGGTCGACGAGACCGCCTTCCGCGACCTGATGGCCGAGTTCGACCTGGAGACGGGCACGGTGTCCCAGCGGCTGTGGGCCGGCGACGGCGGCCCGGGCCGTGTGGAGTACCGCGCCACGCTTCACGGCAGCGGCCGGCTGGCCGTCGAGCGCCTGGCCCAGCGGCTGCGCGAGGATTCCCGCGTGGTCGAGTACAACCTCTCCCCCCGCAAGGACTGAGGGCGACAGGCGCCGGCGCGCGGTGGTAAGGACCGCCCCCTCATGAACGCGAAGATCTGGATCGAGACCGACCACCAGCCCGTCTATCGGGCCGGCGGCTTCGCCTGGCTGCGGCAGGCGCCCGAGGGCGTGAGCGGCGCGGCCGGCGGCTTCCGCGACGTGGACGCCGAGGCCCATGCGGCGCGATCCCTGCTGTCGGCGATCAAGGACCTGCCGCCCGGCCAGGCGGTCGCCCTGCACCTCTCCGATCCCCTGCTGATCGAGAGCGTGCGACAGCTTGGGCCCCGGCGCGCGGCGGGTTGGAAGGACGCCGACGGCGCGCCCCTGCCGGCGGCCGGGGCCTGGGAGGCCGTCGCCAAGGCGCTGGCCGGCCGGGGCCTGAGCCTCGTGCGCACGGATCGGAGCGACGCGCGCAGGCCCGCCAGCTTCTGCGCCGCCTGGGCGGAACTGGGCCGCGACCGGGCCAAGTCGCGCGGCGACATCCAGAACCCGATCCCCAAGCCGAACCTCGCCAAGGTTCCCGGTCTCCCCAAGGCCTGAAGGCGCTCTTAACGCGGGGCTAACCCTGTCCGCGGCCAATAGGGCGGTAGGAACAATTCCCGAACAGACCTATAGAGACGCCATGGCCGCCCTGCGAATCCTCGGACTGGACCCGGGCCTCCGCCGCACCGGCTGGGGCGTCATCGCCGTGCAGGGCGCGCGCCTCAGCCACGTGGCGCACGGGGTCATCGCGCCCTCGGACAAGCTGCCCTTCGCCGAGCGGCTGCTGACCCTGTTCGAGGAGATCACGGCCCTGGTCGCCGCCCACGCCCCGGCCGAGGCCGCGGTCGAGGAGACCTTCATGAACAACAACGCCGCCAGCGCGCTGAAGCTCGGCCACGCCCGGGCCATGGCCATGGTCGCGCCGGCCCGCGCCGGACTGCCGGTGGCGGAGTACGCCGCGACGGTGGTGAAGAAGGCTGTCGTCGGCACCGGCGCGGCCGACAAGGACCAGGTCGCCTTCATGATCGCCCGGCTGCTGCCCGGCGCCGGCGGGGCGACCGCCGATTCGGCCGATGCGCTGGCCGTCGCCATCGCCCACGCCCATGCCCGCAGCGCCCGCGACCTGTCGGCGAGGCGGGTGGCGTGATGATCGGGCGCCTGCGCGGAACCGTCGCCGAGATCGGCGAGGAGGACGCCCTGATCGACGTCATGGGCGTCGGCTATGTGGTGCGCTGCGGCTCGCGCACCCTGTCGCGCCTGCCCCCGGTGGGCGAAGAGACCCTGCTGCACATCGAGACCCAGTGGAGCGAGCAGGCGGGCATGCGCCTCTATGGCTTCCCCACCCGGGACGAGCGGCGCACCTTCCTGATCCTGAAGGAGATCCAGGGGGTCGGCCCGAAGGCGGCGCTGGCCGTCCTCGACGTCCTCTCGCCGGCCGAGCTGGCCGCCGCCGCCGGCCGCCAGGACAAGGCCGCCGTCGCCCGCGCCCAGGGGGTGGGGCCGAAGCTGGCGGTGCGCATCGTCACCGAGCTGAAGGACAAGGCGCTCACCGACCTGCCCGTCAGCGCCTTCGTCCCCGTCGGCGAAGCCCCGCCGCCGGCCCCGGCGCCGTCCGCCACCGGCGAAGCGGTCGCCGCCCTGATGGGCCTGGGCGTCACCGAGCCCCAGGCGCGCCGCGTGGTGGAGGCCGCCGCCGCCCGCCTGGATGAGGACGTCGAGCCCGCCGCCCTGATCAAGGCCGCCCTGCAGGAGCTCGGCCGGTGACCCGCCTCGTCTCAGGCGAGGCCGCGCCGATGGAAGGCGCCGACCGCGCCTACCGGCCCCAGACCCTGGCCGAATTCGTCGGGCAGAAGCAGCTCAACGCCAATCAGAAGCTCAAAATCGACGCCGCCCGCGCGCGCGGCGACACCCT
>CAYQPL010000088.1:4718-7010 GCA_964419395.1 uncultured Phenylobacterium sp. | reverse complement strand
CCGGTGCTGGCCAAGGCGGGCGACCTGGCCGCCATCCTGACCAATCTCGAGCCCAACGACGTCCTCTTCATCGACGAGATCCACCGCCTGCCCTCGCAGGTGGAGGAGATCCTCTATCCGGCCATGGAGGACCATGTGCTGGACCTGATCATCGGCGAGGGACCCTCGGCGCGATCGATCCGCATCGACCTGGCGCCCTTCACCCTGGTGGCGGCGACGACGCGGGCCGGCATGCTGGCCACACCCCTGCGCGACCGCTTCGGAATCCCGCTGCGGCTGGAATTCTACACCCCCGACGAGCTGATGAAGGTGCTGGCCCACGCCGCCGGCAAGATGGGGGGGAACCTGGCGGCGGACGGCGCCGCCGAGATCGCCGCCCGGGCCCGCGGCACGCCGCGGGTGGCCGGCCGCCTGCTGCGCCGGGTGCGCGACTTCGCCGCCGCCGAGGGCGCCGACCCCATCGACAAGGCCGCGGCCGCCCGGGCGCTGGCGCGGCTGGAGGTGGACGAGCTCGGTCTCGACAGCCTGGACCGCCGCTACCCCCGGGCCCTGATCGAGAACTATGGCGGCGGGCCGGCCGGCGTGGAGACCATCGCCTACGCCATCGCCGAGGCCCGCGACGCCGTCGAGGACGTCATCGAGCCCTATCTGATGCAGCAGGGCTTCATCCCGCGCACGCCGCGCGGGCGCGTCGCCTGCGCCACGGCCTATGGCCACCTGGGGCTCGCCGCCCCGCCCCAGCCGCCCGGCGCGGGGCAGGGAAGCCTGTTCGACGAATAGGCGCCGCGCCCGGCTTGACCCGCCCCCCTCTCCTGCGGTCAGACCAGAGGGACGGACGAGAGGAGGCGCGGCATGGCCGACAATCGGGGCGAACCCTCGGCGGGCTTCATCGAGGGCCGCGAGCACGTCCTGCCGGTGCGGGTCTATTACGAGGACACCGACTTCACCGGCGTCGTCTATCACGGCAGCTATGTCCGCTTCTTCGAGCGGGGACGCTCGGACTTCCTGCGCGTGGCCGGCGTCCGTCACGCCGAGTTGCTGGACCGTGAGGATCCCGCCGCCTTCACCATCGTGCGGATGGAGATCGACTTCCGCCGCCCGGCGCGCATCGACGACGCCCTGCAGGTGCGCACCGTCTATGACCGGGTGAAGGGCCCCAGGCTCTTCAGCGGCCAGCGCATCCTGCGTGGCGAGGCGCTGATCGCCCAGGCCGCGGTCCAGGCCGCCTGCATCGGCATGGACGGACGCCCCCGCAAGCCGCCGCCCGGCATGGCCCAGGCCCTGGCGCCCTACTTCGCCGAGCCGGAGACTTCGGCATAAGAGCGGCATAGGTGACGCCGTCCGCGGCCTGATTCATCCTGCGCCGAGGCGGGCGAATCGCGCCCGGCCGGCCCCGGCGGGGCGTCTCGGGAAGGACCGCTCGGTGAAAAACCTGTTCTACCGCCGGGCGTGCGGACGTGATCGTCATCGTCCGGCGCCTTAAGTTCGCCACCGCCGCGTTTCACTCCATCCTGGGGCGACTCCCTCGCCCGGCCGCCAACGGAGCCCAGACCGAATGGACCCCGCCGCCCAAGCGACCCTCACCGCCGAAAGCTTTTCCTTCATCTCGCTCTTCCTGCGCGCCCACTGGGTGGTGAAGGCGGTGATGATCGGCCTGGGGCTGGCGTCGCTGTTCTCCTGGGCGGTCATCTTCGACCGGCTGCTGCGGTTCACGGCCCTCAACCGGCAGGCCGACCGC
The DNA here is from genome assembly GCA_964419395.1 of uncultured Phenylobacterium sp. GTDB lineage: Bacteria > Pseudomonadota > Alphaproteobacteria > Caulobacterales > Caulobacteraceae > Phenylobacterium. The sequence continues at coordinate 5,272 of CAYQPL010000088.1, read as the reverse complement.
TTCGAGGACGAGGTTTCCTCCGGCCGGTCGCTGGAGGACATCGCCCAGCAGGCCGGCGAACGGCCGCGCCACGCCTTGCCCCGCATGCTGCAGGCGGCCCTGCGCGAATGGCGCGAGGCGCGCGCCAAGGGCCTGACCAGCGACACCCAGGCCGCCCTGCTGATCCAGCGCATCGACCGCGTGATGGACTCGGTGATCGCCCGCGAGACGGCGCGGGTCGAAGAGGGCCTGCCCCTGCTGGCCATCGTGGCCACCGCCTCGCCCTTCATCGGCCTTTTCGGCACGGTCTGGGGCATCATGCAGGCCTTCCAGGCCATCGCCATCCAGCAGAACACCAATCTGACGGTGGTCGCGCCGGCCATCGCCGAGGCCCTGTTCGCCACCGCCATCGGCCTGGCGGCGGCCATTCCGGCCTATATCGCCTACAACAAGTTCTCGTCCGACGCAGGCCGCTACGCCGGCCGGCTGGAGGGCTTCGCCGACGATCTCGCCCCCGCCATCCAGCGGCGGCTGGCCGAGCGGGGCTGCGCCCTGGCGCTGTCGGCCCACGACGC
>CAYQPL010000088.1:0-4708 GCA_964419395.1 uncultured Phenylobacterium sp. | reverse complement strand
CCCTGTCGGAGATCAACGTCACGCCGCTGGTCGACGTGATGCTGGTGCTGCTGATCGTGTTCATGGTCTCCGCCCCGCTTCTGACGGTCGGCGTGCCGCTGGAGCTGCCCAAGACCGAGGCCAGCGCCATTCCCGACCAGTCCGAGCCGCTCACCGTCTCGGTGCGCGCCGACGGGGCCATCTTCATCCAGGAGGAGGAGACGCCCTTCTCCGCCCTGGCGCCCCGCCTGATGGCCATGGCCGACGGCTCCGTCGAGCGGCCGATCTATGTGCGGGCCGACGGCCGGGCGTCCTACGCCACGGTGGCCCAGGTGATGGCGGCCCTGTCGAGTTCGGGCTTCACCTCGATCAACCTGCTCACGGACACCGGCGGCCCGTCCTCGGGCGGCGACCAGGCCGCGCGCTAGGATCGCCGCCATGCGCCGCGAGCGGTCCGACCTTTCCACCGCCCTGGTCATCTCGGCCATCGTCCACGTGGCGGTGATCGGCGCGGCCCTGATCCCGTGGCCGTGGGCGCGTGAACTGAAGGTCGGCGCGGTCGTTCCGGTCAACATCGTGAGCCGCATTCCCGCCAATCCGCGGCCGGCGGTCGAAGGCCCGACCGAACAGCCGGCGCAGACCGAGACGCCCGAGCCCGAGGCGCCGCTGGAGCCCGCCGCCGCCGCCCAGCCCGAAACGCCTGCGCCCGAACCCCAGCCGCAACCGCAGCCGCAGCCGCAGCCCAAGGCGCCGACGCCCAAGCCGGCGCCCGCCCCCAAGCCGGCGCCGGAGAAGGCGCCCCCGAAGAAGGCGGAGCCCGCCCGGAGCCCGCCGGCCAAGCCCGCCCCGCCGACGCCCGCCCCGCCCAAGAAGGACAGCGGCCTCGATCTCGACGCCCTGGCCGACAGTCTCAAGGGATCGCAGAGCTCCTCGGCCGCCCGCGGCCGCAACCGGCCGGAAACGGCGCGCGACTCCCGCAACACCACCGGCTCCGGCGTCTCCGCCGCAGCCATGTCCGGCCTGGCCGAAGAGCTGCAGCGGCGCTGGAACCCGAACTGCGAGGTGGAAGGCGCCCGCGAGGTGCGGGTGCGCGTCACCTTCCGGCTGAGCAGCGACGGCCGCGTCGTCGGCGACGTCGAGGCCGGCGGCCAGGAACGTTCGTCCGATCCCGTCGTGCGCGCCGCAGCCGAGCGCGCCATCCGCGCCGTCTATGGCGCGGCCCCCTTCACCACCCTGCCCCGCGAGTTCTACGGCGCCCCGATCGCCGTGAGCTTCAACGCCGCCCAGGCGTGCGCCGACAACTGAGGAGTTCGAGGCCGATGCGAATGAAGAGCCTGTTCATGGCCGTCCTGGCGGCCTTCCTGTCGGCGGGGGCGCTCGCCCTGCCGGCCCGCGCCCAGATCGAGGTCGACGTCAATCGCGGCGACGTCCAGCCCCTGCCCATCGCCGTGCCCGCCTTCACCGGCGAGCGCGGCGCAGACATCGCCCAGGTGATCACCAGCAATCTGGAGCGTTCGGGGCTCTTCCGGCCCATCGACCAAGCCGCCTTCATCGAGCGCAACCTCGACATCCGCTACCAGCCGCGCTTTGGCGACTGGAAGCCGCTCAACGCCCAGGCCCTGGTCAACGGCGAGGTCAGCGTCGACCCCACCGGCCGCCTGACGGTCAACTTCCGCCTGTGGGACGTCTTCGCCGAGCAGCAGCTGCTCGGCATGCAGTTCACCTCCACCTCGGAGAACTGGCGCCGCGTGGCCCACAAGATCTCCGACGCCGTCTATGAGCGGCTGACCGGCGAGAAGGGCTATTTCGACACCCGGGTGGTCTTCGTGGCCGAGAGCGGCGGGCGGATCGACCGGGTCAAGCGCCTGGCCATCATGGACCAGGACGGGGCCAATCCGAGCTATCTGACCGACGGCTCCTACATCGTCATGACACCTAGGTTCTCCTCGACCAGCCAGGAGATCACCTACATGGCCCTGCGGCCGGAGGGGTCGTCCATCTACCTGTTCAACCTGGAGACGGGCCGCCGGGAGACGCTGGGCAACTTCCCGGGCATGGTCTTCGCGCCGCGCTTCTCCCATGACGGCGGCAAGGTCGCCTTCTCGGTGGAGCGCAGCGGCAACACCGACATTCACGTCATGGACCTGCGCAGCCGTTCCTCCAGCCGGCTGACCGCCGATCCGTCCATCGACACCTCGCCCTCCTTCTCGCCGGACGGCGCGCAGATCACCTTCAATTCCGACCGGGGCGGCAGCCCGCAGATCTACGTCATGAACGCCGACGGGTCGGGCGTGCGGCGCATCTCCTTCGGCTCTGGCCGCTACATGACGCCGGTCTGGAGCCCGACCGGCGAGTACATCGCCTTCACCAAGCAGGAGGGCGGGCGCTTCCACATCGGCGTCATGCGGCCCGACGGGTCGGGCGAGCGCCTGCTGACCTCGTCCTATCTGGACGAGGGGCCCACCTGGGCCCCCAACGGCAGAGTTTTGATGTTCTCCCGTGAAACGCCCGGCGGCGCTCCGCGTTTGTGGACCGTCGACGTGACGGGACGCATCGTCCGCCCGGCCCCCTATCCGCAGTCGGGATCGGATCCGGCGTGGTCGCCGTTGCTCAACTGACAAGTGAATGTAGGAGAAAGGCGCGGCCGATCTTGGCTTCCATAGCACGAGCCAGTTAAATCGGTTGACCAGCAGTGATTTCGGCGCTTGGCGCGCCGCGTGTCGGAAACCTAGCCAAGGAAAAGACTGAGTGATGACCTCCAGCCTCACCCCCCCACGCGTTGCGAAGTTTGCGCTGATCGCGCTGGCCGCCGCCTCGGTGACCGCCTGCGCCTCGCGGCCCAAGCCCGAGCCCACCATGCCCACCCAGCCGCCGCCCCCGCCGGCGACGCAGCCGGGCACGACCCCGCCGCCGCCGGTCTCGCAGGGCCCGCTGCCGGGCACGACGCAGGACTTCGTCATCAATGTCGGCGACCGCGTCTATTTCGACTTCGATTCCTACGCCGTGCGCGCCGACGCCGAGCCGGTCCTGTCGGCCCAGGCCGCCTGGCTGAATCGCTATCCGTCGGTCATGGTCCGCATCGAAGGCAACGCCGACGAACGCGGCACCCGCGAATACAACCTGGCGCTCGGCGCCCGGCGCGCCAATGCGGTGCGGGACTTCCTGGTCTCGCGCGGCGTCTCGGCCAGCCGCATCACCACCGTGTCCTACGGCAAGGAACGCCCGATCGATCCGGGCACCTCCGAAGCCGCCTACCAGCGCAACCGGAACGCCCACACGGCGATCATCTCCGGCGCCCGCTGATCGCGCGCCGACGCCACGAGGAGAGCAGAGGGGATCCTTCGGGGTCCCCTCTTTGCTTGTCCGCCCCTGGCCAGCCGGGCCTGCGCCCGCCATTCTGGGGCCGTTCCGCCGCAATTTCGGCCCCGCCGCCCGCTAGATGCAGATCATGACGCCCACTCGCCCGATCCTCTCCGCCGCCCTCGTCCTGATGATGAGCGTCTCCGGCGCCGCGCTCGCCCAGACGCCGATGGACGACCCGCTCGACGCCCGCGACGCCCGCCGGGTGGACCGCATGGAAAAGGTGGTCCGCGAGCTGCGCGCCATCGTCTTCCAGGGCCGCGACACCGGCCGCCCGGTCGTCGTCCAGCCGGCCGAGACCGACTATCGGCTGGAGGAGCTGAACCGGCGGGTGGCCGACCTGGAGGCGGTGCTGACCCGCCTCAACGGACAGATCGAGACGAGCAACTTCGAGCTGCGCCAGGTCAAGGACCGAAACGCCGCCCTGGAGAGCCAGCTGAAAGGCCTCACCGACCGGCTGAACGCGCTCGAGGCGTATACCGGCGCGCCGGAGGTGACGGGAACGGGCGGCGCGACGCCGGCCCCCCGCCCGGGCGCCGCGCCCGCGCCGGTCAACGCTACGCCGAAGGAGGCCTTCGACCGGGCCCGAGGCCTGATGCTGAGCGGCGACTATGACGGCGCCGAGGCGGCTTTGGAGGGCTTCGTCGGACGGTACGGCGACAGCAACCTGGCGCCGGAGGCCCACTACTGGCTCGGCAAGACCCTGGTCGTGCGCGGCGCCGACGGCGAGGCGGCCAGCGCCTTCATCAACGCCATCCGCGGCTGGCCGGCCACCCCCTGGGCGCCGGACGCGGTGCTGGAGCTGTCGCGCTCGCTGATCGCCCTCGACAAGGATGCGGACGCCTGTCAGGCGCTCGGCGAGCTTTCGCGCCGCTATCCCAACGCCGCCCCGTCGATCAAGGCCCGCGCGACGGCCGCGCGCACCGAAGCGCGGTGCGCCTGACCCACGGCCTGCGCCCCGATCTGCAGGCCGCGGTCGAGGCCGTTCTCGACCGGCGCCTGGCGCCGCGCTCCGCCGCGCCCGTCTGCGTCGCCTTCTCCGGCGGCAGCGACTCCCTGGCCCTGCTGCTGGCCGCCGACGCCTGGGCGCGCCGCCGGGACCGCGACCTTCTCGTCCTTCATGTCGACCACGACCTGCAGGACGCCGCCGCCGACTGGGCCCGTCGCTGCGCGGCGGTCGCACGCCGCCTCGGCCGCCCGTTCGCCCGCCTGACCTGGACCGGACCGAAGCCCGAGCGCGGCCTGCCCGCCGCCGCGCGCGCCGCGCGACACCGGCTGATCGCCGAGGCGGCCCGCGCGGCCGGCGCCCGCGTCGTGCTGGTGGGTCACACCGCCGACGACCTGGCCGAATACGCCGCCAAGCGGGCGG
>CAYQPL010000087.1:0-14689 GCA_964419395.1 uncultured Phenylobacterium sp. | reverse complement strand
GGCCGCCGACCTCGTCTTCGAGGGGCTGGGCAAGGACGCCACGCTGACCGGCCGGACCATGATCTGGGCCGCGGCGATGCGCCAGATCGAGCTGCGGCCCTGGACCGGCTACGGCTATGGCGTGGTTTGGGACGACCTCGGCCCCTGGGCGCCTCTGGCCCAGATGGTCAAGGTGGCGGGCTTCACCCCCCAGCACGCCCACAACGCCTGGGTGGAGCAGTGGATCGGGCTCGGCCTGCCGGGCCTGGCGGCCTTCGCCCTCTTCTACGCACAGACCCTGTTCCTGGCCCTGCTGGCCCTGTTCCGGGACAAGGGGGCCTATCTCGCCGTCCCCTTCCTCATCGTCTACAGCCTGATGAGCATCACCGAGAGCGTGGCCGTCACCTACAACGACTTCCGCTGGGTGCTGTTCGTGGCCATCGCCGTGAAGCTCGGCTGGCCGGACCGCGAGATCGAGCGCCGGCGCGCATGACGGGCGCGCCGGCCGGGGCGAACCTCTGCGCCTCGAACATTGGCCCGCGACGGAAAGGAGGGTGCGTTCATGACTGTGCTTCACGCCGCCGCCCTTCATCGCGCGCGCCTGCAAGGCTGAGACCTTCGGCGCCGCCGCCTGGCCAATCCGTTCGAAGGACCTTCGATTTGCTGTCCTCCTATGGCTGGACCGATGCGCTCCAGCACGACTTCGCCTCGCACGCCGCACAGGGGCTGATCCCCGCCCGTGTCGCCGTCCAGCACCGCGCCCGCTACGTCCTGATCGGCGCCGACGGGGAATTCTCCGCCGAGGCCTCCGGCCGCTTCCTGCACAACGCCAGCGCCACCGACCTGCCGGTGGTGGGCGACTGGGTCGCCGTCACGCCGCCGCAGGGCGACGGGGTCGCCATCGTCCAGGCGGTCCTGCCGCGCCACAGCCAGTTCGTCCGCCGCGCCGCCGGCTCGCAGGACAAGCCGCAGGTGGTGGCGGCCAATTTCGACGTCGTCCTGCTGACCACGGGGCTGGACGCCGACTTCAACCTGCGCCGCATCGAGCGCTATCTGACCGCCGCCTGGCGCACCGGCGCCCAGCCGGTGGTCGTGCTGACCAAGTCCGACCTCGTCGACGATCCGGCGCAACAGGTCGCCGAGGTGGAGAAGGTCGCCGCCGGCGCGCCGGTCCACGCCCTGTCCTCGCTCACGGGCGATGGCGTGGCGGCGGTGGCGCGCTACCTCGCGCCCGGCCGCACCGCGGTGTTGCTGGGCATGTCCGGGGTCGGCAAGTCGACCCTCGTCAACGCCCTGGCCGGCGAGACCCGGCAGGCGGTGGGCGAGGTGCGGGCCGCCGACGGCCGCGGCCGTCACACCACGACCCACAGGGAACTCATCCTGTTGCCGGACGGCGGGCTGATCCTCGACACACCGGGCATGCGCGAGCTGGGCCTGTGGGATCCCGGCGAGGAGGCCGCCAGCCAGACCTTCGAGGACATCGAGGCCCTGGCCCTTCAGTGCCGCTTCCGCAACTGCGCCCATGCCGGGGAGCCTGGCTGCGCCGTCCAGGCGGCCATCGCCGCCGGCGAACTCGCCCCCGAACGGCTGGAGAGCTATCGCAAGCTGGAGCGGGAGAGCGCCTATTTCGAGCGCAAGGACGACCCGATGGCCGCGATCGCCCACCGCAAGCTGTGGGCCAGCCGCGCCAAGGCGAACCGGCGCCGCAAACCCGCGGAGGACGAGGACTAGGCGGCTGGCGCGATCTGCAGACGGCGGGCGGCCTCGGCGGCGGTGACGATCTCGAAGCCGTCGGCCAGCGCCCGGTCGATCAGGTGCGCCAGAACCTCGGGCGTGCAGCCATAGGGCGACGGTTCGGGCCGCACGTCGTGAGTGTAGAGGATGAGCCAGGCCTTGCGCGCCCGGGCCTCGGCCAGCCAGCGCTCGGCCACAGCCTGACCGTCCGCGCCCTCGATGCCGACGGCCGGCGCCTGGTTCAGGTCGGTTCCGGCCGCGATCACCCCGTGGTGCAGGGCGCGCAGGGTGGCGTAGCGGCCGCCCAGGGCCGCCTTCGTGGCGGGCGCGACGTCGCCGTACGGATAGGCGAAGTTGACGACGGGGCCGGCGCGCCAGCCCGCCAGCGTCTCGACATTGCGCGCTGCGTCGCGTCCCGCCGTGCGGCCGTCGGCCCGGCCGCAGTCGAGATGGGAGAAGGTGTGGCAGGCGATCTCGTGACCGGCCGCCGCCAGCCGCCGATAGTCGGCCGCCTCGGCGAAGGGGCCCATGTGGCCCTCGTCGCCGGCCAGGCCCGCCGAGACGTAGAAGACGCCGCGGGCGCCGCGCGCCTCCAGCAGGCGGGCGCCGGTTTCGACGGCGCTGCGCGGGGCGTCGTCGAAGCTGAAGGTGACCAGGGGGCGGTCGGGCGCGACGGCCAAGGGACGCCGATGCATCAGGCGCACCACGCGGCGGCGCACCTTGCCCTTCAGGCTGCGGTCGGGCTGGTAGGGCTCGGTCATCAGACGGCCTCCGCATAGAGGGCGGCGCGATAGAGGCGCATGGCGAAGGCGCGGCTCTTCACCGGCGCCCGCTCGGCCAGCGCATACGCCTTGACCAGCGGCCGCCAGAGGCGGCGCAGCGGCGCGCGCTTGAGAATCCTGGCGGCCCGATAGCTCGGATAGGCGCTGACGACCTCGCGGTGGGCCGCCACCACGCGCGCGAAATTGGCCGCCGACTGCTCGTACTTGGCCGCGATGACCGGCGCCGGGTCGAGGCCCAGGTGGGTGGCGGTGTTGTCGATGTGCAGGATCGGCCAGCGACGGGCGACCCGCATGCCCCATTCCACGTCCTCCCATCCCCAGCCGGCGAAGCCTTCGTCGAAGGCCTCGGCGGCGAAGACGTCGCGCCGGACCAGCAGGTTGGAGGTGAAGACGTGCTTTTCCGGATTCTGCGCGCGGATCGGGGCGGCATTACTGTCGCGGGGGCCGGCCTTGGCCCGGTGCTGGGCGTGGCCCCGCCGCGGCGGGGCCGGGTCCTGCTTTAACCCGCCTATGCCCACGGCCGGGTCCTGTCGTGCGATCAGGTCGAGCCAGGTTGAGAGGAAGCCTGAACTGTCCGGCGCCATGTCGCTGTCGAGAAACAGGAAATGACCGGCGCGCGCATGGGAGACCAGCCGGTTGCGGCCCCGCGCGCGCCCCTCGTTCGCCGCCAGGGTGACGAGGCGGGCGGGCAGGGCGCAGCGGCCCATCGCGGCCTGGACGCGGGCGGTGAGATCCGGCTCGCCCGTGCCGTCGTCGAGCAGAACGATCTCGGCGGCGACCGGCTCGCGGGCGAGGAGGCCGATCAGCGGGCAGGGGTCGTCGCCCTTGAACGGGATGAGGACGGAGAGGCGCGGGGCGGCGCCCGGCCAGGCGGCGTTGTCGAACAGGGCCTCGCTCATGCCGCCCTCGCCCGGACGGTGCGCAGGGCCTCGAGACCGCGGCTGCGCAGCCCGCCGGCGTCCAGGGCGAAGGCGACCGCGCCGAAGACGGCGGCCCCGAGGCCGGCCTTGGCGAACAGCTCCAGCCAGCCGCCGAAGGCCGGCACCTGAACGACGGCGAGGGCCATCAGGGCGGTGGCCGCCAGGGTTTCGGCCAGGGTGCGCCAGGGCGTGGGCAGCTTCAGGGCGCGGGCGCCCAGGCCCATGGAGGCGGCGAGGCCCAGGGTGTAGCTGGCGAGGGTGGCCCATAGCGCGCCGTCGAGCCCGAAGCGGGGAATGAGCACGAGGTTCAGGGCGAGATTGGCCAGGGCGGGCAGGGCCATGGCGGCCAGCAGCATCCGGGTGCGCCGGCCCAGGGTGAAGGCCTGGTGGAAATAGTAGGTGGTCAGGCCCGCCAGCAGGCCGCTGGCGGCGATCCATGGCGTCACGTGGGCGGCGCCGGCGGCGAGGTCTTCCCCCACCATCACCGCCGACAGGGGCCGGGCGACCAGCGCCAGTCCCACCGCGGCGGGGACGCAGAGCAGCAGCATGACACTGGCCTGTTCGCGGGCGGCGGGGGGCAGGGCCCGGTCGCCGCCCCGCTCCAGAGCCGCGATCAGGGCCGGTCCGCCTGCGGCGCCCAGCCAGATGAAGAGGACGTCCAGGGTCCGGTTCGCGAGGCTGTAGCCCGCGTGGTAGAGCCCCACCGCCGCCTCGTCGAGAAAGGCGGCCAGCAGGAACCGGTCGGTGGTCGACAGGGCCAGGGCGAGGATCAGCGACAGGGCCACCGGCAGGCCGTAGCCGACATGGGCGCGCGCCCGCGGCGCCTCGAACCGGCCGCCGCGCGCCAGGGCGATCTCCGAGCCGAAGGTCCAGGCCATGCAGAGGGCGGCGGCGACGCCGAACCCGATCAGCGGCGCGGCGCCGCCCAAGCCGGCCACGGCCAGGGCCGCCCCGACCAGGAAGGCGCCCAGGGTCTGGACGATGTCGATCAGGGCCGCGCCGGCCACCTCGCCGGCCGCGCGCCGGCGTTCCTGGGCCAGCTTGGCGAAGGTGCGCGGCAGGACGGCCAGCACCCCGCAGACCACGGCGAGCTTCAGGCTCGGCGACATGGGGAGCAGCAGGGCGGCGGCCAGGGCGACCGGCAGCACGAGCAGCATGGCCACCCAGGTGCGATAGACGGTGGCGGCATGGTCGCCGCCCTTGCCGCGATCGGCCTCGCCCACCCAGAAGCGGGCCATGGCCGCCTCGTTCCAGGTGAAGATCGCCGTGTGCAGCAGGCTCATCACCGAAAAGCCCAGGGCGTAGTCGCCGAACTGGGACGGCTGCAGCAGGCGCGTGAAGGTGACGATCGTCGCCAGGCCCACCAGGCCCTGGACGATGTTGACCGGCAGGTAGCCGCGGACGCCGCGCCAGAACATCGCCGCGTCCGCTAGCGCACCGCCTGCCGGTCGCCCAGCAGGCAGGGGAGGGTCATGGCCATGATGTAGAGGTCGAGCCAGATCGACTGGCGCTCAATGTACTCCACGTCCAGTTCGACCCGGCGGCGCACCTCCTCCGGCGTGTCGACGGGGCCGCGCGAGCCGTTGATGGCGGCCCAGCCGGTCATGCCGGGCTTCATGCGGTGGCGGTGGGCGTATTCGGCGACGAGCCGGGCGGATTCGACATCCCCGGTCATCATGCCGACAGCGTGGGGCCGCGGCCCCACCAGGGACATCTCGCCCTTGAGCACGTTCAGCAGCTGCGGCAGCTCGTCCAGGCTGGTGGCGCGGATGAAGCGGCCCACGCGGGTGACCCGGTCGTCGTCGGCCCGCACCTGCCGCGTCGCGTGCGCGTCGGCCGCCTCGTGGCGCATGGAGCGGAACTTCCAGACCACGATCTCTTCGTTGTTGAAGCCCTGCCGGCGCTGGCGGAAGAAGACCGGGCCGGGGCTGTCCAGCCGGATGGCCAGGGCCAGAAGCGCCATGAGGGGGACGGCCAGGACGGCGGCGAGGCTTCCGACGGCGAGGTCCAGCAGCCGCTTGGTCAGGGCGCGGCCCGCCTGCCGCGGCGGACCTGCGATGCGGGCCAGGGGAATGTCGCGCACGCGGCTCGAGCGGCGGTCCTCACGCTGGCGGGCGTCGAGGTCGTCGTCCTCCAGCAGCAGGGCGATCTCGTTGGGCAGGGGCCGCAGGGCGGCGATGACCTCGCGCACACGCGGGCGCGCGCCCGGGGGCACGGCGACGATCACCCGGTCCACATAGGGCATGATGCGGTGATCGAGCAGGGCCTGGGTGTCGCCCAGCACCGGAACGCCCCGCATGGTCTGGGGGGCGCGCGCCAGGCGGTCGTCGAAGACGCCCAGCACGTTCAACTCGCGCGAGCGCAGGGCGTGGGCGATCAGGCGCTCGGCGGCCGGCGTGGCGCCGACCACCACCACATTGGGCGTCAGCCGGCCATCGGCGCGCCAGCGGCGCACCAGCAGCCACCACGCCGTATGCAGGGCGTAGAGCCCCACGAAGGCGGCCACGGTCCAGCCGCCGAGGGCCTCGAACACCTGGCCCGGCGCCAGGAAGGTCGCCAGAGCTGCGGCCGCGGCGGCCATGCCGCAGAGAAGCGCCACCGCGGTCGCCGCCAGGTGGTAGGCCAGGCCCTCGCGGCTGCCGAAGGCGTAGCGGCCGCTCAGGCTGAGCGCGAGCAGGACGGCCAGGGCCGGGGCGGCATAGACGCCGGCCTGCCCGCCGAAGGTCAGGAAGGCCGCCAGGCTGAGGAGGGCCAGAAGCAGGCCGTCGGCGGCCTGGAAGGCGCGGGCGTAGATCTCGCCCTGCAGGCGGCGGCGGGTCGGACTGAGCCGCGCCGGGCGCATGGGGCCGCGGCGGTCGGTCTGCGGGGTCGCTTCGGGCGGGGGAAGGGCCTCGGCCCCGTCGAAGGCGAAGTCCGCCAGCGCCGCCTCGGAGTCCGACTCGTGCGGCCGCGCGACGGGCGTGTCGCGCGGGCTCGGGCCGGTGGCCCCGGTCGGGAGGCGGACGGGATGGGACATTCTGTGCGCGACGATTGGACCTTCGCCGCCAGTATGCCCGCTCGCCCCTGATCGACAGGTTAACCGCCGGGCTTTCGGCGGCCCGGCGCCCGCGCAAGGCCGACCATTGTCGTGCGCGCCGTCCAGGGGCGTTGCCCCCGGGCGGTTGTTTCGGCTATGGAGACCCTCCTTCGGTCGGCAGGGGATTCCCACGCCCGCGCGGCCGCCGGAGGAGCGGGAGCCAACCCGTTGAAAAATCGAGCTGGTGACGTGGCCGAGTGGCTGAAGGCAACGGTTTGCTAAATCGTCATACCTGAAAGGGTATCGAGGGTTCGAATCCCTCCGTCACCGCCACCCTCTCTCCAGGCAGGAGGCCAATGGCCTTCATCTCCGCCGTCTCGGTGATCGTGCCCGACTATGACGCGGCCATCGCCTTCTATGTGGGGCGGCTGGGGTTCGATCTGGTCGAGGATACGCGGCTTTCGGCGGACAAGCGCTGGGTGCTCGTCGCCCCGCCGGGGGCCCGGGAATGCCGTCTGCTGCTCGCCAAGGCCGCCGGGCCTTCGCAAGCCGCGGCGGTCGGCGCCCAGGCCGGCGGGCGGGTCTTCCTCTTCCTGACGACGGACGACTTCGAGCGCGATCATGCGCGGTTCCTGGCCGCCGGCGTCGTGTTCCAGGAGGCGCCGCGCCGCGAGCCCTACGGCCAGGTGGCGGTCTTCTCCGACCCTTTCGGAAATCTCTGGGACCTGATCGAGCCGGCGCAGCCGCGCACGCTCTGAGGCCGCGCCCTCAACTGTCGCTGCGCCACCAGCGCCAGGCGAGGAGGGCGATGACCGCCAGGGCGAGGCCCCCCAGCACCGGCTCGACCAGGCCGTGCGGCAGCAGGCTCAATCCGCGACCGGCCAGGTAGCCGGGGGCGAGCATGACGGGGATCCACAGGACCGCGCCGACCAGATTGGCGAACTGGAAGGGCAGGCGGCGCATGGCGAGCATGCCCGCCGCCAGGGGCACGAGCGAGCGGATCGGTCCGGTGAAGCGGCCGAGGATCATGGTCAGCACGCCGGCCCGGCGGATGAAGAGCCGGGCGCGCGCCACCGAGCGGCGGCGGCTGCGAAGCCACCGGTGGCGCAGGGCCGAGGGGCCCATCCAGCGCCCGAGCTCGTAGGAGATCGCATCGCCCAGGATGGCGCCGAGGATCGCCCAGAAGAGCAGCGGCCCGGGCGCGAGCGCGCCTGCGCCCAGGAGCGCTCCGATGGCCAGCAGCATGGCCGTGGACGGTACGAAGAAGCCCACGAAGGCCAGGCTCTCGGCGAAGACCAGGACGCCGACGGCGATCCCCGCCTGTTCCGGGTGGGCGGCGAGCCAGGCGCCGATCCCGCTGTCGGGCGCGCCGCCCGCCTCGGCTAGCTGAAACATCCGACTGAAAGGCCCCCCGACGGCCGAGGTTCCCCTCCCTGATCCGGAGGAAGCCGCCTAGGATAGGCCGCCCGCCGCGGCAGGGGCGGGCGGTTCATTGATCCATTTGCAAGGCGGGCGCGACGATCCGCCGGACGGGGAAACATTCAGGATGAGACACCAGCTATTGGCGGCGTTGACCGCTGCGCTCCTGGCCACGACCGCGATGGGCGGCGTGGCCCAGGCCCAGGAGGCCGCCGCGGCGACGGCGTCCCACACGCTTCCGCCGGGCGCGGCGGAGGCGTTCGCGACCATGCGGGACGGAGTGAGGCTCGCGGCCAACGTCTACACGCCGGCGGGCGATGGGCCCTGGCCGGTCATCCTGTCGCGGACGCCCTACATCAAGGACCCGCGGGGGAACAACACGGCCGAGCGTCTGGCGGCCCAGGCCAGGCGCTACACCGACGCCGGCTATGTGTTCGTGCTGCAGGACGTGCGCGGCAAGGGGCGTTCCGAGGGCTTCTACGCCGCCTTCGAGGACGATATCGAGGACGGCTACGACACCGTCGAATGGGCGGCGCGCCAGCCCTGGAGCAACGGGCGGATCGGGATCACCGGGGGGTCGGCGCTCGGCATCACGTCCAACGCCGCGGCCATGGCCGCTCCGCCGCACCTGCAGGCGGCCTATGTCGTGGTGGCGCCGACCGATCGGAACCGCAACTCCTACATGGGCGGCGTGCTGAAGGAGAAGGACACCGTCGGCTGGCTGAAGCAGCAGGGCGTCGCCGACGAGGTCATCGACACCACCCGGGCGCGGGTGACCGACGACGTCTTCTGGAACCGTGCGGCGATGAGCACGAACCGGAAGTACATCCAGATCCCGATGTACAACGTCGGCGGCTGGTACGACATCTTCGCCAACGGCAATCTCGACAACTTCAGCTGGCTGCAGAACCACGGCGCCCCGGGCGCGCGGGGCAATCAGAAGCTGCTGATGGGCCCGTTCGGCCACGGTGATCTGTCCGGCGACCTCGAATATCCCGGCTTCGACCGCCTGGCCCTGGGGGGCGAGCAGGAGATCCGCTGGTTCGACCACTGGCTGAAGGGCGAGGACAACGGGATCATGGAGGAGCCGCCGGTCAGCTACTTCATGATGGCCGCCGCGCGGAAGGGGGCGCTGTCGGACAAGAACCGCATGGTGCGCGCGGCCAACTGGCCGCCCGCCTACCGAGAGGTCCGCTACTATCTGACGCCGGGCCGGACCCTGTCCAAGGACGAGCCGGCCGCCGATGCCGGCAAGACCAGCTACCGTTTCGATCCGGCCAACCCGGTCCCGACCGTGGGCGGCGCCAACCTAACCTTCGAGCGCGGTCCGATGGACCAGCGGGCCATTCCGCAGCGCCAGGACTATCTGCGGTTCCAGACGGCGGTCCTCGACAGGGAGGTGGTGGTGGCGGGCCCCGTGAAGGTCGAGCTCTACGGCGCCACGGACGGGCTCGACACAGACTTCGTGGCCAAGCTGGTCGATGTCTATCCCGCCGGCTACGAGGCCATCGTGCTCGATGCGCCGGTCCGCGCCCGCTACCGCGACGGCCGCATGCCGGGCGAGGTGCGGATGATGACGCCGGGCGCGCCGGAACGGCTGGAGATCGACCTGTGGTCGACGGCGCTCACCTTCGAGAAGGGGCACCGGATCGCGCTGCACGTCAGCTCGTCGAACAGCCCGCGGTTCGAGGTCAACCCCAATACGGGCGAGGCGCCGGGCGAGCATCGGATGAAGCCGCGGGTGGCGGTGAACAGCATCTTTCACGACGCGGCCCATCCATCGGCCCTGGTGCTGCCGGTGATCTATCCGGACGGGAACTAGGCGGCGAGGTCAGACGCGGTCGGGCGGGTCGGGCATGTCCTGGGCCGGCTCGCCCAGATCCGTCTCCGGCGCGGTCCTGTGGCCGAGCTTCTTCACATAGGCCTCGTGCTCCCGGACCAGCTCCGAGGGCTGGGGATGCGGCTCGTCGGCGGCGATGCCATATTCCTGGCCGCCGTAGCCGACCTCGGCGTCGGGATCCTCGGGCGGGGTCCTGGGGGGCGGGGTGTCGGCCATGGGTCGCCTCGCTTTCGTCTGTGAGTCGCGCGGCCGATGGGTTTCGGTCGCCGCAGTGAAATGGCCTGCGACCTTCGGTCGTTCCGTAGGCGAGGCGACATTAACCCTTTGCCGCCAGCCTATTGCTGGTAAACCGCACCCGGTTCGCGAGGACGAGATGGGCAGGAACGACAGGCGCGGCCGGCTTCAGGCGCTCGGCGAAGGTCTCAAGGCGATGTTCCGGGAGCTGGAGTCCCGTCCGCTGCCCGATCGCGTCGTCTCGGTGGTCGATCAGCTCGACGGCGCGGAGACGCCGGCGCCGGTCGAGACGCCTCGCGCCTCGCAGGTCAACTGATCCTCAGGCCGAACTGACCGCGTCGGACGAGCCCGTGGCGTCGGCCAGGACGTCGCCGGCGTCTTCGGCGTCCATGATCTTGAGCAGCCGCGCCCGGGCGCGATTGACCCGGCTCTTGATGGTGCCGCGCGCGCAGCCGCAGATCTCCGCCGCCTCCTCGTAGGAGAGGCCGGCGGCGCCGACGAGGATGAGCGCCTCGCGATGCTCGTCGGGCAGCTGCGCCAGACCCGACTGCAGGGCGTGGAGCGCGACGCTCCAGTCCTGGGTCGGCGGCGACTTCAGCATGCGGGCGTAATCGCCGTCCTCGTCGCGCACCTCGCGACGGCGGCGGACGACGTTCGTGTAGTAGGTGTTGCGCAGGATGGTGAAGAGCCAGGCGCGCAGGTTCGAGCCGGGCTCGAACTTGTCCTTGTTCGCCCAGGCCTTGATCAGGGTGTCCTGCACCAGGTCGTCGGCGTCGGAGCCGTTGTGGCACAGGGACCACGCGAACGCCCGCAGCGCCGGGATCATGGCGACGACATCGTTCCGCCACTGGTTGCGCGTGGTCATCGAACCCTCGAACTCATACTTGCTTCGCCCCGTGACGCGGGTCGCGGCGCAAGCTGCAACGTGGCCGCAAGTCTTCCGTTCCGGGGTTGCAAGCGGCGCCGCGGCCCCCATGTTTCTGGAACGCCGTTCGCCTCTGCGCGTTCGTCACACTCTTGGGGGAGGGCGTCCGGAATTCCGTCGCGGCGCCCCGGCCTGATCGGGGAGGGACCCTTGGCGCCATCGGATGACGCACCTGCCATCGACAGGCTGGCCAAGCCCGTGGGCGGCCGGCTCGCCCGCTTCCTCGACACCCGCGCCCGCACCGAATGGCTCGTCCGCGAGCTGACGCCGGAGGACCAGTGCGCCCAGTCAATGGCCGACGCCAGCCCGACCAAGTGGCACCTCGGGCATGTGACCTGGTTCTTCGAGACCTTCCTGCTGACGCCGCACCTGGCCGGCTACCGGCCGTTCGACGAGCGGTTCGGCTACGTCTTCAACTCCTACTATGAGGCGCTCGGCCCCCGTCAGCCGCGGCCGCAGCGCGGCCTGCTCACCCGTCCGCCGCACGAACGGGTCATGGCCTATCGCGCCCATGTGGACGAGGCCATGACGCGCCTGCTGCTGAGCGATGTCGCCGGCCTCGACGCTCTGATCGACCTCGGCCTCGCCCATGAGGAGCAGCATCAGGAACTGATCCTGATGGACATCCTCCACCTGTTCGCCCAGTCGCCTCTGGCGCCCGCCTACGGCCGCGGCGCGCCGACGCGGGCCGCCGATCCCGGGCCGATGGCTTTCGTCGGCTTTGAAGGCGGTCTCGTCGAGATCGGCCACGGCGGCGAGGGCTTCGCCTTCGACAACGAAGGTCCGCGCCACAAGGTCTATCTGGAGCCCTACCGCCTGGGCGACCGGCTGGTGACCAATGGCGAGTGGCTCGGCTTCATGGCCGACGGCGGCTATGAGCGGGCGGAGTTCTGGCTCTCCGACGGCTGGGCGCGGGTCCAGGCCGAAGGCTGGCGGGCGCCGGCCTACTGGCGGGAGGGCGCCGACGGCGCCTGGCGCGAGATGAGCCTGCACGGCCTTCACCCCGTCGATCCCCACGCCCCGGTCGCCCATGTAAGTTATTACGAGGCCGACGCCTACGCCGCCTGGGCCGGCGCGCGCCTGCCCACCGAGGCCGAGTGGGAGGCCGCGACCCAGGGGCTCTCGTCCGAGGGCGTCTTCCTCGGCCGGGCGACGCCGCAGGTCCGCGGCGCCGAGGGTGAAGGGTTGCGCCAGATGTTCGGCGATCTGTGGGAATGGACGCGCAGCGCCTATGGCCCTTATCCCGGCTTCGCCGCGGCCGCCGGCGCCGTGGGCGAGTACAACGGCAAGTTCATGAGCGGGCAGATGGTGCTGCGCGGGGGCGCCTGCGTGACGCCGCCGGACCATGCGCGCGCCACCTACCGCAACTTCTTCCACCCGCACCAGCGCTGGATGTTCTCCGGCGTCCGCCTCGCCAAGGACGGCGAAGGCGAGGGCCGGCGCGATCGCGCCAGCGAGTTCGAGCGCGACGTCCTGGCCGGCCTGGCCCGTCCGCAGAAGGCCGTGCCGCCCAAATACTTCTACGACGCCGAAGGCTCACGGCTGTTCGAGGAGATCTGCAAGCTTCCGGAATACTACCCGACCCGCACCGAGATCGCCCTTCTGCAGGACGCCGCGGGTGAAATCGCCGCCCACATCCCCGACGGCGCGGTGCTGGTGGAGTTCGGCAGCGGCGCCAGCGTGAAGACCCGCGCCCTGCTCGATCACGCCCCGCAGATCGGCCTCTACACGCCCATCGACATCAGCGCCAGCGCGCTGGCCGAGGCCACGGAAAGCCTGCGCGCCGACTATCCGCAGCTGGCCGTGGCGCCGCTGGAGGACGACTTCACCACGGCCCTCACCCTGCCGGCCTCAGCCCAGGGCCGCCCCCACATCGGCTTCTTTCCCGGCTCGACCATCGGCAATCTCGATCACGCGGAGGCGGCGGAGTTCCTGGCCAATGCGCGGCGGCTGCTGGGGGAGGGTTCGCGTTTCCTGGTCGGCGTCGACCTGGTGAAGCCGCGCGAGGTGCTGGTCGCGGCCTATGACGACGCGCAGGGCGTGACGGCGGCTTTCAACCTGAACCTGCTGGCCCGCATCAACCGGGAGCTGGAGGGGGACTTCGACCTCGAGCGGTTCGCCCACCGGGCGCGCTGGAACCCGGAGGCCGCGCGCATCGAGATGCATCTGGAGAGCCTGCAGGACCAGACGGTCCACGTGGCGGGGCGGGCGTTCCGGTTCACCCGCGGCGAGACGCTCCACACGGAGAATTCGCACAAGTTCGCGCCCGAGGCCTTCGAGGCTCTGGCGCGAAAGGGTGGCTGGCGGCTGGAGCGGCGCTGGATCAGCGCCGCGCCCGCCTTCGGGCTGTTTCTGCTGACGGCCTAGGCTTCGTCCTCGCGGGTCCGGCCGCCGCCGCGGGAGGCCTCTCCGCCCTTGCGGCCAGCGGAGGCGGCGAGATCGCGGTCCTTGGCGAAGCTCCGCTTCTCGCCGGGCACGCTGGCCCCGCCCTTGCGCGCGATCTCGCGGCGCCGCTCGGGGTTCATGGCGGCGAAACCGCGCCGGGCGCGGGGCGGGTTGGAATCGGCAATGCTCATGGGTCACTCCTTGTCAGGGCGGGGAAGCCCGACCCGATCCCCTCCGGCGCCGGAAGGGTTGGCCAAGGCTCCGCTCTTGCAAACCCGCGAGCCGCACCGGAGGTTGCGTCGCCGAATCTCAGAATTTTTTCAGGCGGATCACGCGCGGGGGAGGGGTGGTCGGAGGCGGTGAAGGTCCGCTTTCAGCCTAGGACGACGCCCCGCGGCCAGCCAGGCGCCGTACGCCCAAACCGGGCGCGCGGGTTTCAGATGGGAAGCACGACCCGGGCCGTCAGGCCGCCGCCCAGGCGGTTGGCCATGGTCACGTCGCCGCCATGGGCGCGCGCGAGGGAGCGCACCACGGCCAGGCCGTGTCCGATGCCGCCGGTCTCGCGGCTGCGCGAGGGCTCGCGGCGGTAGAAGGGCTCGAACACGCGATCGAGCTCGGCCTCGGGAATGCCGGGCCCCTGGTCGGAGATTTCGACGATCGCCGCGCGGTCCTCGGTGAAGACCCGCGCCCGGGCCGATCCGCCGAACTTGATGGCGTTCTCGGCCAGATTGGTCACCAGGCGGCGGAGGGAGACGGGGTCGCCGAAGATGACCACCTTCTGCGCGTCTTCGACCTCGATGGCCGCCCCGGTCTCGGCCATCTCGTCGCAGACGCTCTCGACCAGGGAGGCGAGCTCCAGCCGGGTCCGCTTGCCGGGCCGGGTGGCGTCGCGGACGAAGCCGAGCGTGGCGGCGACCATGGCCTCCATCTGGTCGATGTCGGCGGCCATCTTGGCGCGCTGGTCCTCCGGCGCGCTCTCGATGCGGAAGCGCAGCCGGGTCAGGGGCGTGCGCAGGTCGTGGGCGATGGCGCCGACCATCGCCGTGCGGTCCTGGACGTAGCGGCGCAGGCGCTCCTGCATGCCGTTGAAGGCCTTCACCGCCACCGAAATCTCGGCCGAGCCGCGGATCGCCAGCGGCGGGGCGTCCGGATCGCGGCCCAGGCGCTCGGCGGCCCCGGCGAACAGGCGGAAGGGCTGGGAGAGACGACGGGCGAAGAGATAGGCGATCGGCGCCATGACCAGCGACGACAGCAGGAACCACAGCAGCACCCGCTGCTGCCAGACATCGAGTCCGAAGGCCGGCTCCGGCCGCACCACCGACCACCGGCCGTCGGGGCGCTTCAGCGCGAGCTCGAAGGGCGCGACCAGGAACCGGTCCTCGGCGCCTTCGCCGGCGGCCTCCATCCGGTCGCGGACGATGCGGAAGACCCGCCGGTCGGAGATCGGCAGGCGGT
>CAYQPL010000086.1:11156-14963 GCA_964419395.1 uncultured Phenylobacterium sp. | reverse complement strand
ACTTTGGCGGCAATGGAGGCGGGCATGATAAAAGAGGCGGCGCGCCGCCTGCTGAGCGCCGCCGACGCCAAGGCCGGCGCCGGGACCCCCGATCCGCGCGGCCGGCGGGCGGCCCTCGTGCTGGCCGCGGCGGCGCCGCTCCTCGCGGTCGCCCTCTATGTCCTGGTGGGGGCTCCCGGCTATCCGGATCAGCCCTACGCCCGGCGCCTGGCGCAGTGGCGCGCCACGCCGCCCATGCAGCTGGACCCGCCGCGCATGGCCGCGGTCCTGCGCAGCGTCACCGCCGAGAAGCCGGGGGATCCGGAGCCCTATCGCTTCCTGGCCATCGCGGAGATGGCCTCGGGCGATGCCGCCGCCGCCACCCGCGCGCTACGCCAGGCGGTGTCGCTGGCGCCCGAACGCGCCGACCTCTGGGAGGCGCTGGGCGAGGCCGTCGTGCTGGAGAGCGAAGGGGCGGTGACGCCGTACGCCCAGGCCGTCTTCCAGGAGGCGCTGAAACGCGACCCGGCCTCGCCGACGGCGCGCTTCCATCTGGCCCGCGGCCGCATCGAGGCCGGCGAGGTCGAACAGGGCCTGGCGGCCTGGCGCGCCCTCCGCGACGAGCTGGCCGCCGACGATCCGCGCCGAGCGGCTCTGGAGGCCGCCATCGCCGAGGCGGAGCAGGGGCCGGCCGTCGCGCCGGCCATGCCCGACATCGGCGCCATGGTCGAGGGCCTGGCCGCCCGCCTGGCGGCCGATCCCGAGGACCCGGAGGGCTGGGTGCGGCTGGTGCGCTCCTACGCCGTCCTCGGCCAGGACGCGCGCCGCGACGCGGCGCTGGCCAGCGCCCGCGCCCGCTACGCCGACGATCCCGAAACCCTGTCGCGGCTCGCCGAGGCCGCCCGTGCGGAGCCCATGCGATGAGTTCCTGGCTGCCCCAGTCGCGCAAGGCGCGGCGACGCCTGATGGTCCTGGCCGCCGTCGCGCCGGTCCTGGCGCTCGCCGTGGGCCTGACTCTCTGGGGGCTCTCGGACTCCATCTCCTACTTCTACACCCCGGCCCAGGCGGCCGAGGCGAGACCTGAGCCTGGCCGGACGATCCAGATCGGCGGCCTCGTGCAGGACGGCAGCGTGGTGAAGCACCCCGACGGCCGGCTAGAGTTCGTCGTCGCCGACCAGATCGCCGCAGCCAGGGTGCTCTATCGCGGCGATCCGCCCGACCTGTTCCGCGAAGGGCAGGGCGTGGTGGCCACCGGCAGTTTCGACGCCGACGGCGTCTTCGAGGCGCGCCGCCTGCTGGCCAAGCACGACGAGACCTACATGCCGCGCGACCTGCAGAAGGCGCTGAAGGAACAGGGCGAGTGGCGGGGGGACGGCGCCGCGCGCGCCTATGACCCCCAGGCCTACGATGGCCCGCCGACGCGGGTGGGAATCGAATGATCGTCGAGACGGGCGCCTTCGCCCTCGTCCTGGCCCTGATCCTCTCGGGCCTGCAGATGGCGGTCTCGGCCGCGGCCAGGCTTCGGCGCTCGCCGCTGCTGGCGGCGGCGGGCGAGGGGGCGGCGCTCGGCGCCTTCGCCTGCATCGCCGTGGCCTTCGCCGCCCTGGTCTACGCCTTTGTGGTTTCGGACTTCTCCGTCGCCAACGTGGCGGCCAATTCCCACAGCGAGAAGCCGCTGCTCTACCGCGTGGGCGGCGCCTGGGGCAGCCACGAGGGCTCCATGCTGCTCTGGTGCCTGGCCCTCACCGGCTACGGCGCCCTGCTGGCCGGCTTCGGACGGGGGCTTTCGCCGGCCCTGAAGGCCGTCGCCGTGGCCGTGCAAGGCGGGCTGGGGCTGGTCTTCCTGGCCTATACCGTCTTCGCCTCCAACCCGTTCACGCGCCTGGCCGCGCCGCCGGTGGAGGGCCGCTCGCTCAATCCGCTGCTGCAGGATCCGGCGCTGATCCTGCATCCGCCTTTCCTCTACGCCGGCTATGTCGGCCTGTCGGTGGTCTTCTCGCTCGCCGTCGCCGCCCTGGTGGAGGGCCGCACGGACGCCGCCTGGGCCCGCTGGATCCGGCCCTGGACGCTGGGCGCCTGGAGCGCCCTGACCGTGGGCATCACGCTGGGGGCCTTCTGGGCCTATTACGAGCTGGGCTGGGGCGGCTGGTGGTTCTGGGACCCGGTGGAGAACGCCAGCTTCATGCCCTGGCTGATCGCCACGGCCCTGCTGCACTCCGCCGTGGTGACGGAGCGGCGCGGGGCGCTTCCGGGCTGGACCATCTTCCTGGCGCTGGCCGGCTTCGCCTTCTCCATGCTGGGCGCCTTCCTGGTCCGCTCCGGCGTGCTGACCTCGGTCCACGCCTTCGCCGTCGACCCGACCCGCGGGGTCCTGCTGCTGACCATTCTCGGCGTCACGGCGGGGGCGGGCTTCGCCCTCTTCGCCTGGCGCGCCCCGGCCATGGCCCGCGGCGGCCTCTTCGCCCCGATCAGCCGCGAAAGCGCCCTGGTGCTCAACAACATCCTGCTGGCGGCGGCGACGGCGACCGTCCTCCTGGGGACGCTCTATCCCCTGATCCGCGAGGCCCTGGCCGGAGAGGCGATCTCCGTCGGCCCGCCCTATTTCAACCTGACCTTCACGCCGCTGATGTTCCTGCTGCTGGCGCTGCTGCCCGCCGGGCCGCTGCTGGCCTGGAAGCGCGGCGACGCCCGCGGCGTGGCCGAGCGGCTGTGGGTCGCCGCCCTGATCGCCCTGGCCGTCGGGCTGCTCGCCGTCGCCGTCGCCGAGCCGCGCAGCCTGTTCGGCGCCGCCGGCCTGGCGCTCGGGGCCTGGCTGATCGTCGGCGGCCTGGCCGAGGTGGCCGAACGCATCCATCTGTTCCGCGCCCCGGGCCGCGAATCGCTGCGCCGCCTCGGCGGCCTGCCCCGCGGCGCCTGGGGCATGACGCTCGCCCATCTGGGCCTGGGCGTCTTCGTCCTCGGCGCGGTCTTCGAGACCACCTGGAAGGCGGAGTCGGCCGAGGTGCTGCGCCTGGGCGAACGCTCGCAGGTGGCGGGCTACGAGCTGCTCCTGGAAGACGTCGGCGGCGTCGACGGGCCCAACTACGAGGCCGACCGCGCCGTCGTCCGGGCCTTCGCTCCCGACGGAACCCAGGCCTGTCTCGCTGAGCCCGAGCGTCGGCTCTATTCGGCCGGCGGCCAGACGACCTCGGAGGTCGCCATCTGCACGCGGGGGCTGAGCCATCTCTACATCGTCCTCGGCGAGCGGCGCGCCCTGCCCGACGGGAGCGCCGGGTGGCTGGTCACCGGCTACTGGAACCCCTGGGCCCTGCTGATCTTCCTAGGCCCCGGCCTGATGGCCGCCGGCGGCGCCGTCTCGCTCAGCGACCGGCGTCTGAGGCTTGCGGCCGGAAGGCGGGCCGCCGGGTCGCCGACGCCGGCGACCCAGCCTGCGGAGAGCGTGGCGTGACGCCGCTCGCGCGCATCTTCGCCGTCTGCGCCGCGGTCCTCTGCATGGCCGCCGCGTCGGACCCTGCCGAACGCCTGCCCGATCCGGCGCAGGAGGCCCGCGCACGGGAGCTGTTCAAGGAGGTCCGCTGCCTCGTCTGCCAGAACGAGTCCATCGACGATTCCAACGCCGAACTGGCCGCCGACCTGCGCCGCATCGTGCGCGCGGAGGTGGCGGCGGGCCGCAGCGACGCTCAGATCCGCGACTTCCTGACCGACCGCTATGGCGAATACGTCCTGCTGAAGCCGCCCAAATCGGGGTCCAGTCTGATCCTGTGGGCGGCCGGGCCAATCATGTTGATGATCGCTGGCCTTTTGGGGTGGCGTTACATACGTGGCCGG
>CAYQPL010000086.1:670-11146 GCA_964419395.1 uncultured Phenylobacterium sp. | reverse complement strand
AGCGGCGGCGCTGGACGCGGAGATGGAGCTGCTGCGGACAGGAGGGCGGGGAACAGGGGACGAGGACGACGAGGAGGAGGAGGACGAGGACGAGGACGATGGCGAGGAGGAGGGCGGGGCGGCCATGCTGGCCGGCCGCACGCGGAACCGCCCCGCCGACAGCGAGCTTAGTGAGGCGGAGGCCGCGCGCCTGGCGCGGCTGGCCGACGAGATCGACGAGGCCTGACATCTTTAGGCCCCGTTGGCGCCGTGAAGCTGCGCCAAGGCTGTCCTAAAGGTAACTTGAGGGCGGTTGCGCTCTCGTGCATCGAACCTAGCTTGGGGATGGCGGGCATGTGCTATGTCCCCGTAAAGCCCGCGAGGAACTGAACGCCTATGACCTCTAAGAAGACCGGTTATCTTCTCGGCGCCATCGCCGGCGTCGGCGTCGCCGCGGCGGCCCTGGCCGCCACCGACATGCGCATTCCGCATGCCGACAAGGCGGGGCCGTCCATGCCGCTGATCCGCACCGCCACAGCCCCGGTCTTCGCGCCGCCGCCCGGCGCGCCCCTGTCCTTCGCCGACATCTTCGACCAGGTCTCCCCCGCCGTGGTCTCGGTGAACGTGACCTCGCGCGCCGACACCAACGTCCTGCGCCAGATCCCCGGCCTCGAGGGCCTGCCGTTCGGCATCATCCCGCGCGGCCCGGGCGCCGGCGAGGAGGAGGACGAGGAGAACCTGCCGACCCAGCTCTCGGCCGGTTCGGGCTTCTTCATCTCGGCCGACGGCTACATCGTCACCAACAACCACGTCGTCGAGAACGCCGAGGAGATCAAGGTCGTCCTCAAGGACGAGCGGGAATTCGAGGCCGAGATCGTCGGCCGCGACGAGGCCACCGATCTGGCGGTCATCAAGATCAAGGGGTCCAACTTCCCCTATGTGAGCTTCGAGAACGACGCCGTGCCGCGGGTCGGCGACTGGGTGATCGCGGTCGGCAACCCGTTCGGCCTGACGACGACGGCGACCGCCGGCATCGTCTCGGCCTATGGCCGCGACATCGGCGAGACCTTCGTCGACTTCATCCAGATCGACGCACCGATCAACCGCGGCAATTCCGGCGGTCCGACCTTCGACATCTATGGCCGGGTCATCGGCGTGAACACGGCGATCTTCTCGCCCTCGGGCGGCTCGGTGGGCATCGGCTTCGCCATTCCGGCGGCCACGGCCGACGCGATCACCAAGCAGCTGATCTCCGGCGGCTAGGTGACCCGCGGCGATATCGGCGCGACCATCCAGAACTACACCCGCGACATGGCCGAGGCGCAGGGCCTGGGCGACCAGCGCGGCGCCATCGTCTCCGACACCGTGCCCGGCGGCCCTTCGGCCAAGGCCGGCCTGCAGGCGGGCGACATCATCATCTCGGTCAACGGGGTGGATGTGGACACCTCCTCGGAGCTGACGCGCGAAGTCGCCAAGGCCACCGCCGGCGATGTCCTGCGCCTTCAGGTCATCCGCGACGGGTCGCGCCGCACGGTCGAGGTCCGCTCCGGCGTGCGACCGACCGAAAGCGAGCTCGCCGCCAACGACAACGGCCCGGGCGGCTCGCCGCGGCCGGGCCAGGCCCCGGCCCAGCCGAACAATCCCGAGGTGCTCGGCATGGCGCTGGCCCCCCTGGACGACGCCGCCCGCCGCACGTTCGGCGTCCCGGCCAATGTCCGCGGCGTGGTGATCACCGCCCTCCAGTCCTCGTCCGACGCCGCCCGCAAGGGCCTGCGCCGCGGGGACGTCATCGTCCGGGCCAACAGCCGCACGGTGAACGCCGCCAGCGATCTGGCCGCCGAAGTCGACGCCGCCCGCAAGGCCGGCCGGCCCAGCGTGCTGATCGGCGTCAATCGCGACGGGCGCACGCTCTTCCTGCCGCTGGACATCAAGGGCTAAGCTCAGCGATCCACCGGGGGCGGGAATCATGCGGATCCTGATTGTCGAAGACGATCTCGAAGCGGCGGGCGCCATGGTTCGCGGCCTCACCGAAAGCGGCCACGACTGCGTCTCGGCCGCCGACGGCGAGGCCGGCCTGACCGAGGCGCGGGCCGGCGAGTTCGACGTGATGATCGTCGACCGCATGATGCCGAAGATGGATGGGGTGACCCTGATCCAGCCCCTGCGGCGCGAGGGGGACCAGACGCCGGTCCTCTTCCTCTCGGCGCTCGGCGAGATCAACGACCGCGTCGACGGGCTGAAGGCCGGCGGCGACGACTATCTGGTCAAACCCTACGCCTTCGCCGAGCTGATCGCCCGCGTCGAGGCCCTGGCCCGCCGGCGCGAGACCGGCTCGGTCCAGACCCTGCTGCGTGTCGGCGACCTGGAGATGGACCTGATCGCCCGGACCGTGCATCGCCAGGGCCAGGAGATCGACCTGCAGCCGCGCGAGTTCCAGCTGCTGGAGTTCATGATGCGCCACGCCGGCCAGGCTGTGACGCGGACCATGCTGCTGGAGAAGGTCTGGGAATATCACTTCGACCCCCAGACCAACGTCATCGACGTCCACATCTCGCGCCTGCGCTCGAAGATCGACAAGGGCTTCGACCGGGCGATGCTGCAGACGGTCCGCGGCGCCGGCTACCGGCTGGACGCCTGAGGGGCGGCCGCGGGCATGCGGCTGCCGCGCATCTTCCGGACCACGCCGTTCCGGCTGACGCTCCTGTTCCTGGCCCTGTTCGCCGCCTCGGCCAGCGCCTTCCTGGCCTATATCTATGTCGCCACCGCCGGCGAGGCGACGCGGCGCACCGACCAGCTGATCACGCGCGAGATGCGCACCCTGCAGAGCGCCTATGGCCGCGCCGGCGTCGATGCCCTCAACCAGGCCCTGATCGAGCGGGCGGCCAGCGAGCGACCCTATCTCTACCTGCTGATGCGGCCGGACGGCACGCGCATCTCCGGCTCCATCGAGGAATCGCCGCTCGACTCCTTCGAGGGCGAGCCGGCCTGGGCCAGCTTCCGGGTCACCGAGTTCGACGTGCAGGGCCGGGAGATCAGCCGTCCCGCCCGCGGCCTGCAGGAGAAGCTCTCGGGCGGGGAAATCCTGTTCGTCGGGGCCGACGTGGCCGAGGATGAGGCCTATGTGGTCAAGATCGTCCGCGCCCTGTGGGGCGCCGGCGCCCTGGTCATCGTGCTCGGCCTGGCGGGCGGGGTGGTGGTCAGCCGCAATGTCAGCCGCTCCATGACCAGCCTGACCGAGGTGGTCGACGCCGTGCGCAACGGCGACCTCAGCGTGCGCGCCGACGTGCGCGGCACGCGCGACGAACTGGATGAGCTGGCTGTCGGCCTCAACGAAATGCTCGACCGGCTCGAGCGGTCCATGGCCGGACACAAGCACACCGGCGACGCCATCGCCCACGATCTGCGCTCGCCCCTGACCCGGCTGCGGGCGCGGCTGGAGGCGGCCCATCTCGACCTGGAGGCGGGCCGGGGCGATCCCGAGGCGGCGCTGGCCCGGGCCATCGACGACACCGACGGCGTGCTCAAGACCTTCGGCGCCGTGCTCGCCATCGCCCGGTTGCAGGCCGCCGGCGCGGCGCCCGACCCCGTGGTGTTCGATCCCGCCGACCTGGCCGCCGACATCTGCGAACTCTACGAGCCGCTGTGCGAGGACCACGGGCTGGACTTCAAGGCCGAGCTCGCCAAGGGCCTGTCCATCCGCGCCAACCGGGAGTTCATGGCCCAGGCCCTGGCCAATCTGCTGGACAACGCGATCAAGTACACGCCGCATGGCGGGGCCATCATGCTGCGCGTGCGCCGCCGCTCCTCGGGCGAGGTGGAGTTCTCGGTCACCGACACCGGGCCGGGTGTGGCCGAGGAGGACCGGGCGCGGGTCATCGAGCGCTTCGTCCGGCTGGAGAACAGCCGCAACCAGCCGGGCGCCGGGCTCGGCCTCTCCCTGGTCGCCGCGGTGGCCGAGGCCCATGGCGGCCGCGTCGAGCTGTCGGAGGGGCCCGGCAAGGTGGGCGAGATCGGGCCGGGCCTGCGAGTGGCCGTCATCCTGCCGCGGGCGGGCTAGGCGTTTGCCATCGGCGGGCCGGCGCGGCCAAACTCCGCGGCCATGACCTCCCTTTCCGACTCGCTCCGTCCCTGCGGCCCCGTCGCCGACAGCACCGCCGCCGAACGGACGCTGGAGGCGATCGCCCCGGCCGCCGCCCAGGCCGGGTGGGCGGCCCGGCTCGAGGCGGCCTGGCCGGCCCTGGCGCCCGTCTTCGGGGCCTCGCCCTATCTCGCCGGCCTGGCCCGGCGGGCGCCCGATCGCCTGGGCGAGCTGCTGGCGGCCGAGCCGGACGCGCGTTTCGCCGACATCCTCAAGCGCACCGCCGAGGCGGGCCGCATGCCCGCCGAGACGGCGGGGCCGGAGCTGCGCCGGCTGAAGGCCGAGGCCCATCTTCTCATCGCCCTGTGCGACCTGGGCGGCGTCTGGGACCTGGACGCGGTGACCGGCGCGCTGACCCGCTTCGCCGACGCCTCCATCGCCGCGGCCCTGCGCGCGGCCGCCGCCGCCGAGGTCGAGGCCGGCCGCCTGCGGTCGGTGGGCGATGGGGAGGCGGGACCCGTGCCGGGCTGGTTCTGCCTGGCCATGGGCAAGCAGGGCGCCTACGAGCTCAACTATTCCAGCGACGTCGACATCTCGGTCTTCTACGAGCCCGACCGCCTGCCGGTGGCCGAGGGCGTCGAGCCGCGCACCTTCGCCGTGCGCCTGACCCAGGCCCTGGCCGGCCTGATGCAGGACCGGACGGGGGAGGGCTATGTCTTCCGCGTCGATCTTCGCCTGCGGCCGGACCCGTCCTCCACCCCGCCCGCCGTCCCCCTGGCGGCGGCCTTCGACTACTACGAGACCGTGGGGCAGAACTGGGAGCGGGCGGCCTTCATCAAGGCGCGGCCCTGCGCCGGCGACCTGCCGCGGGCCCAGGCCTTCCTGGACGAACTGGCGCCCTTCGTCTGGCGAAAGAACCTCGACTTCGCCGCCATCGCCGACATCCATTCGATCAAGCGCCAGATCCACGTGCACAAGGTCGACGACCGGCTCTCCGCGCCCGGCGCGGACCTGAAGCTCGGCCGCGGCGGCATCCGCGAGATCGAATTCTACGTCCAGACCCAGCAGCTGATCCTGGGCGGCCGCAATCCCGAACTGCGGTCGCGCCGCACGCTCGAGGCGCTGCAGGCCCTGGTCGAGGCCGGTCATGTGGAGCCGGCGGCCGCGGCGGAGCTGCGCAGCGCCTATGAGACGCTGCGGGCGGTCGAGCACCGCGTCCAGATGATCGCCGACGAGCAGACGCACCGTCTGCCGGAGGACGAGGCGGAGCGGAGCCGCGTCGCCGCCCTGCACGGGGCCCGGTCGGTCAAGGCCTTCGACGCGGCGATCACCGAGGTGCTGAAGACGGTGAACCGCCGCTATGGGGAGCTGTTTCCCGACGAGGAGTCGCTGTCCTCCAGCTTCGGCAGCCTGATCTTCACCGGCGTCGACGACGACCCGGCGACGCTGGAGACCCTGGCGCGCATGGGGTTCGACAATCCGCCGCAGGTCTCCCAGACCATCCGCGCCTGGCATCATGGCCGCATCGCCGCGACCCGCACCGAGCGGGGGCGCGAGCTCTTCACCCGGCTGGCTCCGCGGCTGCTGGAGGCGGCCCACGCCACCGGGGCGCCCAACGCCGCCTTCAACCGCTTCGGCGACTTCTTCGCCGGCCTCTCCTCGGGCGTGCAGATCCAGTCGCTCTTCCTGGCCAATCCCAAGCTGTTCGAGCTGCTGGTCGAGGTGATGGCCTTCGCGCCCAAGCTGGCGGCCACCCTGGCGCGGCGGCCCGCGGCCATCGACGCCCTGATCGACGGGGACTTCTTCGCGCAGATCGATCCGGCGGAGGACGAGGCGGTGATGGCCCTCGCCGTGTCGCGGGCCGACGGCTTCGAGGCGATCATGGACGCCGTCCGCCGCGCCCATCGCGAACAGGCCTTCCGCCTGGGCGTACAGGTGATGAGCGGCGTGGCGAGCGCCGAGACGGTGGGCCGCGGCTTCGCCGACCTCGCCTATCTCTGCATCCGCACCCTGGCGCCCGCCGCCCTGGCCGAGGCCGAGCGCATCG
This sequence comes from uncultured Phenylobacterium sp., assembly GCA_964419395.1. Lineage (GTDB taxonomy): Bacteria > Pseudomonadota > Alphaproteobacteria > Caulobacterales > Caulobacteraceae > Phenylobacterium. The sequence continues at coordinate 5,042 of CAYQPL010000086.1, read as the reverse complement.
GCGGCGACTTTCCGGGGCAGGTGGCGGTGGTGGCGCTGGGCAAGTGCGGCTCGCGCGAGATGAGCGCCGGCTCCGATCTCGACCTGATGACGCTCTACCGGCCGGACGATCCGCGGGCCATGTCGTCGATCAAGTCCTGGGGCGCGGAGACCTTCTACGGCCGCTTCACCCAGCGTCTGATCGCGGCCCTGTCGCTGCCGACGGCCGAGGGCGGCCTCTACGAGGTCGATATGCAGCTGCGGCCCTCGGGGACTCAGGGGCCCGTCGCCGTCAGCCAGGCGGCTTTCGAGAGCTATTACGAGGGCGAGGCCGAAACCTGGGAGCTGCTGGCCCTGACGCGCGCCCGGGTCGTCTGGGCGAGCACGCCGGCCTTCGCCGAGGCGGCCGGCAAGCTGATCGAGACCGCCCTGCGCCGGTCCCGCGACCGCACGGCGACGGCCAAGGACGTCCGGGCCATGCGGGCCCTGCTGGAGCGCGAGCGGCCGGCGAAGGACTTCTGGGACATGAAGCTGTCGCGCGGCGGCCTGGTGGACGTGGAGTTCGCCGCCCAGTTCCTGCAGCTCGTCCATGCCGGCCAGGGCGGGCCGCTGCGTCCGCACACCGCCACAGCCCTGGCGGCCTTCCGGGAGGCGGGCTTGGAGCCGGCCGAGCCCCTGGCCGCCCTGGAGGACGCCTGGCGCCTGCAGCAGAACATCACCCAGCTCACCAAGCTGGCGCTCGAGGACGAGGCCGATCCGTCGAAGGAGCCCACCGCCTTCCGCCGGCTGCTGGCGCGGGCGGCGGGCGAGGCGGACTTCAAGGCGGTGAAGCCGAGGCTCGAAGCGGCGCGCAAGGCGGCTCGCGCCGCCTTCGAAACCCTCCTGCGCGGCTGAAGCGACGGAAACGCCGCCCATGTCCGTGGAAGCTCCAGAGGATAAGGGATCACGAGGAGCCGAGGACCGTGAGACGGGGCCGCAGCATGCGCCGCCTGGGCCAGGCCTGGGCGCAGGACGGAACAGGTGCGAGCCGTTGAGCCGCCGTTCCCGTCGCCGGCCCGCGGGGTGAGGCTTGGCGAAGCTGGTCGATCCCGACGAGGAGCTGCTCGCCCGTGTCGCCCGCGGCGACCCGGCGGCCGTGCGGGCCCTGATGGCGCGCAAGCTGCCGCGCATCCACGGCCTGGCGGCGCGGATGCTGAACGACGCGGCCGAGGCCGAGGACGTGACGCAGGAGGTGTTCGTGCGGGCCTGGCGGCAGGCGGGGCGATGGAAGCCGGGGGCGGCCCGCTTCGACACCTGGCTCCACCGGGTGGCGCTCAACCTCTGCTACGACCGCCTGCGGCGCCGCCGCGAGGTGGCCACCGACGCCCCGCCGGAACTGGCCGACGAGGGGCCGGCGCCGGATCGGGGGCTGGAGGCCGCCGATGTGGGCCTGCGGGTGGCGGCGGCCATGGCCGCCCTGCCGGACCGGCAGCGGGAGGCCCTGGTGCTGTGCCACTACCAGGAGCTCGGCAATATCGAGGCCGCCGCCCTGATGGGGGTCAGCGTGGAGGCCCTGGAAAGTCTGTTGTCGCGGGGCCGGCGCGCCCTGCGGTCCGCCCTCGCGGACATGCGATGAGGCGGCGATGAGGAAGGAGGCGCCAGCCATGGACATGGACCTGGAGCGATTTGTGGCGCTGGCCGGCGCCTATGGCGGCGATGTCTCGCGCTGGCCGGCGCAAACGCGCGACGCCGCGGCCGCCCTCATGGCCCGCGATCCTCGGGCGACGGCCGAGCTGTTGTCCGCCGAGAGCGATCTGGACGGCCTGATGGACGCCTGGCGGGCGCCGGCCGCCAGCCACGCCCTGCGCGAGGCCATCCTGTCGGCCGCCCCGGCCGCCCGTCCGGCGGCGGCGTGGCGGACCTGGATCTGGCGGACGGGCCTGGGCGCCGGGCTGATGGCCGCCGGCGCGGCCGGCCTGATGGTCGGGGTCATCGCCTCGGGCGCGGTCGCCCCGCCGGCCGAGACCGACGTCATCGCCGCGGCGGTGACGGGCTATGAGGGCCTGGATGTCGACACCGTCAGCCTGGAGGGCGTCTGATGTCCCAGCGCAATCTCACCCTCGCCCTCTTCGTCTCGCTGGCGCTCAATCTGTTCGCGGTCGGCGCCATCGTCGGCGGTCTGGTCGTGGGCGCGCGGTTCTCCGAGAGCCGGCGCGCCATGATGCGTCCGGGCCCGCCACCCTTCTGGGACGCGGCCCAGACCCTGTCGGCCGACCAGCAGGAGGCCTTCCACAAGGCGTTGCGCGCCGACGCCTTCCAGGTGCGTCGCCAGCTGATGGCCGCCGGCGAGGCGCGTCGCGAGGCCTGGCGCGAACTGGGGACCGATCCCTACGATCCCACCGCCGTCCGCCGCGGTCTCGCCCGCGCCCAGGCCATGGAGATGGAGGCCCGCGCGCTCGTGGAGGGCCGGGTGGTGGACTTCGCCGGGGACCTCACGGCCGAGGAGCGCGACCGCCTGGCCGGCGCGCTCTCCAGGCCGTCGCAACGGCGAATGCGGGAGGGCCGCCGGGACGGACCGCGGGACGAGGCGCGTGACCGCGCCCGGGACGAACCGCCCCCGGCCGGCGGGCCGCCCCCGCCCTAGGCGGCCGCGCCGCGCCGGCTTTCGCCGCGCGGGTCCGCCTGGCGGACGGGCACGGAGAAGGCCACCGTCGTGCCCTCGCCCGGCGCGCTCTGGATGTCCAGCGCGCCGCCGTGCATCTCGACCAGCGACTTGGTGAGCGCCAGGCCGAGACCCGTGCCCTGCTGGGTCGTGGAGGGCTGGCTCTCGATCTGCTCGAAGGGTTGGGCCAGCCGCTGCAGGTCGTCCGCGGCGATGCCGATGCCGGTGTCGCGGACGCTGATCCGGATGCGTTCGCCCGTCGGGTCGCGCCGGCTCTCGGCCCGCACCGTCACGCGGCCGCCGCGCGGGGTGAACTTGATGGCGTTGGACAACAGGTTGAGCAGCACCTGCTTGACCGCACGATAGTCGGCCTCGACCTCGGGCAGGTCGCGCGGGAACTCCAGCTCCAGGGCCAGTCCCGCGGCCTCGGCCCGGTTGCGCACCAGCCGCGCGGCGTCCTCGACCACGTCTTCCACGGTCAGCGGCTCGAACTTCAGGTTCATCTTGCCGGCCTCGATCTTCGACATGTCGAGAATGTCGTTGATCAGGGCCAGCAGGTGCTGGCCGGAGGAGAGGATGTCGCCGGCATACTCCTTGTAGCGGGCGTCGCCCAGCGGCCCGAACATCTCGCCGACCATGATCTCGGAGAAGCCGTTGATGGCGTTCAGCGGCGTGCGCAGCTCGTGGCTCATATTGGCCAGGAACTCGCTCTTGGCCTTGTTCGCGCCCTCGGCCCGGACCTTCTCGGCCTCGTACTTCCGCGCCAGTTCCGAGAGCTGCTCCTGGCTGTGCTCCAGGCTGACGACGGCCCGCTGCAGCGCCTCCTCGTTCTTCCGCCGGGCCTCCTCCTGGGTCTTGATGGCGGTGATGTCGGCCGCCGTCATGACCAGGCCGTCCTCGGCCGTGCGGCGCTCGGAGATCTGAATCCAGCGGCCGTCGTTCAGTTCGGCCTCCCGCACCCCGGCGCGGCCGTCGGCGGCCGGCAGCTCGCGCCGGATGGCCAGGCGGGCGTAGCGGTTGACCTGGTCGCGCAGGGCGCCGGGCTTGAGCAGCCGCGCCTCCAGCGAGAAGAAGCTGCGGTAGTTGCGGTTGCACATCAGCAGCCGGCCGTGGCGGTCCCAGAGGACGAAGGCCTCCGATACGCTCTCGATGGCGTCGCGCAGGCGGTTCTCGGCCGCCTGGGCGCGCGCCTGGGCCATGCGTTCCTCGGTGACGTCGAGGGCCACGCCGATGATGCGCGAGAAGCCGCCCTCGGGCGCGCGGCCGAAGGCCTGGCCGCGGGCGTCGATCCAGATCGGCCGGCCGCCGTCGACCCGCGGCACGCGGAAGGAGACGTCGAAGGCGCCGTAGAGGGCGGCGGTCGACAGGGCCTGGCGGACCCGCTCGCGGTGATCGGGGGAGACCCGCTCCAGCACCTCCTGGCCGCCCACCACGCCGCCTCCGCCCCAGCCGAGCATGCCGCCGGTGACGTCGGACATGAACATTTCGTCGGTCGCCAGGTCCCATTCCCAGATGCCGCAGCGCGCAGCCTCGACGGCCATGCGGAAACGCTGCTCGCTGTCGAAGGCGTCCTGCTGGGCGCTCTCCACCCGCCGGCTCTGGTTGAACAGCAGCAGGCCGAGCAGGAAGGCTACGCCCAGGGGGATGAGCACCCAGCCCAGCTGCTCGCGGGCCGAGATCAGCTCCAGCGGGTCGGACGACACGCCGGCGATCGCCATCAGGGCGCCGTCCGCCGCGGGGTGGGCGCCGCCGC
>CAYQPL010000086.1:0-660 GCA_964419395.1 uncultured Phenylobacterium sp. | reverse complement strand
CGGAGAGCTCCAGGGCGTGCCCCTCGGGGCTCTCCGCCCGGTTCAGGCGACCGGGGCGCAGCTCCCCCGGCGTCAGGGCGAAGGCCCCGACCAGGCTGTCGGCCTGGGCGACGCCGTCCGGGCCGGAGGCCGCCAGGACCAGCCCCCGGGCCGAGGTGACCGCCTCGGGCCGCTCGGCGTTGAGCAGGGCCGCCAGCCGACCCGGATCGGCCGCTGCGAGGATCCAGCGCCGGCCCTGCGGCGTCGCCGCCGCGGTGGCCGCGACCAGGGTGGGGGCCTCCGGGCCGGCGGCGCCGAACCAGACCTCCTTCTGGCCGCGCGCGGCCTCGGCGGCCAGGGCGATCCAGTTGGCCGGCAGGGGGGCGCCGGCCGAGGCCGAAACCGAATCTGACTCCAGGACCACGACCGTGGCCGCGGCGCCCGAGGCGATGAGCATGGCGGCCGCGGCGCCCGAGCCGGAGCCCGCGCCGGCAATCGTGCGGGAGGACTTCGCGCTGCCCAATAAGCAGGAGACGGAGGCGGGCGCCTTCGCCTTCGTCCTGCACAACGTCTTCACGCCGGAGGAGTGCCGCGCGATGATCGACGCCAGCGAGGCGCGCGGCTACGAGCCCGCGCTGGTCAACATCGGCGTCGGACAGCGGCTCGACACCAGCACGAGGA
>CAYQPL010000085.1:15062-15309 GCA_964419395.1 uncultured Phenylobacterium sp. | reverse complement strand
GCCTCGGCCGGGGCCGCGGCCGCCTCGGCGCGGGCGGCCAGCCGCTCGTGCGCCGACTCCCGGTCCTTCGTTTCGTCGTAGAGGCCGCGCACGGGGCTCTGGGCTAGCAGCGCCGCGCGCTCGGCCGCCGTCGCCGGGCCCAGCCGCGAGGCGGGCGGGCGGATCAGGGTCTTCTGCACGACGCCCGGCGCGCCCTTCTCGTCGAGCAGGGAGACCAGCGCCTCGCCGACCCCCCGCCCCTGGCTGG
>CAYQPL010000085.1:12287-15052 GCA_964419395.1 uncultured Phenylobacterium sp. | reverse complement strand
TCGGCTGTGTCGAAGGCGGGATTGGTCCGGAAGGACTGGGCGGCGGCGCGCAGCCCCTTCTGGTCGGCCGGCGTGTAGGCGCGCAGGGCGTGCTGGATGCGGTTGCCCAGCTGGCCCAGCACGCTGTCGGGAATGTCGGCCGGGTTCTGGGTCACGAAATAGACCCCCACCCCCTTGGAGCGGATCAGGCGCACCACCTGCTCGACCTTCTCCAGCAGGCCCCGGGGCGCGTCGCGGAAGAGCAGGTGGGCCTCGTCGAAGAAGAAGGCCAGGCGCGGCTTTTCCGGATCGCCGACCTCGGGAAGCTCCTCGAACAGTTCCGACAGCAGCCAGAGCAGGAAGGTGGCGTAGAGGCGCGGCGACCGGATCAGCCGGTCGGCGGCCAGGATGCTGACATAGCCGCGGCCGGCGGCGTCGGTCCGCATCAGGTCGGAGAGCTGCAGGGCGGGCTCGCCGAAGAAGGCCGTCGCCCCCTGGTCCTCCAGCACCAGCAGCTTGCGGCGGATCGCCGCCAGACTCTGCTTCGAGACCGCCCCGTAACGGACGCCGATCTCGGCGGCGTTCTCGCCCACATAGCCCAGCGCCGCCTGCAGGTCCTTCAGGTCGAGGAGCAGCAGGCCCTCGTCGTCGGCGGCGCGGAAGACGATGGTCAGCACGCCCTCCTGCACGTCGTTGAGCTCCAGCATGCGGCTCATCAGCAGCGGGCCGACCTCGGAGACGGTGGCGCGGATCGGGTGGCCCGACTCGCCGAACAGGTCCCAGAAGAGGGTGGGCGCCCCCGCCGGCTGCAGGTCCAGATCCATCTTGGCGGCGCGCGCCAGCAGCTTGTCGTTGGGTGCGCCGGCCAGGGCGACGCCGGACAGGTCGCCCTTCACGTCGGCGGCGAAGACCGGCACGCCGGCGTCGGAGAGGCCCTGGGCGAGGATCTGCAGGGTCACGGTCTTGCCCGTGCCGGTGGCGCCGGCGACCAGGCCGTGGCGGTTGGCCCGGTCCAGCCGCAGATGCAGGAGGCTCTCTCCCAGGCCGGTCAGGACGCCGTCGGGGGTCTTCAGTCCATCGGCCGGCATCACCATCTCCTCCACGGTCTCGAAGGTGAAGCTAGCGGTGTCGCCGCAGATGCGCCACCGCCGGGCCGCGGGCGCCGGGTCTTGGAAGACTCGACCTCGCAACGCGCAGGTTCGGGGAAGCGCATGCCGGCGCCGCGGAATATCGAGAAAGACTCGTGCCGGCCGATTGACGATGGCGGCGCCGCAGTCGACAGTCGCGCCAGGAATCGCCCCCGCATGCCGTCCCCTGCGCCCTCCGCCGTCACGCGCTCCGCCCTGGTGATCCTGGCGGTGATCGCCTGCGGGGTGGTGCTCTACGTGCTGCGCGACATCTTCACGCCGCTGGCGCTCGCCATCTTTCTGGCCGTGATGATCGACGGGCTGGCGCGCCTGCTGATGCGGCGCGCGCCCTTCCTGCCCAGGGCCGCCGCAGCGCCGGCGGCCATCGTGCTCTCCATCGCCGTCTTCGTCGGCGCCGCGGTGCTGATCGCCGAGAACGCGGCCGATTTCGTCGTCCAGATCGCCGCCTACGGGCCGCGTCTCAACGGCCTCATGGAACAGGCCGCCGGCCTGCTGGGGGTCCAGGCGCCGCAAAGCCTCGAACAGCTCATCCGCCAGCTCAACCCGGCCCAGTATCTCAGCCAGGTGGGCGGCGCCCTGCAGGGCTTCGCCTCCAGCGCCGTCTTCGTGCTGATCTATCTCGGCTTCATCCTGGCCTCGCGCCGCGGCTTCGAGCGCAAGGTCGTCGGCCTCTTCCCGGACCGGCACGAGCGCCGCGAGGCCGTGGCCGCCTTCCACCGCATCCGCGACGGAGTGGAGCAGTATCTCTGGGTGCAGACGGTCACGGGCCTGATGATCGCCGCCGCCTCGTGGATCGCCATGGCGGTGGTCGGGCTGGACAACGCCCTGTTCTGGGCCCTGCTGATCTTCATCGCCTCCTACATCCCGATCATCGGCGGGATCGTGGGCGTCGCCGCCCCGCCCCTCTTCGCGCTGCTGCAGTTCGACAGCCTGTGGCCGGCGGCGATCCTGGCGGCCGTGCTGCAGGGCGTGCAGTTCGTGGTCGGCAACATTGTCCAGCCGCGGATGCAGGGCGAGAGCCTGAACATGGATCCGGTGGTGATCCTGCTGTCCCTGGCGCTGTGGGGCGCCATCTGGGGCCTGCCCGGCATGTTCCTCTCCACGCCCATCGCCGTCATGGCGATGGTGATCCTGGCCCAGTTCGACGGAACCCGCTGGATCGCCATCCTGCTCTCCGACGACGGGGAACCGGTCAAGGCGAGAGACGCTGACTTCCCAACCGCCGCGCCGCCGGAAGGGGGCGCGCCACAAGACTTCGAGTCCGGGGCTTCACTTTGATCTTCGAACACCTATCTGAAGCAATGTCGGGGCTCACCCACCCCCGACCTCACAGCGCCGCCCCGCAAGGGACGCCGGCGCGACGAGCCCAGCGTGTTCCGCCTCTCCCCCCAGGCGGAACCCGGCGCCGCCGGACTCTCTCCTCCGGCGGCGTTCTCGTTTTCCGGGGGGCCTCCGCATGAACGACCCCAACCACGCCCGGCTGAAGAGCGAGCTGGAGACCGAGCTTCTGCGCGCCCTCGGCGCGGCGAGCCCCGCGGTGGCCGCCTTCGCCGCCCAGGTGGGCGAGGATGTCGCCGCCGACGAGCTGCCCGACCTCTCCCCTGAGGACCTGGCGGCGAACCTCGTCGACTTCTGGCG
>CAYQPL010000085.1:4871-12277 GCA_964419395.1 uncultured Phenylobacterium sp. | reverse complement strand
CCCCTACTATCGCCCCCACCCCCCCCCTTTGTCCCTGCCGCCTACCCTCTGCCACTTCGGGCGCTTCGCCTTTACGCCCCGCGGCCTGTCGCCCGCCGTCCGCCTGGTGCGCGCGGTGACGGCGCAGGGCGGCGAGGCCGACTACGACCGGCTGGAGATCGTCCAGCCCGACGCCCCCTTCCTGGTCGACTCCGTCATGGGCGAGATCGCCGACCTCGGCTTCCCGGTCCGCGCCATGTTCCACCCGGTGGTGGAGATCGCCCGCGACGGCAAGGGCCTGCGCGCCGAAGACGGCGAGCCGGTCACCGAGTCGATGATCCAGGTGGTCCTCGACCGCGTCGGGATCGATCGCGAAGACCAGCTCGTCGCCGGCGTCCGCGAGGCGCTGGAGGACGCCCGCGCCGCCGTCGCCGACTTCCCGGCCATGCTCGACCTGATGGCGCGCACCGTCGCCGAGCTGGAACAGGCCCCGGCCTCGGCGCGCCGCGACGAGGAGCTCGCCTTCCTCCGCTGGCTGCACAAGGACCACTTCGTCTTCCTCGGCGCGCGCATCTACGAGTATCCGCGCGCCGCCGGCGGGGGCTACGCCGCCGAGGAGCCGCTGTTCCAGCCCCAGGACGGCCTTGGCGTGCTGCGCGATCCCGAGCGCCGGGTGCTGCGCCGGACCAACGAGCCGGCCATCCTGACCGCCCAGCTGCAGCGCGCGATCGGCGAGGACGCGGCCGTGACCGTGGCCAAGGCCAACATGCGCTCGCGGGTCCACCGGCGCGGCTACATGGACTATGTGGGCGTGCGCCGGTTCGGCGCCGACGGCCGCCCGGCGGGCGAGGTGCGCTTCGTCGGCCTGTTCACGGCCGAGGCCTACGACCAGCCGGTCGCCGCCGTGCCGCTGGTGCGCGCAAAGGTGGCCGCCGTTCTCGCCCGCGCGGCCAAGGCGCCCGGCAGCCACAACGGCAAGCGGCTGAAGAACATCGTCGAGAACTATCCCCGCGACGAACTCTTCCAGATGACCGAGGCCCAGCTGCTGGAGAATGCGCTGGGCATTCTCCACCTGCACGACCGGCCGCGGGTGCGGGTGTTCGAGCGGCGCGATCCGTTCGACCGGTTCTGTTCGGTGCTGATGTTCGTGCCGCGCGAACGCTACGATTCCGACCTGCGCAAGCGGGCCGGCGCCATCCTCGCCGAGGCCTATGGCGGCCGCGTCTCGGCCTACTATCCCAGCTTCTCGGACTCCCCCCTGGCGCGGGTCCACTTCATCATCGGGGTGACGCCGGGCCGCCATCGCGACCCCGATCTCGCCGAGGTGGAAGCCCAGATCGCCGAGGCGGCGCGGACCTGGGAGGACCGGTTCGAGGCGGCCGTGCGCGACCTCGACCATCCGGCGGCGCGGACGGCGGAGATGCTCGCCCGCTACGCCGGCGCCTTCCCGGCCGGCTATCGCGACCGCTATGGGGCCGCCGAGGCCCTGGCCGACCTGTCCGTGATCGACGACCTGAAGCCGGGCGAGGCGGTGCGCGTGCGCGCCTTCCGGCGCGAGGCCGACACGCCGCGCCAGTTCCGCTTCAAGCTCTACCGCCCGCACGAGCCGGCCCCGCTGGCCGAGGTCCTGCCCATCCTGGAGAGCATGGGCCTGAAGGCGGTGGTCGAGGCGGGCTTTCCCGTCCGCCGCGCCGGCGCCGACGTCGTCTGGGTGCACGAGTTCGAACTCGACGATCCCCGCGGCGAACACCTCGTCTTCGGCGAGGTGAAGGCCTGTTTCGAGGAGGCCTTCGTGGCCGTCTGGACCGGCCAGGCGGAGAACGACGGCTTCAACCGCCTGGTGCTCGAACTGTCCGTCGGCTGGCGGGAGGCGGCGCTGGTGCGCGCCCTGGCCCGCTATCGCCAGCAGAGCGGGCTCGACCCGTCCCAGCGGGTCCAGGAGGCCGCGCTGACGCGGCATCCGGGCGTCGCGCGCCTGATCCTCGACCTCTTCCGCACGCGCTTCGACCCGGCCCTGCGCGCCGACGTCGCCGCCCGCGAGACCCAGGCCCAGGCCATCATGGGCGAGATCACCGAGGCCCTGCAGCTGGTCGAGAGCCTCGACGACGACCGCGTCCTGCGCCGCATCGCCCTTCTGGTCCAGGCGGTCCTGCGGACCAACTACTATCAGGCGGCCGGGGACGGCCGGCCCAAGGCCTATATCAGCTTCAAGGTGGCCAGCGAGAGCCTGGCCGACCTGCCGGCGCCCAAGCCCTATCGCGAGATCTATGTCTGGTCGCCCCAGGGCGAGGGCGTCCACCTCCGCTTCGGCCCGGTGGCGCGGGGCGGCCTGCGCTGGTCGGACCGGCGCGACGACTTCCGCACCGAGGTGCTGGGGTTGGCCAAGGCCCAGCAGGTGAAGAACGCCGTCATCGTGCCCGTCGGCGCCAAGGGCGGTTTCTATCCCAAGCAGCTGCCGGCCGGCGGGGCCCCCGACGAGGTGCGGGCCGCGGCGATCGAGGCCTACAAGACCTTCCTGCGCGGCCTCCTCGACATCACCGACAACCTCACGCCCGAGGGCGAGGTGATCCATCCGCAGGACGTGATCCTGCACGACGGAGACGACCCCTATCTGGTGGTCGCCGCCGACAAGGGCACGGCGACCTTCTCCGACATCGCCAACGGCCTGGCCGAATCCTACGGCTTCTGGCTGGGCGACGCCTTCGCCTCGGGCGGCTCGGCGGGCTACGACCACAAGGAGATGGGCATCACCGCCCGCGGCGCCTGGGAGGCGGTCAAGCGCCACTTCCGGGAGATGGGCAAGGACATCCAGTCCGAACCCTTCACCGTGGTGGGCGTCGGCGACATGTCGGGCGACGTCTTCGGCAACGGCATGCTGATGTCCAACCAGACGAGCATGCTGGCGCCCTACGAACACCGCCACATCTACCTCGATCCCGATCCGGACACGGCGGCCGCCTTCGCCGAGCGCCAGCGCATGTTCGCCCTGCCGCGTTCGTCCTGGGACGACTACGACCGTTCGGCGATCTCGGAGGGCGGCGGCGTCTTCCCGCGCAGCCAGAAGTCCATCCCGCTGACGCCGCAGGTGCGTCAGATGCTGGAGATCGAGGCCGAGGCCCTGACCCCGGCCGAACTGATCAGCGCCATCCTGAAGGCGCCGGCCGAGCTGCTCTATCTCGGCGGCATCGGCACCTATGTGAAGGCGAGCGGCGAGAGCCACGCCGAGGTCGGCGACAAGACCAACGACGCCCTGCGGGTCGACGCCGACGAGCTGCGGGTCAAGGTGATCGGGGAGGGCGCCAATCTCGGCCTGACCCAGGCCGCGCGGATCGAGTTCGCGCACCACGGCGGGCGCGTGGACACCGACGCCATCGACAAATCGGCCGGCGTCGACTCCTCCGACCACGAGGTGAACATCAAGATCCTCACCGGCATGGTGGAGCGCGCCGGCGCCCTCACCCGGCCCGATCGCGACAAGCTGCTGCGCGCGATGGTCGACGAGGTGGCCGCCCACGTCCTGGAGCACAACTACGACCAGACCCAGGCCCTGTCCCTGCTGGAGATGGACGCCGTCGGGGAGCTGGAGCCTCACGCCCGCTTCATGGCCCGCCTGGAGTCCATGGGCCGGCTGGACCGGGCCGTCGAAGGCCTGCCCGACGCGGCCGAGATCGTCGAGCGCCAGAAGGCCGGCCGCGGCATGACGCGCCCCGAACTGGCGGTCCTCCTGGCCTATGGCAAGATCCAGCTGTTCCGCGAGATGGTGGAGACCGACGTCCCCGACGATCCCTGGTTCGAGCAGGTCCTGGAGGGCTACTTCCCCGAGCCGCTGATGCGCTTCGCACCGGAGATGCGCCGTCACCGCCTGCGCCGGGAGATCATCGCCACGGTGGTCGCCAACGACATCGTCAACCGTTGCGGGCCGAGCTTCCCGGGCCGCCTGATGGCTTCGGCCGGATGCGACGCCCAGGCCTTCTTCGTCGGCTATGAGGCCGCCCGCGCCGTGCTCCAGCTCGCGCCGCTGTGGGAATCCGTCGAGGCGCTGGACAATGTGGTTCCCGCCCAGGCCCAGTTGCTGCTGCTGCGGCGGCTGGCCGGCAACCTGCGCGGCCTGACCTTCTGGCTCGCCCGCCGGGCGGCCCGCGAAGGCGCCCAGGTGAGCCCGCTCATCGCCCGCTACGCCAAGCCCGTGCAGGCGATCCGCGGCCTGGTGCCCGAGATCCTGACCGAGGTGGAGCGCGCCGAGCTGGACCGGCAGGCGGCCGTGCTGATCGAGGCCGGCGCCCCGGCCGACCTGGCGCGCCAAGTGGCGGAGCTGCAGCCGCTCACCATCGCCGCGGACGTGGCCGACCTGGCCGAGGCCTCCCGCTGGCCGGTGGAGAGCGTGGCGCGCCTCTATCACCAGGTGGGGGCCGCCTTCGCCTTCGACCGCCTGCGCGCGGCGGCGGGCGGCCACTCGGCCGGCGACGCCTTCGAGCGCGCCGCCGTGCGCCGCCTGGTGGAGGACCTGCTGACGGAGCAGACCGCCGTCACCCGGGCCATCCTGAAGGACGCCCGCGGGCCCAAGGCGGCCGGCGACGTCGGCTCGGCGCAGGCCGTGGTGGCCGCCTGGGCCGGGCGGGCGGGGGAGGCGGTGCTCCAGGCTCAGCGGACGATCGAGGAGGTGGAGGCGTCGGCCGGCGGCTGGACCTTCGCCAAGCTGACCATCGCCAACGGGGCGCTGCGGGAGCTCGCGGCCCAGGCCGGCGCCTGATTTCCGTACTGCGTTTTCGAACTTTGCGCCGCCGCCGGACGGCTTGACCTGGCCTGTGGCGGCGCGGCAAATGGCGGGCGTTCAAACAAGCATTTCAATCAGGGAAAGCGCGCCATGGAACTGTTCGACCTGACCGGCAAGGTGGCCGTCATCACCGGCTCGTCCCGCGGCATCGGCAAGGCCATCGCCGAGCGCATGGCCGAACATGGCGCCAAGGTGGTGATCTCGTCGCGCAAGGCCGGGCCCTGCGACGAGGTCGCCGCGGCGATCAACGAAAAGCATCCAGGCGCGGCCATCTCGGTTCCGGCCTCCATCTCGTCGAAGGACGACCTGCAGCGCCTGGTGGACGAGACCGTCAAGGCCTTCGGCAAGATCGACATCGTCGTCTGCAACGCCGCCACCAACCCCTTCTTCGGCCCGATGTCGAAGATCGAGGACGACGCCTTCCGCAAGATCCTCGACAACAACATCATCGCCAACAACTGGCTCATCCAGATGGCCGCGCCGCAGATGCGCGAGCGCAAGGACGGGGCGGTGATCATCATCTCGTCGATCGGCGGCCTGCGCGGCTCCACCGGCATCGGCGCCTACAACATCTCCAAGGCCGCCGACTTCCAGCTGGCCCGCAACCTCGCCGTCGAGCTCGGCCCGGACAATATCCGCGTCAACTGCATCGCGCCGGGTCTGGTGAAGACCGACTTCGCGCGTGCGCTGTGGGACACGCCGGAGGCCGAGAAGCGCTCCAGCGCCAACAATCCGCTGCGCCGCCTGGGCGAGCCGGACGACATCGCCGGCGCGGCGGTGTTCCTGGCTTCCAAGGCCGGTTCCTGGATGACCGGTCAGGCGATCGTGGTCGATGGCGGCTCCACCTGCTGAGGCCGCGCCGGCCTTCGCCTTCGCCCCGGCCTGCGCCGGGGACTTGGCGGCGCTGACGGAGCTTCGGCTGAGCGTGATGGCCGAGAGCTTCAACCGCATCGGCCGCTTCGATCCCGACCGGGCGCGGGCCTGGTTCGCCGAGACCTATCGCCCGGAGACCACCCGCCTGATCCGCGTCGGCGGAGACATGGCCGGCTGCGTGGCCCTCTACCCGACCGAACCGGGGACGTTGAAGCTCGAACACTTCTACCTGGCGCCGGACTGGCAGGGGCGGGGCCTTGGGACCGCGGTCCTGGACGTCCTGCTGGCGGAGGCCGACGCGGCGGGCGCGCGGGTCATCCTGACCGTCCTGCGCGAGAGCGACGCCCGGCGCCTCTACGAGCGCCGCGGCTGCGTGGAGACCGGCCGCGACGACCTGGACGTCTACATGGCCCGCCCGGCGCGGCCTACCGCGCCAGCCTGACCGCCTCTGGGAAGCGCGGGCTCGCCAGGTTCGCCCGCGCCGCCCGCAGCTGGGCCAGGCCATAGACGAGGCGGCCGTCCCAGGAGTCGAGCGGGAAGCGGCCCTCGCCGAGCGCCTGGCGCACCTCGGCGAGATCGGCCTCGACCTCGGCGGGTGCGATGCGCGCCTGCGGCCGCTCCGCGGCCAGGCCGGACAGGAACATCACCCCGTAGAAGACGCGGTTCACCTGCCGGGCCAGGAACAGGCGGGCGGATTCGGCGGCGCTGGGGGCGCGGCCGAAATAGGCGCCGGTGAGGCGGGCGAGTTCCGTCTCGTCCCGCGTCACATTGTTGGCCAGGGTCGCCAGGTCCACATAACGGTCGGCGAGGAAGGCCGCCTCCCAGTCCACCACCCACGGCCGGCCGTCTTCGATCAGGATGTTCCGGGGGTTGAGATCGTTGTGGCTGGACACCGGCTCCGGCCGCAGGGCGCGGTAGGCGCGGTCGAGGGCCTCATAGCCGGCAAGCTCCTCGTCCAGCGCCGCCGGCGTCAGCAAGCCTGCGCCGCGAAGCTGACCGATCAGGCTCCATGCCGTCCATGTAGTCGACCAGGGGCGGGAAGGCGGCGGTGGCGTGCAGGCGCCCGGCCAGCGCGCCCAGCGCCGCGATCATCGCCGAGCGCGGCATACCGAACCCTTCGGCGAGCGGCCGGCCCTCGATGAACCGCGTGATGCAGGCGCCGGTCTCGGCGTCGGCGTAGCGCAGCGGCGGCGCGATGCCGGCGGCCGCGGCGATGCGCAGGCACTCGAACCACCGGGCCGGATCACGGAAGGCGTCGCGCCCGTTCGCCAGACGCAGGAGCCAGACGCCGCCTTCGGCTTCCAGACGGAAGACTTGAGCGCCGGAAAACCCGCCCGCAATGGGCCGGACGCCGGTGACGGGCGCGTTCCCGAAGGCCGCCCGCAGGGCGGCGGCGGCGTGGGGAATGTCGAACAGGCTGGGATCGGCGAGGGTCATTCGCGCTTGATGGCCCGGATGAAAATGCCCGTCAATATCACCCGGGTAAAATATCAACGCCGCGCGAGGTCGCGGGCGCGGGCCAGTCGGCGGGCGCCCTCGTCCAGGGTGGCGTCAGCCTTGGCGAAACAGAGGCGCAGGATGGTGACGACCGGATCGCGCTCGTAGAGGGCCGAGACCGGGATCGTGGCCACGCCGGCCTCGCGTACGGCCAGGAGGGCGAAGTCGCGGTCGCCCATCGCCACGCCGGAGGCGGCGAGGTCGAGGTTCAGGAAGTAGGTCCCCTGCGAGGGCAGGACGGCGAACCCCTCGCGCCGCAGGGCCTCGGCCAGCCGCGCCTGGG
>CAYQPL010000085.1:0-4861 GCA_964419395.1 uncultured Phenylobacterium sp. | reverse complement strand
GCAGCTTTCAGATTTTATAAGGGAATGCCTGAAACCTGGTTTCGCCACCGAGGACGGAAATTTCAAGGGAATGCAGGTATACCCTACGCCAGCGAGCTGACGGATGGCTAGGGAATTCGCGCGCCGCTGGGCCGCGGCCTGCCGCGCCGGGGTGGCGGCGTGGGCGCGCGGATGGGCCTCGAACCAGCCGCCGGGTTCGTCCAGGCCGTAGGCCACGGCCGCCTGCAGGTTGGGCGCGGTGGTGAAGGTCAGGAACTGGTGGGCGCGGGCGAGCCCCCGCGACAGGGCCGGCGCGGCGCAGAGGAAGCCCACCTTCCAGCCGGTGAGGCCGAACATCTTGCCGGCCGAGCCGATCTTCACGCAGCGCTCGCGCATGCCGGGAAGGGCCATCAGCGGACGGTGGACGGCGGGGGCGAAGACCACCTGCTCCCACACCTCGTCGCAGATGGCGATCAGGTCGTGGGCGGCGCAGATCTCCGCCAGCAGGGCGAGATCCGCCTCCGGCAGGACGCGGCCGGTGGGATTGACGGGATTGTTCAGCACCACGATGCGCGTCCGCGGCGTGATCGCCGCCTCCAGCATCGCCCGCGTGAAGCGCCAGTCCGGCGGCGAGAGTCTCACCAGGCGCGGAACGCCGCCGGCCCGCCGGATCAGGGGCAGGTAGGCGTCATAGACCGGCTGGAACACGATGACCTCGTCGCCCGGCGCGATCAGGGCGAGGAAGGTCGCGGCCAGGGCTTCGGTGGCGCCGGAGGTGATGGTGATCTCGCTCAGCGGATCGAGATCGAGGCCTTGCGTGCAGGCATAGTGGCCGGCCACGGCCTGCCGCAGCTCCGGCAGTCCCG
Source organism: uncultured Phenylobacterium sp. (assembly GCA_964419395.1). Taxonomy (GTDB): domain Bacteria; phylum Pseudomonadota; class Alphaproteobacteria; order Caulobacterales; family Caulobacteraceae; genus Phenylobacterium. The sequence continues at coordinate 4,016 of CAYQPL010000085.1, read as the reverse complement.
CCATGGGGGGATACTGGTTGTAGCCCGACAGCACCGCGTCGGCCGCCTTGCGGCGCAGGGGCTCGGGTCCGGGATCGTCGGGAAAGCCCTGGCCGAGATTGATGGCCCCGGTCGCGCGCGCCAGGCCGCTCATCTCCTCGAAGATGGTGGTCGGCAGGGCGGCGAAGACGGCGGCGGGCATCGGGCGGGGTCCAGAAGGGGCCTTGCGGCTCCTTCAGCATTCCCCGTCCCTGGCGTCCATGGGAAAGGCGCGCCGTTGGCGCGCCCCCAGGTCTCCTAGTCTTCCTTGGTGCGCTTCTTGCGGAAGCTGGGGTTCAGGACGCGCTTGCGCAGGCGGATGTTCTGCGGCGTCACCTCGACCAGCTCGTCGTCCTCGATATAGGCGATGGCCTGTTCCAGCGTCATCCGGCGCGGCGGGGTCAGGCGGATGCTCTCGTCCTTGCCGGAGGCGCGGACGTTGGTGAGCTGCTTGGCCTTCATCGGGTTGACGTCCAGGTCGTCGGCCCGGGAGTTCTCGCCGATGATCATGCCCTGATAGGTCTTCTCGCCGGCGCCGACGAACATGACGCCGCGCTCCTCCAGGTTCCACAGGGCGTAGGCCGCCGTCTCGCCGTCGGAGTTGGAGACCAGCACGCCCTTGCGGCCGGCGTCGATGGCGCCCTTGTAGGGCTCGTAGTGGCTGAACACGCGGTTCAGCACGCCCGAGCCGCGGGTGTCGGTCAGGAACTCGCCCTGATAGCCGATCAGCGAGCGCGACGGCGCCATCAGGCTGATGCGGGTCTTGCCCGCGCCGGACGGGCCCATGTCCTTCAGCTCGGCCTTGCGGGCCGAGAGCTTCTCGATGACGACGCCGGTGAACTCGTCGTCTACGTCGATCATCACCTCTTCCACCGGCTCCAGGCGCTCGCCCGTCTCCGGATCGGTCTGGAAGACCACGCGCGGGCGGCTGATGGAGACCTCGAAGCCCTCGCGGCGCATGCCTTCGATCAGCACGCCCAGCTGCAGTTCGCCGCGGCCGGCGACCTCATAGGCGTCCTTCTCGCTGGTCTCGGTGCCGCGGATGGCGACGTTGGACTCCGCCTCCTTCATCAGGCGCGCGGCGATGACGCGGCTCTGCACCTTGTCGCCTTCGCGCCCGGCCAGCGGGCTGTCATTGACCGAGACGGTCATGGAGATGGTCGGCGGGTCGATGGGCTGGGCCGGCAGGGCCTCGCTGACCTCGAGCGCGCAGAGCGTGTCGGCCACGGTGGCCTTGGAGAGGCCCGCAATGGCGACGATGTCGCCGGCCTCGGCGTCGTCGATCGGCTGACGCTTGAGGCCGCGGAAGGCCAGCACCTTGGTGATGCGGCCGCGTTCGATCTCCTTGCCGTCGCGCGACAGGGCCTTGATGGCCATGCCGGGCACGGCCTTGCCGGATTCGATGCGGCCTGTCAGCAGGCGGCCCAGGAACGGGTCGCTCTCGATCAGCACCGACAGGATCTGGAAGGGCTCGTCCTTGCGCGCCTCGGCCTTGGGCGCGGGCACGTGGTCGACGATCAGATCGAACAGGGGCGCGAGATTGTCGTTCGGCTGGGCCAGGTCCATCGTCGCCCAGCCGTTCTTGCCGCTGGCGTAGATGTGCGGGAAGTCCAGCTGCTCGTCCGTCGCGCCCATGGCGGCGAAGAGGTCGAAGGCCTCGTTCAGCACCCGGTCGGGATCGGCGTGCGGCCGGTCGACCTTGTTGAGGCAGAGGATGGGGCGCAGGCCCATCTTGAGGGCCTTGCCCAGCACGAACTTGGTCTGGGGCATGACGCCTTCCTCGGCGTCCACCAGCAGGACGCAGCCGTCCACCATGCCCAGGATCCGCTCCACCTCGCCGCCGAAGTCGGCGTGGCCGGGGGTGTCGATGATGTTGATCCGCGTCTCGCCCGCCTTGCCGTTCCACAGCACGCTGGTGCACTTGGCCAGGATGGTGATGCCGCGCTCGCGCTCCTGGTCGTTGGAGTCCATGGCGCGCTCCACCGTCGCCTCGTTGGCGCGGAAGACGCCGGACTGGGCGAGCAGCTGGTCGACCAGGGTGGTCTTGCCGTGGTCGACGTGGGCGATGATGGCGATGTTGCGCAGCGACATAGAAGAGCCTTTTCGGGGAAGCCGCGGCTTTTAGGCGAGCTTGGCGCGCGGTGCTAGCGCGATCTGATGTCAGTGACGCCGCGCCGCAACCCCCGTTTGTGCGTTGCAACACGAAATGTGGTGTGATCGTCAGGGTGCAAGCACTTGAACTTATTGGCGAAAAAGAAATTCACCCCCTGATGATAAGGTTTGCGACGTTTTTTCCCTTGTCGATTTGTGCGCCGCACAGTACATTCCAATTCGTGAGGCGTCGCTGACGTCTCTGCCCTTCCTGGGCGTTTCCTCCCTAATGAACTGGCCGCGCCGCCTGGCGCGGCCTTTTTTTGCGCTGCGGCGCAGGGCGGCGGCGGAGGCTAGCGGAGCCGGCTCCAGTCGGCGTGCGTCAGCGCCCGGGTCAGGCCCTCGATGTCGGCCTTCAGGCGCGTGAAGCCCCCCGTGGGGGTCAGGGTCGCCTCGTCGAGATACAGGCCGCGGCTGAGCTCGATCTGCAGGGCGTGCGCCCGCCGCGCCGGGCGGCCGTAGTGCTCGGTGGTGTAGCCCCCGGCATAGGGCGTGTTGCGGATCACCCGGTAGCCGCGGTCCTCCAGCTCCCGTTCGGCCAGGGCGGTGAGATCCTCCGCGCAGGCCGCGCCGAACCGGTCGCCCAGCACCATGTCGCAGCCCCCGGCCGAGCGGGCGGCCATGGACGGCATGGAGTGCCAGTCGATCAGGATGGCGAGGCCGTGCGCCGCCTGCGCCTCGGCGATCAGGCCCGCCAGGGTCTCGTGATAGGGCTTGTGCGCCCCGTCGATGCGCAGCCGCGCCTCTTCGAAGGTGAGCTTGCGGGCATAGATCTCCTGCCCCTCCGAGACGACCCGGGCGATGGCCCCGAGGCCGGCGGCCACCCGCGCGGTCCGCACCCGCGCGAAGTCCGGCAGCTCGTCGGCGAACATGCCGGGATCGAGCTCGAAGGCCTCGCGGTTCAGGTCGATATAGGCGCGGGCGAAGTTGGCCGTGATCAGGGCCGCCCCGGCCGCCGGCGCGGCCTCCACCAGCTGGTCGACGAAGGCGTCCTCGGAACGCCGGATGGCCTGGGCGTCCAGGGCGGTGGCCGCCATCATGTCGTCGGGATAGATGCGGCCCGAATGCGGCGAGGCGAAGATGACCGGCGTGGGCGGGGGCGCGCCGTCCGCCGCGGCGCGGCGGAGCGTGAAGCTCCCCTGCGCGACCGGCGCAGGTTCTGCGACTTCCATGGGCTCCACCGCGGACATGGCGGGCATATGACGATGCGCCGGCCATGGGGTCAAACGGATCGGGCCTGCGGTTCATCGCGGATTTACAAACCGCCGCCTATGCTCGCCGTCTGGTCCGCCGACGCTCCTGGGGCCAGACGCTATTGGAAGACGACATGCCCAAGATCCTCCTCGCCGAAGACGACGACTCCCTGCGCGGCTTCCTCGCCCGCGCCCTGGAGCGCGCCGGCTACGAGGTGACGGCCTGCGCCGACGGCGAGGAGGCGGTGGCCGTCCTCGACCAGGACTGGGACCTGCTGCTGACCGACATCGTCATGCCCGGCATCGACGGCATCGAGGTGGCGCGCCAGGCCGCCGCCCGGCATCCCTCCCTGCGCATCATGTTCATCACCGGCTTCGCGGCCGTGGCGCTGGCCGCCGGCGACAGCGCGCCGGCCGGCGCCAAGGTGCTCTCCAAGCCCATCCACCAGCGCGAGATCGTCACCGAGGTGGAGCGGATGATGGCCGCCTGAAAAGGCGTACGAAAAACCGGCGGCCGCGGTCGGCCTCGACGCGTGCGCCGCGCGCGCCTCGCCGCTATACCGCCGCCCTTCCCGCCCCTTGCAGGGGTCCGGTCCGGACGCGTAGCTCAGCGGGAGAGCACTACGTTGACATCGTAGGGGTCGCTGGTTCAAT
>CAYQPL010000084.1:9918-15414 GCA_964419395.1 uncultured Phenylobacterium sp. | reverse complement strand
AAGCCTTGAATCAGCGTCGCCCTCAGCCAGCAAGCTTTATGGGTTCAGAACCTAGTCCCGGATCTCCAGGGCGTCGCCCGGCTGGGCCATGGCGAGCACTGCCTCCAGGTCGGGACGGGCCAGCGCGATGCAGCCCTCGGTGGGCGCGTAGTCCGGCTTCGCCAGGTGCAGGAAGATGGCCGCGCCGAGGCCCGGGGCCGGCGGGTCGTCGTTGTGGCCCAGCACGACGATCAGGTCGTAGAGGCCGTCCTCCCGCCACAGGGCCTCGTGGCTGGCGGGATAGGGGCGCTTGACCGGCCGGTTGTAGGCGGGATCGTCCGGCGCGTCGCACCAGCCGTCGTCCGGCGCGATCGGCCGCACGGGCAGGGCGGTGGCCGGCGCCGCGCCCTTGTCGGGCCGGTAGAGGAAATAGCGGATCGGCCAGAGGCCGACCGGGGAGGCGCCGTCGCCCTCGCGCTTGTCGACGGCGGCGACCATCCCGGAACGGCCGATGGCGCAGCGCATTTCCTGCGTCCCGGCCGAAAAACGGCCCCTGGAATCGGCGTTGAAGATCAAGCCCGGCCTCCTAATTTCCTTTTCCGGGGCCTCCGACGCGGTGCAAGTTTCCTACCATGGCGCAAAAGAAGACCTTGCTCATCATCGACGACGACGCCGACCTTCGCGGCGCGGTCGCCGAACAACTCCAACTGCATGAGGAATTCGCCGCCGTCGAGGCGGCCACCGGCGCGGACGGCGTCCGCGCGGCCCTGGACTCCCGGCCCGACCTGATCCTGCTCGACGTCGACCTGCCCGACATGAACGGCCGCGAGGTGTGCAAGCAGGTGCGCGACCAGGGCGTCCAGGCGCCGATCATCATGCTGACGGCGGCGGCCTCCGACGAGGACACGGTCCAGGGCCTGGAGGCCGGGGCCAACGACTATGTCACCAAGCCCTACAAGTTCGCCGTCCTCCTGGCCCGCATCCGCGCCCAGCTGCGCAGCCACGAGCAGTCCGAAGGCGCGGTCTTCCACCTGGGCGGCTACGAGTTCCGGCCCTCGGCCAAGGTGCTGGTGGACGCCAACCAGAAGAAGATCCGGCTGACGGAGAAGGAGACCAACATCCTGAAGTACCTCTACCGCGCCGGCGAGAAGCCGGTGTCGCGCGAGGAGCTTCTGGCCGAGGTCTGGGGCTACAACGCCGGCGTCACCACCCACACCCTGGAAACCCACGTCTACCGCCTGCGGCAGAAGATCGAGCCCGATCCCGGCAACGCCCGCCTGCTGCTGACCGAGGCGGGCGGCTACCGCCTGGCGCCCTAGAGCGCGAAGTCGGCCGTCACCGGCGCGTGGTCGCTGGGGCGTTCCCATTCGCGGACGTCGTCGTGGACCCGCGAGACCGCCGCGCCGGTGCGGAAGGCGGCCGCGCGCAGGCCCGGCGTGACCAGGATGTGGTCCAGGCGCAGCCCGCGGTTGGACTTGCGGAAGTCGGCGGCGCGGTAGCTCCACCAGGAGAACAGCTTCTCAGGCTCCGGGATCGCCTCACGCGGCAGGTCGATGAAGCCGAGGGAGGCTTTCAGGGCCTCCATGGCCGCCACCTCCACCGGCGTGTGGCTGACGATGCGCGACATCTGCCGGTGGCTCCAGACGTCGAATTCGCCCGGCGCCACGTTGAGGTCGCCGGTGACGATCAGCGGGGCCTTGGGATCGCGGCGCGACAGTTCGGCGGTCAGCGTCTCGAAGAAGTCGAGCTTGTGGTCGAACTTGGGGTTCAGCGCCCGGTCGGGGACGTCGCCGCCGGCGGGCACGTAGAAGTTCTGGATCTCCACCCCGGCGATCCGCGCCGAGACGCAGCGGGCATGGCCCTCGCGGCAGGCGTTGAGAACGCCCACCTCCTCGATCGGCAGGCGCGAGGCGATGGCCACCCCGTGCCAACCCTTCTGGCCGGCGATCTTCAGGTGCGGCAGGCCCATCTGCTCGAAGGCCTCGCGCGGGAACTCCCCCTCGCGGCACTTGATCTCCTGCAGGCAGAGGACGTCGGGCGCCTGCTCGTCGACGAAGCGGGCGACCTGCTCGGCGCGCAGCCGAACGGAGTTGATGTTCCAGGTGGCGAGACGGAGGCGCATGCGCAGGCTTTAGGCCGGTCCGGGGCATAAGAAAACGCCCGGGGACTGGAGAACCCCGGGCGTCAAGGCAGTCGTCTCTCATGCCGCCGCCGGGAGGGGATAGGTTCCGGCACGGCGCCGACATCAGGCGCGCGGCCCGACATCGACGATGCGTGTCATATTTGCCACTGGCCGCGGAAAAGTCAAGTCGGAGTCGCGGAGATTCTTGCCTGTTGTGAGATTGTCACATTCGCGAGCGGCCGGGGCGCAGGTTGCGCGGGTCCTTCAGCACGAACAGCGACTCGTCGAGCCCGGAGACCTTCTCCAGCTTCGTGAGGCGGATGCGGGTGGACTGGCCCTGGGGATCGGTGATCGCCCAGCCGATCAGGCGCATCGGATCGTCGGCGAAGGTCAGGGTGATCTGTCCGTCGGCCTCCTTCTTGCCGTCGCGGGCGGTGATGGAGAAGCCGTCGGCCAGGCGCGTGACGCGCGTCACCTGCACGCCGCGATCCAGGCGGATCTGGCGGGCGAGGAACAGGGAGAGCGGGGTGGCGCCCAGGGGATAGCTCTCGAAGGTCTTGAGCTTCTCGTTGGCGATCGAGACCAGATTGCCGTCGGAGACGACCAGCAGGCCCGACGGCGGCGCATAGTCGAAGCGCGCCTTGCCGGGACGCTTCAGATAGATTTCGCCCTGGCTGGTGACGCCGCGCGGATCGGTCTGGACGAAGGCGCCCTTGGCCTGGGACAGGCCCTCCAGATAGGCGACCGCCTTGTCCACCAGGGCCTTGTCGGCGCTCGACAGCTGGGCGGCGGCGGGGCCGGCCGCGAACAGGCCGCCGGCCAGGGGCGCGGCGGCGAGGCCGAGCGCCAGGCTGCGGCGGGTGAGGGCGAGAGTCGGGGCGGGGGTGCGGATCATGACAATCGGCTCCTTCATTGCGCGAACAGCCTATGGGCCGCCCGCGGCGTCAATAGGGCGGCGCGCCCGTCCCGCGCCGAAGGACCGATCACAACGGCCCCGCTTGGCGTTCGTTCCGGCGCGCTTTTCGCCGCCAGACCTAGCCGCACGCGCATGAATGGGTCATGTCCGGACGGTTCAGGAGACGTGACCATGACCAGCCTGTGCCGCGACCGCGACTGGATCGACGCCGCCGTCCAGACCATCGAGGCGGACTTCAACCGTTCGGCCGACACCCACCTGCTGCGCGCCCCCGTGGCCGGCGCGGTCGCCCTCTATGTGAAGGACGAGTCGACCCATCCCACCGGCAGCCTGAAGCACCGGCTGGCGCGGTCCCTCTTCCTCTACGCCCTTTGCAACGGCTGGATCGGGCCGAAGACGACCATCGTCGAGGCCTCCAGCGGCTCGACCGCCGTGTCGGAAGCCTATTTCGCCCGCCTGCTCGGCCTGCGCTTCATCGCCGTGATGCCACGCTCCACCTCGGCCGAGAAGGTCGCCCAGATCGCCTTCCACGGCGGCGAGAGCCATTTTGTCGAGGGGCCGGGCGAGGTCTACGCCGAAAGCGCTCGGCTCGCCGCCGAGCTGTCCGGCCACTACATGGACCAGTTCACCTATGCGGAGCGGGCCACCGACTGGCGCGGCAACAACAATATCGCCGAGTCCATCTTCAGCCAGATGGCCCAGGAGCCGCACCCCGTTCCCGCCTGGATCGTCGCCGGCGCCGGAACGGGCGGGACCACCGCCACCCTGGGGCGGTTCATCCGCTATCACCGGGCGCCCACGCGCCTCTGCCTGGCCGACCCGGAGGCCTCGGTCTTCCACCGGCACGTGGCCGACCGGGCGGTGACGACCCACGCCGGCAAGGGGTCTATCATCGAGGGCATCGGCCGCGGACGCTGCGAGCCCTCCTTCAATCCGGAGCTGATCGACCGCGCTATCGCCGTGCCGGACGCCGCCAGCATCGGCGCGGCCCGCGTGCTGTCGCGAAGGCTCGGCCGGCCCTGCGGCGGCTCCACGGGAACGAACCTCTGGGCCTGCGCCCAGGTGATCGAGGCCATGGCCGCCCGCGGCGAGGCCGGATCGGTGGTCACCCTGCTGTGCGATTCCGGGGAGCGCTACCGCAGCACCCTGGGCGACGCCGCCTGGCTCACGGCGGCCGGCATCGAGACGAGTCCCTATGAGGCGGCCATGGAGGCCTTCTTCGACACCGGCCGCTTCGCCGCGCCCTAGTTCGGCGGGAAGGCCTGGCGCTGGCCGTCCAGCTTGTGGACCACCCCGCGGCGCATGACGAAGGTGACGCGCTCCAGCTCGGTGACGTCGTCCAGCGGGCTCTTGGCGACGGCCACGATGTCGGCCGCCTTGCCCGGCTCCAGCGTGCCGACGGTCGCCGACAGGCCCAGCAGGTCGGCGGCGTCCACCGTGGCGGTGCGGATGGCGCGGGCCGGCGTCATGCCGGCGTCGACCATCATCTTGAACTCCGTGGCGTTGTCGCCGTGGGCCGAGACGCCGGTGTCGGTGCCGAAGGCGATCTTCACGCCCGGGGCGGCGAACTGGTCGATGTGTTCGGCAAACGCGATGCGGGCGGCCTCCTCGGCCTTGGCCAGCACGGCGGGCGGCCGCTCGCCGGCGCGGGCCTGCTGCACGGCGGCCTCGGGCGCGATCATGGTCGGCACCAGATAGGCGCCGGTCTGACGGAAGAGGGCGAGGCTCTCGGGATCGGTGAAGGTGGCGTGCTCGACGGAATCCACCCCGGCGCGCAGGGCGGCCATGATTCCGTCCTTGCCGTGGGCGTGGGCGGTGGCCTTGCGGCCGAAGGCGTGGGCCGTCTCGACGATGGCCTTCATCTCGTCGTCGAACATCTGGCGGCCAAGGCCGCCGGCGACGTTGGACAGCACCCCGCCGGTGGCGGCGAACTTGATCACCTGGGCCCCCTGCGACACCTGGATGCGGACGGCGCGGCGGCAGTCCTCCGGCCCGTCGCAGGTGTTGACCGCGTGCTCGCGCTCGAACTGCGCATAGTCCTGGGCCAGGCCGTTGGCGCCGTCGCCATGGCCGCCGCTGATGGAGATCATGCGGCCGGCGTTGACGATGGTCGGCCCCTCGATCAGCCCCTTCTCGATCCCGTCGCGCAGGGCGGTGATGGCGGGCGGCTCGGAGCCCAGGTCGCGGATGGTGGTGAAGCCGGCCGCGAGCGTGCGGCGCGCATTGTCCAGGCCGATGACGAAGCGGTCCTCGGCGTCGCGGTTCATCGCCTCCAGCCGGGCGGCTGTCTTGTCGTCGTCGGAGAAGATGTGGACGTGGGAGTCGATCAGGCCCGGCAGGACGAACTGGCCCGACAGGTCGACCAGCCGCGCCCCGGCCGGCGGTGCGGACAGCCCGGCCTCGATCCGCTCGATCGTCCCGTCGCGGACGACGAGGGTCGAGGCGCCCTTCGGCGCCTGGCCCGGCCGGTCCAGCAGGG
>CAYQPL010000084.1:3286-9908 GCA_964419395.1 uncultured Phenylobacterium sp. | reverse complement strand
GCGACACAGAAGGCTCTCGCTCCGGGCGGGGGCCTGCCCGAGCTGTCGTACGTTCGATCGGGAAACTTGGAGTTGAGGGCATGGTTTTCGAATGCTTGATCATTGTGCCGGACGAGAGAAGGCCCCGGCCGCCGTGCGTCTGCGCCAGGGCCGGCGCGGCGGACAGGCAGAGCGCGGCGGCGAGCGCCGCGGCGACGGACTTGAACATGGATGGGCCCCCGAAACGACAGGGGCGTCACTCTAGCGGCGACGCAGGCGGCGTCCAGCCGGCCTCACCAGGGCTTCCACCAGGGCTCGATGTCCAGGGCCGGATCGCCGGGCTTCACCTCCTGCTGGCCCCAGGACATGACCATCAGGAACTTGTGGCTGCGCATCTGGGTCTGGCCGGAGACGCGGCGGATCACCTTGGCCGGCGCGCCGGTGCGGGCGTCATAGGCGAAGGCCGAGAACTCGGCGACGCCCGAGCGTTCGGTCTGGCTGTAGAGGGACAGCTCCGGGACGGTGAAGGTCGAATACCGGTCCCCGGTCGGCAGGGTCAGGGCGGGGATGCCCAACACCCGCTGCATCTGGTCGATGGAGAGCGCGCCCATGCGCACCTCGACCACGAGGTCGGCGGCCGCGCGGTCCTGGGCCAGGGTCAGGCCGCTGGTCAGAATCCGCTGGCGCAGGGCGCTGATCGCATAGGGCGCCCACTCGCCGACGAAGTTGACGGGGTCGAGATAGATGCGCGTCCCCGGGGCCGCCTCGATCTTGAAGTCCGAGGCCGCCCGCTCGGCGGCGTGGGCGACCAGAAGCTGCTCGGTGGCCGTGCGGCCGGGCCGGGTCTGGACGGCCGAGGCGCAGGCCGTCAGGACGAGTCCGGCGCAGGCGAGTGCGAGAAAAGTCGTGGGTCGCATCGGTCCTCCTCCCCCCCGGCCGCGAGCTTGAAAGCCGCTTCGCCCGCCCCGGCAAGTCCGCCCCGCCGTCTGCAGCCGGAAACCGCCGCGCGGAGGGCGGATCGGACCCTTCGGAGGCGCCGGCCCGGCGAACGGCGTTCGCGCGCCCGCCGGGGCTTGCCAGGGCGGCGGCCGGGCGGCGACCCTGCAGATCCGTCCCGCAGGAGATCGCCCTTGCCCGCCTTCCTCCCGCCCGATTTCGACATCCCCCGCCGCCTGGAGACGGCGGACTTCCTCCTGCGGCCGCTGACCATCCACGACCTGCTGAAGGACTATGCGGCGGTGATGACCAGCGTGGAGCACCTGCAGGGCGTGTTCGGCCCCGCCTCGGACTGGCCGCGGCCGGACATGACGCTGGAGGAGGACCTGGCCGATCTCGGCTGGCACCAGGTGGAGTTCGAGCGCCGCACCTCCTTCGCCTTCACCGTCATGGCGCCGGACGAGAGCCAGTGCCTGGGCTGCGCCTATGTCTATCCCTCGGAACGGGCGGGCTTCGACGCCAAGGCCTATTGTTGGGTCCGCGCCTCGGCCGCGGCCCTGGACGCGGCGCTGTTCACGGCTTTCCGGGACTGGCTGCTCGGCGCCTGGCCCTTCGCCCGGGTGGCCTTTCCCGGACGCGACATCCCGTGGGGCGACTGGGTGGCCCCCGACCTCAGCGGGTCTTGATCACCAGGCCCTGGCCGGTGGGCAGCTCGAGGATGTGGTGGCCGCGGGCCTTCATCCACTCGACCTCGGCGCGCTGCTGGTCGCGGTAGAAGAGCCAGCCGAAGTCGTCGAGGACCAGCACGCCGCCGGGCGAGATGCGGTCGAACAGGACCTCCAGGGCGCCGATCTCGGCGGCCGCATTGTTCAGGTCCAGGTGCATGAAGGCGATGGAGTCCGGCGCGGCGATGGACAGGGAGTCCGGCACCCGCCCCTGGGTGATGACGACATTGTCCATGTCGGCGAAGCGCCCGCGCACCTCCTCCACCAGCGAGCCGGAATGTTCCGGCATGGCGTGGTGCGGCATGGCCTCGTTGTGCTCGAAGAGGTCGTAGAGGAAGTAGCGGCGGTCCAGGCCCGCAAAGCCGGTGATGTCGGCGATGATCCGCGCCGACACCCCCTTGTAGCAGCCGCACTCCACGAAATCGCCGGGGGCCGCCAGGGCCGTCCGCGCCGCCCAGGCGAGCGTGACCAGCCGCCAGAGGGCGCCGAACTCCTGATAGGTGGTGGCGTGGGCGTTGAAGGCGTCGACGAGCGGCTTGTCCTCCAGGAAGCCCAGGGACTTGCCGAAGGTCAGCAGGTTGTCGCCGGCGAAGAAGCCGGCCTTGACGGTCATGACCTTGGCGATCTCCAGGATCGCCCGCTGGACGCCGCCGATGTCGCTGGTGCCGTAGAAGGCCCGCGGGATGATGGCGGCAGGCTTGCTCAGTTCCAGCTTCTCGGTCACGGCGGCCCTCCGGTTCGGTCGAGCCCTGCGATTACCATGGATGGGCCGACGCGCCAGCCGCGGTTCAGCGCGAGAGCCAGCGGCGCGGCCGCAGTTCGCCCAGGTCGCGCCGCTCGCCGGGCGCCAGGCCCAGGGTCCTCATGCGCGCGGGCGAGAGCTCGGCCATCGCCTCGACCGGCTCCTGGCCGCCCACCGGACCGGCGCAAACCTGCTCGCCCAGGCCCAGCGCCATGTCGACCGCCGTCCACTCGGCCTCGGCGCGTTCGGCGCGGCCGATGGCGAAGTAGCGGCGGACGGGCGCGCGGGCGGGGCGCTCGAGGAGGACGGCGATCACCCAGCCGGCCATGACGGCGGATCCTTTCGGGCGGCGGCGAGGCGCAGGCCGCCTCGAAGGGCGCTTGAACTGGTGCGGCGACGGCGGCCCGTCAAGCCCGCCACGCCGCGGCGGCGGCGTCCGCGGGGGCCTCAGGCGACGGCCGTGATCGCCCAGCAGGCGGCGCGGAACCGGACCTGGTCGCCCTCGACGAAGGGCTCGAAGGCCTGCCGGACGGCGTCGGCCACCCGCGCGCGGGCCTCCGGCGCCAGCTGCGGCAGGGCCAGGCCCAGCGGCCCGAAGCGGGTGAGATAGGGCGTCAGCTCCGCCTCCGGCAGGGCGCAGTCGGCGTCGAACGGTTCCAGGCCGGCGTCCGACCATCCGGCCTCGGCCAGGATCGCCTGCACATGCCCGGCGTCGGCGAAGGCGAACTGGCCCGGCCCGCCCGCCGGGCGCGGCGGCATCTGCGGCAGCAGCGGGCGGGCGGCGCGCTCGGCCGTGGTCATGAACGGGTTCTCCGCGGCGCTGCGCCAGGCGATGGCGGCCAGGCGCGCCCCCGGCCGGCAGGCCCGGCGCAGATTGGCGAAGGCCGCGGCCGGATCGTCGAAGAACATGACGCCGAAGCGCGAGACGATGCGGTCGAACAGGGCCGGCCCGAACCCGTGCGTCTGGGCGTCTGCGCGAACGAACTGCGCGGCGGAGCCCTCGGCCGCCGCCAGCCGGCGGGCGTGGGCGACGAGCGGCTCGGAGATGTCGACGCCGACCACCTGGGCCTCGGGCCCCAGCCGCCGCGAGATCGCGCGGCTGACCGCCCCGGCGCCGCAGCCGACGTCGAGCACGGCCTGGGCGCCGTCCGCCGCCTCGACGAGGGGCCGGGCCATCGGCGCCAGGATCTCGTCCATCAGCGCCTGCGCCTCGACCCAGGCCTGTCCGGCGGGACCGTTCCACAGGGCGGCCTGGTCGAGAGGGGTGGGGCGGTCTTCGACCATGGTCGGTTCTCCTTGCGCTTGTCTTCGATGCGGCTCGAAGAGAAGCTTCCCACTTCAAGCTGACTTGAGGTCAAGGCCATGGGCGATCTCGACATCGGGGCGGTGGCGCGGCGCTCCGGCCTGCCCGCCTCCACCCTGCGCTATTACGAGGCAAAGGGGCTGATCGGCTCGGTGGGCCGGCGGGGCCTGCGCCGGCTGTTCGATCCCGGGGTGCTGGACCGCCTGGCCCTCATCGCCCTGGGCCGGGCGGCCGGGTTTTCGCTGGAGGCGATCGGCGCGATGCTGGGCGGCGGCGGCGCGCCCCGCATCGACCGGGCGGCCCTCCTGGCCAGGGCCGACGAGCTGGACGCCCACATCGCCCGGCTCACGGCGGTGCGCGAGGGCCTGCGACACGCCGCCGCCTGCCCTGCGTCCAGCCACCTGGAATGCCCGACCTTCCGCCGGCTGATGCGCCGCGCCGCGACGGGCGTCTTCGCCCACCGGACCTGACGCCGCCCCCTGTTCGGCGCAGGCGGGCGGGCCGCTGGCCTGCTACCTTTCGCCCGGCGGCGCACGGCGCGCTTGCGCGGGGGGGCGTCCGCCTGCGAAACCGCACCAGGCGCAGGGGCGCCGGCAAACGGGGGACGAGGCTTTGGAGCGCAGCGAATCGGCACAGCCGGTCCTTTCGGCCGTCATCGCCGTCCTCAATGAGGCCGAGAACATCGAGGCGGTGACCGCCGACTGCCTGGCGGGCCTGGCCGGCGCGGCGCCCTTCGAGATCGTCTATGTGGACGACGGCTCCACCGATGCGACCGCCGCCGTCATCGCCGAGCTGGCCGCCCGCCACCCGGAGGTGCGGCTCGTGCGCCACGACCGCCGCTGCGGCAAGTCGCAGGCCGTGCGCACCGGCGTGCTGGCCGCCCGCGGCGAATGGGTCGGGACCCTGGACGGCGACGGCCAGAACAGCGCCGGCGACCTCGTCGACATGCTGCGGCTGGCGCAGGCCGCGGGCAAGCTCGGGCCGCTGGTGGCCGGCATCCGCGTGCGCCGCGACGACCCCTGGCCCCGCCTGGTGGCGACGAAGATCGCCAACGGCTTCCGCGCCCGGGTGCTGGGCGACCGCTGCCCCGACACCGGCTGTGGGGTGAAGCTGTTCCGCCGCGCCGACTTCCTGCGCCTGCCCTGTTTCGAAGGCATGCACCGCTTCCTGCCGGCCCTCTTCCAGGCCTATGGCCATCCGCTGATCAACCATCCGGTCCGGCATCAGGCGCGGCTGCACGGGGCCTCGAAATACACCAATCTCGGCCGCGCCCTGGTGGGGGTCTGGGACGTGCTGGGGGTCATCTGGCTCGTCCGCCGCACCCAGGCGCCGGCGCCGTCGGTGCTGGACGCTGCGGAGACCCGCGCGTGACCTTCGACACCGAGCGGCTGGACTGGAAGCAGGGCCTGCTGCTGCTCGTCGCAGCGCTCGCCCTCTTCCTGCCGGGCTTCGCCAACCTGCCGCCGGTGGACCGCGACGAGTCCCGCTATGCGGTGGCCACCACCCAGATGCTGAAGAGCGGCGACTTCGTCGACATCCGCTTCCAGGAAGACGCCCGCCACCTGCAGCCGGCCGGCGCCTACTGGCTGCAGTCGGCGACCGTGGCGGCCTTCACGGGTCCCGACGCCCGAGCCATCTGGGCCCACCGCCTGCCCTCTCTGGCCGCCGCGCTGACCGCCGTCGTCGCCACCGCGGCCTTTGCGAGCCTGTGGCTCGGCGCCCGGGGCGGGCTGCTGGCCGGCCTGCTGCTGGCCTCCTGCATGTCGCTGGGTTTCGAGGCGCGCATCGCCAAGACCGACGCGACCCTGCTGGCGGCCGTGACGCTGGCCCAGTTCGCCTTCATGGCCCTCTATACCGGCCGCAACACCGGTCGCGGGCTCGCCGTCCTCTTCTGGGCCGCGCTCGGCTTCGGGGCCTTGGTGAAGGGGCCGATCATCCTGATCGTCACCGGCCTCTGCGCCCTCCTCCTGCTCGTCTGGGACCGGCAGCCGAAGCGGTTCGCCAGCCTCCGCGCCGCCTGGGGGGTGCCGCTGGCGCTTCTCATCGCCCTGCCCTGGTACGTGGCCATCGGCGTCGTCACCGACGGCGGCTTCTTCGCCACCGCCATTGGCGACAACCTGCTGCACAAGGTGGGCACGGGCCAGCAGTCGCACGGCGGCCCGCCCGGCTATCACCTGATCGGCTTCGTCCTGATGTTCTGGCCGGGCGCCCTGCTGGCGGCCGCCGCCCTGCCCTTCGTCTGGCGCCATCGCGACCGGCCCGAGGTGCGCTTCCTGGTCGCCTGGATCGTGCCGGCCTGGCTGGTCTTCGAGTTCGTCTCCACCAAGCTGCCGCACTACGTCCTGCCGCTCTATCCGGCCATCGCCATGCTGACGGCGGCCGCCGTCGTGGCGCCGCGCGAGCGGGGGCCGCTTTGGACGCGCATCCTCTTCTTCGCCTATCTCGTCCTGTGGATCCTGATCAGCGGCCTCGTGGTCGGCCTCGCCCCGGCCGGGGCGGTGATCTATGGCGGCCGCCTGCCGCCGCTGTCGGTGATGCTGGCCGTGCTGGCGGCGATCGCGCTGGTGGTGATGCTGATGGCGCTCGCGCGCGGCCGGGGCGACCGGGCGATCGTGGCCGGCGCCGTGGCGGCCTTCTTCGTCACCGCCAACACCTACGGGCTTGTCCTGCCCGGCCTGACGAACCTGTGGCTCAGCCCGCAGATCGCGACCGCCGCCCGCGCGGCCCGGCCGGACTGCGAGAGCGTGCGCATCGTCACCACGCCCTATCATGAGCCCAGCCTCGTCTTCCTGAACGGCTCGGCGAACACCACGCTCGCCGACACGCCGGCCCAGGCCGCCCAGGCGATGGGCGAGGCCGGCGCCTGCGCCGTCGCGGTGGTGGGCGCCGAGCAACAGGCGGCCTTCCTGGCCCGCGCGACAGCGCTCGGCCTGACCC
>CAYQPL010000084.1:480-3276 GCA_964419395.1 uncultured Phenylobacterium sp. | reverse complement strand
ATACTGACCCTGAGGCCCGCCGGCAAGGTGGCCGGCCCGAACTATTCCGACGGAAACGAGCTCGACCTCACCCTCTACGTCGCCGGCGGCGCCTGATGGAGCCGCGCCCCCGGCCCAAGGCGGTGGTCGCGGCGCTGGCCGTGCTCTTCATCGTCACCGGCCTGGGCTTCGCCGCCCCGCTCCTGCCGCTGGACGGCGCCGAAGCGCTGGCGCAGAGGCTCGACGCCTTCAGCGACCGGCCCTGGGCGCCGGCCGCCGCCGTGGCGGCCTATTTCGTGCTGGCGACGCTGGGCGCGCCGCAGGTGGTGCTGATCGGGGCGCTCGTCCTGGTCTTCGGGCCCTTCGGCGGCTTCCTGTGGAGCTGGACGGGCAAGATGGCCGCCTGCGCCTTCGGCTTCCTGATCGGCCGCCGCTACGGCGCGGGTCTCGTCCAGGCCTATCAGTCCGACCAGCTCGCCCGCTTCATGGCCGCGCTGGGCCGCCACGGCTTCTGGGTCAGCGCCGGCATCCGCCTGGCGCCCACCGTCCCCTCGGTCCTGATCAATATCGCCGCCGGCGCCACCCCCATCCGCTTCTGGCCCTTCATGGCCGGCACGGCGCTCGGCAGCGTGCCCAAGATGGCCCTCTACGCCCTGGGCGGCGCCGCCCTCCTGGAGGCCGTCCGGGACGGCGGCGTCCTGCCGTGGCTCGGCGTGGCGGCGGTGGTCCTGGCGCTGGTGGTCTTCCCGCTGGCCGTGAGGCGCTGGCGGGCGCGGGCGCGGGCGTGACGCCGCAGCCGCCGCCCTCGTCCTTCGAGGCCCTGCTGCGCAGGGCGCCTCAGGATGAGGACGGAATGAGAGGCTGCGGCCTCAGAGGCCCCAATCCCGCCTCCTCATCCTGAGGTGCGAGCAAGGCGAGCCTCGAAGGACGCAAGGGCTCACCGCTCTGGAGGCGTCAGCGAAGGTTGGAAATGGCGGAGAGGGTGGGATTCGAACCCACGGTACCCGTAAAGGTACGCCGCATTTCGAGTGCGGTGCTTTCGACCACTCAGCCACCTCTCCTTGCCGGCGCGTGTGGGGCCTGGATCGGCAGGCCCGCTGAGCGAGGCGCGGAACCTACTCAGGTCGCGCCGGCTTCGCAAGCGGCGGATCAGCGCGGATGCAGGATCATCTGGGTACAGCGGAAAAGGGCGATCACCTTGCCCTCGCCATTGGTCGCCTCGGCGTCCCAGACCTGGGTCGTGCGGCCCCCGTGGACCAGGCGGGCGCGGCAGGAGACGCGGCCCTCGCGGGCGGTGCCGAGGTAGTTGGCCTTCAGCTCGATCGTGGTGAAGCCGGTGGCGCCCTGCGGCAGGGAGACGACGCAGCCATAGCCGCAGGCGGTGTCGGCGAGGCCGATGATGCTGGCCGCGTGCAGGTAGCCGTTGGGCGCCATGTGGTGGGCGGCGACGTCGAAGTGGGCGGCGAGCTCGCCGTGGCGGGCCTCGTCCACCACCACGCCCAGCAGGGCCGGCAGGGTTCCGGCCTGGGCGGCGTTCAGCTCGGCGGCGCGGTCTGGGGTCTGGTCCATAAGGGCTCCTGAGGTGGCGGACCTGCCGCAGATGGGGAAGCGGTGCTGTCGCGGGAAGGGCGCCGGGGCGGTCCCGGACGCGGTCGGGATGGTTTCACTTGAAACATCGGTGAAACGCCCCCCGGTTAGGCGCCGGTGCGAAGCGTGACCGGAGAGGGTTGAGTTCATGGGGATCGGGCGAGGACTTCTGGCGGCGGGCGCGGCGCTGGCCCTGCTGGCGGGCGGGGCGGCGCGGGCGGACGAGCCGGTGGCGGTGACGCAGCAGCAGATGCGCGCCGGCGGGACGGCCCTGACCTATGCCGCCGAGGTGGGCCGCATTCCCATCGCCGACGTGGCCACGGGCGAGCCGCACGGCTTCATGGGCTATATCGCCTATCGCATCCCCCCGAAGGGCGGCGCGCCGCGGCCCCTGACCTTCGTCTGGAACGGCGGGCCGGGGTCCAACTCCACGACACTCCATTTCGAGGTGGCGGGACCCTATCGCGGCGAGGGGACGGCCCTGGTCGCCAACGCCGAGACCTGGCTTTCCTTCACCGACCTCGTCTTCGTCGATCCCATCGGCACGGGCTTCTCGCGGCCGGCCAAGGCGGAATACGCCGAGGAATTCTACGGCACGGTGGGCGACGTCGCCTCGGTGACCGAATTCGTCCGGGCCTGGCGGATCGCGCACAAGGCCGAGGCTGCGCCGACGTACCTGGCCGGCGAGAGCTGGGGCGCCGGGCGGGCGGCCAGCGTCGGCCACAACCTGCTGAAGCTTGGCGTTCCGGTGGAGGGGCTGATCCTGATCTCCGGCGGTTCGGGCCTGCGCGATGTGGGCCCGCCCCGGCCGCTGGCCACCGCCCTGCGCGCGGCCGACTGGGCGCAGGCGGCGCTGGCGCACGGCAAGCTGGGCCCCGGCCTGCCCCAGGACCCCGAAGCCCTGCGCGTGGCGGCCGAGGCCTGGGCGCGGGAGACCTATGCGCCGGCGCTGGCGCGCATCGGAGAGCTCTCGGGCGCCGAGCGGGACGAGGTGGCCGCCGAGCTTTCGGGCTTCATCGGCCTGCCGGCGGCGGACATCGACCGGGCGACGCTCACCGTGTCTCCGCGGCAGTATCGCGAGGGCCTGCTGAAGGCGGAGGGCCAGACGCTCTACGTCTTCGACATGCGGCGCACCGACAGCGGCGACGGCGCTTTCGACGGCGCCATCCTGCGCTACATCCGCCACGAGCTGAACTATCCGAGCCCGCTGCCCTATGTCGGCCTGGAGCC
>CAYQPL010000084.1:0-470 GCA_964419395.1 uncultured Phenylobacterium sp. | reverse complement strand
AGCCGTGGGAGGCGGGCTACGCGCCGGGCGGCGCCTATCCGCAGAGCGTCGGCGCCCGCTGGAACTACGCCACCGCGCCGGTGACCGAGGACGAGATGAAGGCCGCCATCGCCAGGGCGATCCAGGACGGCGGCGGCCCGCCCCAGCTCGGCCCGCCGCTGCCGGGCACGGCCGAGGCCGTGGCGCTGGACCCGTCGCTGAAGGTGCTGGTGGCGGCCGGCTGGCACGACTCCCTGAACAGCTGCGTGGCCAACCGCGAGGTCGAGGCCCGGCTGACGGGTCCGGTGGCGCAGGCCGTGTCGTTCCGCTGCTACACGGGCGGCCACATGTTCTACCGCGACCAGCCCTCCCGCCTGGCCTTCAGCCGCGACGTGAAGGCGCTGATCGAGGGGCGGTAGACCCCATCTTTCGCACCGAGTTCGCCAATTCCGCTGAGCAGATCCTCCCCCTTCTTCAGGGGGAGGTGGCCC
>CAYQPL010000083.1:5512-15485 GCA_964419395.1 uncultured Phenylobacterium sp. | reverse complement strand
CGGTCTGTATGCTGTGTAGGGCGGTGTCGAATTGCGGGCGGGCGTGGGCGGCCAGGGCTAAGGCCGCCGCCCCCTCCGGCGTGAAGGTCTCGCGACAGATGACGCCGGCCAGCAGCGGTCCGATCAGCCCGAGGGCGTTGAGGCGGGGATCGCCGGGCCGCACCTCGCCGCGGGCCTGGGCGGCGGCCACGGCGCCGGTCAGGGCGCCGAGCGCCGGCGCGACGACCTGGGCGTGCCACAGGCGGGCGATTTCGGGGAAGTTCCGGGCCTCGCCGACGACCATCTTCACCACGCCGCCGAGGTCGCTGCGGGCGAGCAGGGCTGGGGCCAGAGCGCCGAGGCCTTGCGCGAGCTCGGCGAAGGGGCCGGGATGGGCGGCCGCCAGCTGCCGGATCTGGCCGACATTGGGCAGGACGGCCTGCTCGATCACGGCCCGGAAGATGTCTTCCTTGGTGGCGAAGTAGAGGTAGATGGCTCCCTTCGAGACACCGGCGCGGGCGGCGATATCGTCCAGCCGCGCGGCGGCGAAGCCCTTTTCCGAAAAGATCTCCAGTGCGGCGGCGACGATCTCGTCGGGGCGCTCGGCCTTGCGGCGGCGGAATTTCGGCTGTCCAGAGGGGAGCATGGCGCCATTTGATAACTGACTGGTCAGTTATCAATGACTCCGAAGGCGTGATCCTGCAAGGCCGGCGGATCATTGAGAATGGGGGCGTTAACGGCGCACGTCCGCGCGCCAGAACGCGGGCGAAACGAATCAGGACCGAATCAGCGACTCCCGCCGATTCGAGCTTTGTTCTATACCAGGGATTGTAGCTTAAGCCCGGTTAACCACAACCGCAAAGCGCCGTGGGCGTGAGGACGCCGGGAAGAGGGGGCGGCCCTGCGGCGGCGCGGGGGCGGCGTCGAACCTCGGGGACGATATCGGAAGCAGCCCCGCCTTGACGCGCCCGGCGGCTTTCGCCTATATCGCCCGCTCTCTTGCGCGGGCTGGTCCCGCCGTTTTGGTTTCCACGCGAAGGTTGAACACCATGTCGCGCCGCTGCGAACTCACTGGCGTTGGTCCGATGGTCGGTCACAACGTCAGCCACTCGAATATCAAGACCAAGCGCCGCTTCCTGCCGGCGCTGTCTCCGGCCACCCTGCAGTCCGACGCCCTCGGCCAGTCGTTCCGCCTGCGCGTCAGCAACGCCGCGCTGCGCACGCTGGACTTCAAGGGCGGGCTCGACGCCTTCCTGGTCAAGGCCCGCGACGAGCAGCTCTCGCCGCGCGCGCTGAAGATCAAGCGTCAGCTCAAGGCGAAGCTCGCCGAGGCCAAGGCCGCCTGATCTTGGCTACCTGATCTGGGCGACCTGACGGTTCGAAGAGGCCGGTCCTGCGGGGCCGGCCTTTTTCGTTTCCGCGGCTTCGTGCGGCGTGGCCTCAGGGCGTCCAGTCGAAGGCCAGCAGCAGGGTGCGCTGGATGCTCTGGAAGTTGTCGTCGGCCAGCAGGTAGAGGCGATAGCCGCC
Organism: uncultured Phenylobacterium sp.; assembly: GCA_964419395.1. GTDB lineage: Bacteria > Pseudomonadota > Alphaproteobacteria > Caulobacterales > Caulobacteraceae > Phenylobacterium. The sequence goes on along the minus strand of CAYQPL010000083.1, from coordinate 13,979 downwards.
GTCCGCCCGCGGCGTGAGGTCCAGCCCTTCGAAATTGTCGATGGTCAGCGGCCGGGCCATCTCCATGCGCGCGATCTCGCCGGCCGGCCCGCGGATCGTCAGGACGATCCGGTTGCCCCGCAGCGGATCCCAGGCCCGCAGCAGATAGGCGGTGCGGTCCTGTGGCAGGCGGCGAAGGGCCACAAGGCCGAAGTCGGCGTGCTTTTCGACGACAGGGCCGGGGATGCAGCCGGCCGAAAGGCGGCAGCTCCAGGTCTGACCCGACTCCTCGCCCCCGGCGATATAGGCGTCGGGGCCTGCAGCAGGGTCGGCGCCCAGGGCCTCAAGGCCGCCATTGGCCGGGAAGTCCGCCTCCGGCGTGGGCGCGAGCCGCGGCGGCGAGCCGTCGGCCGGGTAGAGCCAGATCCGGTGCTCCCGCTCGAAACTGACCAGGCGGTCGCCATTGGCCAGCACCGCCAGCCCCTCGGCGTCGGACTGCGCCTTGTTCTGAAGCGGCTGGCCGTCGGGCCCCGTCAGCGGGGTGAGTCGCACATCGTCCAGACCGCTGAGGCGGCCGTCGGTGAAGACCAGTCGGCCCTCGATCAGGTCGCCCTCGTCGCTGACCGCAATAAGCGCGCCGTCCTCGCCCACCACGAGATCGGAGAGGCCATGGAAGCGCGACGTGCCCTCCGCCGACAGCGCGACGCCGCCGGCATAGCGGAAGGCGCCGATTGCTCCCTGTCCCGGATCGTCGGGATTGAGCGGCACGGCCGCCGCCGTCACCGTGAGTCCCGGTCCGGCGGCGACGGGCGCGGGCGGCAGCTTGGCCGTCTCCGGCGCGCAGGCGGCGAGCCCCGCCGCGACGATGAGGGACGCCAGGCGGGGCAGGTGGGTCACGCGAGCGCTCTCCGGACTTCCTTGAAGGTCGATCCCCGCGTGGGACCGCTCGGCCCTTGCGTGGTGGGCGGCGGCTGCAGCAGGCTGGCGGTCGCCCGCGTGGGCTTGCGCACCTCCTCGTCGAACAGTTCGGCCAGTTGGTCGACGATGACGCCGGCCAGCTGCTCCACATCGACGATGGTCACGGCCCGGCGGTAGTAGCGGGTCACGTCGTGGCCGATGCCGATGGCGATCAGCTGCACCGGGCTCTTGGTCTCGATCTCCTCGATCACCTCGCGAAGGTGCCGTTCGAGATAGTGGCCGGAGTTCACCGACAGGGTCGAATCGTCGACCGGCGCGCCATCGGAGATGACCATCAGAATGCGCCGCGCCTCCGGCCGGCCCATCAGGCGGTGATGGGCCCACATCAGGGCCTCGCCGTCGATATTCTCCTTCAGCAGCCCCTCGCGCATCATCAGGCCGAGATTGCGCCGGGCGCGACGCCAGGGGGCGTCGGCGGCCTTGTAGATGATGTGACGCAGGTCGTTCAGGCGGCCGGGCTGCGGCGGCTTGCCGGCCTTCAGCCAGTCCTCGCGGCTCGAACCGCCCTTCCAGGCCCGGGTGGTGAAGCCGAGGATCTCGGTCTTCACGCCGCAGCGCTCGAGCGTGCGGGCGAGGATGTCGGCGCAGACGGCCGCCACCATGATCGGCCGGCCGCGCATAGAGCCGGAATTGTCGATCAGGATGGTCACGACCGTGTCGCGGAATTCCATGTCCTTCTCCTCCTTGAAGGAGAGGGGGGCGGTCGGGTCGACGATGACGCGGGTCAGGCGGGCGACGTCGAGAATCCCTTCCTCCAGGTCGAAGGACCAGGTGCGGTTCTGCTGCGCCATCAGCTTGCGCTGCAGCTTGTTGGCCAGGCGCGAGACGACGGTCGACAGGCTGGCGAGCTGCTGGTCGAGATAGGCGCGCAGGCGACCCAGCTCCTCGGCCTCGCACAGCTCCTCGGCCGCGACGATCTCGTCATGGGCGGTGGAGAAGACCTTGTAGGTCGGCGTCTTCGCCTCGCCGCGCAGGTCGGGGCGCGCCGGCTGCTCGCCCTCGCCCATGTCGGGCTGGTCGTCGCTATCCTCGGCGTCGGGATCGTCCTCGGCCGACATCACCTGGGTGTCGGTCTCTTCGCTCTCCCGGTGGGTGGCCTCGCTGTCGTCCATGGCGGTCTGTTGCGGGGACTGGTCCTCGCCCTCGCCGCCCTCCTGGTCTTCGGACGCCTCGGCCTCGCCCTCGTCGCCGCCTTCCTCGTCCTCGTCCGGCTGCTCCGGCGCATCGGACAGATCGTCGCCCATGGAGAGGTCGCGCAGGATGGTCTTGGCGATCTTCCCGAAGGCCCTCTGGTCCTCGATGTTGGACAAGAGCTTGTCGAGATCGGCCCCGGCCCGGGCCTCGATATCGGCGCGGAACAGGTCGATCAGCGGCTTGGCCGCCGCCGGCGGCGCCTCGCCGGTCAGGCGCTCGCGCACCATCAGGCCGACGATCTCCTCCATCGGCGGGTTGGCCTGGGCCTCGACGGGATTGAAGACCTTCTTGGCGTAGGCCTGATCCCAGACCGCCTTCAGGTTCTCGCGGACGCCGCCCAGCGCATTGGCGCCGATGGCCTCGGTGCGGGCGCGTTCGATGGCGTCGTAGACCGGGCCCCCCTGCGCCGACTGCGGCCGGCCCTTGGCGTGGACGCCGGCGTCGTGGTGCGCCAGGCGCAGGGCCATCTGGTCGGCCAGACCGCGGATGCGCGCGGCGTCGTCGGGACCCAGGTCGCGCGGCGGGTGGGGCAGGACGGCGCGGTTGCCCTGCAGCTGGGGGCCTTCGCCGGAATAGACGATCTCCAGATCGGGCGACTCGGCCAGCGAGCGCGCGGCGTTGGCCAGGGCGCGCTTGAAGGGTTCGACCGGGCTTTCGGGCGGGGACTTGGCCATGCCTCCTAGATAAGGCGCCCGATCCCTGCGGGGGAAGGGAAGATCACACTTTCGCGGGCTCGCCGCGCCGCTGCGGAACGGCGGGGGCGCGGCCGGCGTTGGACTTGCGACTCTAGGGACGACGTGACGGGAGACACGACATGCTCAAATGGGCCCTCATCTTCGCCGTGGTGGCGCTGGTCGCCGGCGCCCTCGGCTTCGGCGGCATCGCCGGCGCCGCGGCCGGCATCGCCAAATTCCTCTTCTTCCTCTTCCTGGTCGGCTTCGTGATCTTCCTGGTGCTCGGCGTCATGGCCGGGCGGAAGATCACCGGCAGATAGCCGAAGACGCCCCATTCGGAACGAAAGACGCCCGCCGCTCCGGTCCGGAACGGCGGGCGTTTTCGCGCGCGCGTCAGACGCGGCTCAGTGGTGGTGGGCGTGTTTGGCCGTCCACGCCTCACCCTGGCTCTTCACCAGCGCCACCAGATCGCCCATGGCCAGGTTCACGTCGATCAGGTGCAGGCCCCAGTCCTTGGCCACGACGCCGTTCTGGACCACGTCGCCGGGGACCTCGTCGGTCCGCGGGTCGTTCGGATCGGCGTTGGTCTTCACCGCCAGATAGTGGAAGCCGTCCTTGCGCACGCACTGGCCGGTCAGCAGGCCAGGCACGGAGACGAAGGGCGTGGCGATCGGCTCGCCGCCCTTGACCCAGGCGCCGGGCTCCTCGGAGGAGCCGAGCAGGCTGCCGCCGCTGGCCAGATAGGCGTGCATCTCCGCCGGCTGGTCGGAGAGGTTGGCGGGGTTGACGCATGCCGCCTCCATCGCCGGATCGGGCTCGCGCGGCACGCCGAAGCGCGAATTGGCCGGCGGCGGCACGTCCTCGCGGAAGCTCACATAGGCGACCGCACAGCCGACCTGGGTCTTGGACTCGCAGAGCGGGATCGACTTGAAGGTCCCCGTCGTCTCGCCCTTCTTCACCGGCAGGTTGGTCCCCAGCAGCAGGGCCGAGACCAGCCTGTCCTGCACCGGCTTGCCGTCGATCTCGTTGGCGATCAGCTGGGTCAGCACGCCCGAGCCCTGGCTGTGGCCGATCAGGACCACGCCGCGGCCGTTGTTCTCGTGCTCCAGATAGTAGTTCCAGGCGTCGACCACGTCCTCATAGCCGGTGTTCGGCCGGGCCGCGCCGCCGGGCATGCCGGCGCCGGTCATCATCGCGCGCAGGGCGGTCAGGGTGAACTGGCGATAGAGGGGGGCGTAGACCCGGCATTGCGAGGCGAACCGCGAGAGCTGCTGCTCGACCACCCGCTTCTCTTCGGGGCCCGCCTCCATGTCGCTGATGACGCCCGGGTCCATCGAGACTGTCGGATAGACGTAGAAGCAGTCGATCGGCGCCTCGGGGTTCGCCGACCAGGTCTCGACGCGGGTCTGGCCGCTGGCCTCCACCACCGTCGTGGTGTTGTCGCCCGCGCAGGCGTCGGCGCGCCCCGGCCAGCAGAGCCAGCTCGCCTTGTCCGCATAGTCGTTCTTCGGCGGCGCCGCCTCTTCCTGCGCCTGGGCGTGCCAGACGCCGGCCATCAGCGCCAGCGCGCCGGTCGTCGCCGTGACGGCGGCGATCATCTTCCTGGACATGGTTTCCCCGTGTGCAAATTGGCTTGCATCGATAAGGGCGCGAACATCGCCCAGGCCGGCTGCGCCGTAAAGTATCCAGGAACATGCCGGGCCGTAGAAAATCATCCGTCAGCGGACGAATACCTGTCGGGACGTATCCGGCGACGGAGGGTGGCGGCCGTTTGTCGCAAATATGACGGCGAACCGTCATAAATCCTTCACAACGCGGCTTGGCCGTGACACGCTTTTCTCAAGTCCAGGATGCGTGGACTCGCTAAGTGGAGGAAATAAATGAAGTTTTTTGCGATTTCCACGGCGGTCGCCCTTCTTCTCGCGGGCGCTGCGAACGCCGGCGAGGCGCAAAATGCGCAGCGTCAGGGTACGGACGCCGCCGCGGTCGAGGCCGTCCAGGCCCGGGCCGAGCGCGTCGTCTATGTCTGCGACCGCTCCGAAGAGACCCGGCGGTCTTTCGAGCGGGAGTATGGCGAGGCGAAGTTCGTCACCGCCGAGGAGGCGATCAGCTCGAACGAGACCTGGAGCGCCCCGCGCTGCATGACGGAGGTCCAGGCCCAGAAGCTCGCGGGCCTGATGAGCCGTTAGGCCGCCGACAGGTTCCGCAAACGAAAACGGCGGCCGAGATTTCGGCCGCCGTTCTTTTTCGTCCGGAAGAGGCGGTCAGGCCACCCGCACCCGCGCCGTGCTCTCCGGCAGGTCCTTGCCGAAGGCGCGCTGGAAGAACTCGGCGACCGTGCCGCGCTCCAGCTCGTCGCACTTGTTCAGGAAGGTCAGGCGGAAGCCCAGGGCCACGTCGCCGCCGAAGATCTCGGCGTTCTGCGCCCAGGTGATCACCGTCCGGGGGCTCATCACCGTGGAGATGTCGCCGTTCATGAAGGCGTTGCGCGTCATGTCGGCCACGCGGACCATGGCGTTGATGGTGCGCTTGCCCTCGGGCGTGTCGTAGTTCGGCGCCTTGGCGAGCACGATGGCCGCCTCCACGTCGTGCTCGAGATAGTTGAGCGTGGTGACGATCGACCAGCGGTCCATCTGGCCCTGATTGATCTGCTGGGTGCCGTGATAGAGACCCGTCGTGTCGCCCAGACCGATGGTGTTGGTCGTGGAGAACAGGCGGAAATAGGGGTTCGGCCGGATCACGCGGTTCTGGTCGAGCAGGGTCAGCTTGCCCTGCGCCTCCAGCACCCGCTGGATCACGAACATGACGTCCGGACGGCCGGCGTCGTACTCGTCAAAGACCAGAGCGATGGGCCGCTGGATGGCCCAGGGCAGGATGCCTTCGCGGAACTCGGTGATCTGCTTGCCGTCCTTCAGGACGATGGCGTCCTTGCCGACCAGATCGATCCGGCTGACATGGCTGTCCAGGTTCACCCGGATCAGCGGCCAGTTCAGACGCGCGGCGACCTGCTCGATATGGGTCGACTTGCCGGTCCCGTGATAGCCCTGGACCATGACCCGGCGGTCGTAGGCGAAGCCGGCGCAGATGGCCTTGGTGGTTTCCGGATCGAAGCGGTAGGCCGGATCGATCTCGGGCACATGGCTGTCGCGGTGCGAAAAAGCCGGCACGCTCATGTCCGCGTCGACGCCGAAGGCTTCCCGGACGGAAACCTTCTTGTCGGGGACGAGGGTCAGCAGCTGATCGTCTTGGGGTTCGGAAATCGCGCTCATGACCCGTCCCGCATACAGGGTTACGCCCGCAAAGCAAACGGGTGTTTCATGGGGCCGCCGATCAAAACCAAAGAGGAAACGCGGCGCCATGTCGGACCTTGCCCAGAAGGCCTATTCGACCCTTTCAGTCACCCCCGAAGCCTCGGGATTCGGCGCGGTCGTCGAGGGGATCGACCTCTCGCGTCCGCTGGCGGAGGCGGTCCGGCGCGACCTGCTGGCCGCCTGGGCCGAGCACGCGGTGCTGAGCTTCCCCAACCAGACGCTGAGCCTTGACCAGCTGGAAGCCGCGACGCTTCAGTTCGGTCCCTTCGGCGTCGATCCGTTCATCAAGCCGATGGCCGGCCATCCCAACGTCCTGGAGCTGCGCCGCGAGCCGGACGAGACGGCGACCAACTTCGGGGCCGGCTGGCATTCGGACTGGAGCTTCCAGCCGGAGCCGCCGGCCGCCACCCTGCTGCACGCCCAGGTCGTCCCGCCGGTGGGGGGCGACACCCTGTTCGCCGACTGCGCGGGGGCCTATGACGCGCTCTCGCCGGCGATGAAGGCCCTGCTGGCGCCGCTGCGCGCGGTGCACAGCGCCAGCCGCGCCTACGGCACGCAGGGGGTCTTCGCCCGCGAGACCGAGAAGCGGACGATGCAGATCGTCGTCAGCCCGGAGGCCGACAAGACCCACGCCCATCCGCTGGTGCGCACCCACCCGGTCAGCGGGCGCAAGGCGCTGTTCGTCAGCCCCGTCTACACGGTCGGGATCGAGGGCGTGACGCCGGAGGAGGGCCAGGCGATCCTCGGCTTCCTCTTCAGGCACATGACGCAGGAGGCCTTCGTCTTCCGCCACCGCTGGGCCAAGGACACCCTGCTCATCTGGGACAACCGCCGCACCGTCCACTTCGCCGAGGGCGGCTATGACGGCCACCTGCGCGTGATGCACCGCACGACGGTGGCCGGCGAGGTTCCGGTTTGAACGCAGCCGACCTGGTCGCCGCCCTGCCGGGACCAGCGCGGCGGCGGGCGGAGGCTCAAGGGCGGGCCGGGCGCGACTGGCTCGAGGCGCTGCCCGCGCGGGTCGAGGAGGTGGCGCGCCGCTGGCGCCTGGACCTTGATACGGTGCTGGACGGAGGGTCGGAGTCGCTGGCCGTGGCGGCGGTCTGCGCGGACGGCCGGCGGGCGGTGCTGAAGATGGCGCCCCCCTGGGCCGATGTCGCCGGGCCGCAGACCCGCATCCTGCAGGCGGCGCAGGGCCGGGGCTATGCCGAGCTCTATGCCGTCGACGCCACGCTCGGCGCATTGCTGATCGAGCGCCTGGGCCGGCGGCTGGACCAGATGGGCTGGACGCCCGACGCCGAGATGGCGGCGCTCTGCGCCGTGTTCCGGGAGGCCTGGACCGTCAGAGTGGACCCGGCTGGCCTGATGGACGGGCGTGCGAAAGCCCAGTCGCTTATCGCCTTTATCGAGGCGACGGCCGCCGCGTTGGACCATCCCTTGTCCGCCGCCGTGATTTCGCAGGCCCGCGCCTACGCCGAAGACCGCGCTGTGTCGCACGACGCGGCCCGCGCCGTGAGCGCCCACGGAGATGGCCACGCCGCCAATGCGCTTCAGGGGGAGGACGGCGTCTTTCGCTTCATCGACCCCGAAGGCCTCTTCATCGCGCCGGCCTACGACCTGGGGGTCCTCATGCGGGAGTGGCCGGACGACATTCTTGCCGGCGATGCGGCGGCCCGGGGCCGGGCGCGCAGCCGGATGCTCGCCGACCGTTGCGGCCAGGACGCCGAGGCGGTGTGGCGCTGGGGCTATCTGGAGACCGTTTCGACGGGCCTGCTCTGCCGAAAGCTGGACATCGCCGACTGGCCTGAGATGTTCCGGGTCGCCGAGGCCTGGGCGAGAGCCTGAGCCCAACTACCCCTCGCAGACCTCGCCCGAGACATAGTGGTCGATCGTGCGGGCGAGTTCGACGCAGAGCTCGCGCCGCTGTTCGTCGTCCAGCATGAAGTCCTCGTGCATCATCCGGTTCATGGTCGCGCCCAGCATCAGACAGCCCAGGAGGCGGGCGCGCACGGCGGCGTTCTCGCCGCCCATGAAGGCTTCCAGCGGGCCGAAGAAGGAGCCGCCGGAATGTTGCCGCACCGCCTCGGCCGTCTTGGGCGAGGAGGCCGAGCGCAGCATGATCAGGATCAGCTCCAGCTTGTCGTCGCGCATGGGCTCGACCGCCAGCATATGGGCCAGACGTTCGCCGAAGCCTTCGCGTCCCTCGACCAGAAGCTCGCTGATGCTCGGCGCGCAGGACAGGACTTCGGCGAACAGCTCCTCCTTGCCCCCGAAATAGCGCGAGATCAGGGCCGCATCGACGCCGGCGTCGGCGGCGATCTCGCGCACGCC
>CAYQPL010000083.1:0-5502 GCA_964419395.1 uncultured Phenylobacterium sp. | reverse complement strand
GCCCTCGCGGGCTAACCGTTTGCGCGCGGCGTCCTGTTTGGCGGCGCGCGTCGCCGCGGCGTTTCGCGCCCTGACGGGGCTTATGGGCGGGGCCAATCGGTCATCTCCGAATTTTTCATGTCAACACTTGTAGACAAGCACAGCCGTTCCCAACTAGGAAGTCACCACCTGTTGACATGACCCAGCGTCAAGCTGGGGTCGCGAGCCTTGGGGATAGGGCATGCGTATACTCTTTGTGGCTGCGGTCTTCGCAGCGACCGCTCTTGGCGTGGCCGGATGCGGAGATCGATCCAACGCCGGTCAGGCGCCGCCCACTCCAACGGTTTCGGTGGCCGTCCCGCTCCAGGAAACCGTCGTCGACTGGGACGATTTCACCGGCCGCTTCGAGGCGCCGGAGCGCGTCGAGGTGCGCGCCCGCGTCGGCGGCTACCTGCAGGGCGTGCATTTCCGCGACGGCCAGACCGTGCGCAAGGGCCAGCTCCTCTTCACGCTCGATCCGCGCCCGGCCCAGGCCGCGCTCGCCGCCGCCCAGGCTCAGGCCGACCTCGCCCGCGCCGACCTGGCGCGCGCCGAAGGGCTCCTGAAGGCGCAGGCCATCTCCCAGGAGGAATTCGACAGCCGCAAGGCCCAGGCCCAGGGCGCCGAGGCGACCCTGCGCGCCCGCCGCCTGGACGTGGAGTTCACCCGCGTGACCGCGCCGGTCTCCGGCGTCGTCTCCCAGCGCCAGGTGGACCCCGGCAATGTGATCAGCGGCGGCGCCTCCACGGGCGACGTGCTCACCACCATCGTCTCGGTCAGCCCGATCCACTTCGCCTTCGACGCCTCCGAGGCCCAGCTGCTCAAGTACCAGCGTCAGGCCGGCCGCCGCCAGGGGGCCCAGGTCGAGGTCAAGCTGCAGGATGAGGCGGAGTATCGCTGGACCGGCCGGGTGGACTTCGTCGACGCCCTGGTCGACCGCGACACCGGCGCGGTGCGGCTGCGCGCCACCATCGCCAACCCCAACGGCTTCCTGAAGCCGGGCATGTTCGGCGAGGCGCGCATGGTCGGCACCGAGCCCTACAAGGCGCTGATGATCCCCGAGACCGCGGTGGTCACCGACGGTCCGCGCCGGGTGGCCTATGTGGTCGGCGCCGAGGGCAAGGTGGCGGTCAAGCCGCTGCAGCTCGGCCCCGCCAGCGGCGGCCTGCGGGTCGTGCGTTCGGGCCTGCGCCCCGACGACAAGGTGATCGTCGGCGGTCTCCAGCGCGCCATGCCGGGCCAGCCGGTGCAGACCCAGCCGGGCCGCATCACCCGCCAGGCCGCCTCGGCCGACCCCGATCAGCCGCTCCTCACCTCGGCGCCCGCCGCCTCGGCGACGCGGGCCGACTGATCCCGAAGATCCGGTCCGGACACGCCCCATGCGCCTTTCGCACTTCTTCATCGAGCGGCCGATCTTCGCCGGCGTGCTCTCGCTCTTCATCACCCTGATCGGCCTCTTCGCCTATCCGCTGCTGCCCCTGTCGCAGTACCCGGATATCGCGCCGCCGACCGTGGCGGTGATCGCCTCCTATCCGGGCGCCTCGGCCGAGACCCTGGCCGAGACCGTCGCCGCCCCGCTGGAGCAGGAGATCAACGGCGTCGAGAACATGATCTACATGACCTCGTCGTCCTCCAACGGCACGGTCCAGATCACGGTCACCTTCCAGCCCGGCACGGACCTCGATTCCGCGCAGGTGCTGGTCCAGAACCGGGTCAACCTGGCCGAACCGCGCCTGCCCGAGCAGGTCCGCCAGACCGGGGTGATCGTCAACAAGCAGTCCACCGGCTTCCTGATGGTCGTGGCGCTCGTCTCCGCCGACGGAGCGGTCGACACCGACTATGTGGGCAACTACGCCAACTCCACCGTCCGCGACCGCCTGCTGCGCGTGGAGGGCGTCGGCGAGGTGCAGATCTTCGGCGGCGGCCTCTATTCGATGCGGGTCTGGATCGACCCCGGCAAGGCCGCGGCCCGCAACCTGACGCCCAGCGAGATCGTCGCGGCCCTGCGCGCCCAGAACCTGCAGGCCGCCGGCGGCGCCATCGGCCAGCCGCCCTTCGGCCCGGCCGTGGCCAACGAGCTGCCGGTCGAGGTGCAGGGCCGGCTCGCCTCGCCCGACGAGTTCGGCGACGTGGTGCTGCGCACCGACGCCGACGGCCGGGTGATCCGTCTGCGTGACGTGGCGCGGGTGGAGCTCGGCGCCCAGGACTACGGCGTGCGCGGCTACTTCCAGGGGCGCCCCGGCGTGGCCATGGCCATCCTGCAGCAGCCGGGCTCCAACGCGCTCTCGACCGCCGAGAACGTCATCGCCACCATGGAGGAGCTGAAGGCCGACTTCCCGCCGGGCGTCGCCTACGAGATCCCCTACAATCCGACCGAATACGTCGCCGCCTCCGTCGAGGCCGTGCAGCACACCCTGATCGAGGCCATCTTCCTGGTGGTCATCGTGGTGGTGGTCTTCCTGCACACCTGGCGGGCGGCCATCATCCCGATCCTGGCCATCCCGATCGCGCTGGTCGGCACCTTCGCCGTGCAGCTGGCGCTCGGCTACTCGCTGAACTCCCTGTCGCTCTTCGCCCTGGTTCTGGCCGTCGGCATCGTCGTCGACGACGCCATCGTGGTGGTCGAGAATGTCGAGCGGAACATCCGCGAGGGGCTCAGTCCCCGCGAGGCCGCCCACAAGACCGTCAAGGAGGTCTCCAGCGCCCTGATCGCCATCTCGCTGGTGCTGGTGGCGGTGTTCGTCCCCTCGGCCTTCGTGGCCGGGATCCCGGGCATGTTCTACCGCCAGTTCGCGGTCACCATCTCGGCGGCGACGGTCATCTCGCTGATCGTCTCCCTGACCCTGTCCCCGGCCCTGGCGGCCCTGCTGCTCAAGCCGCACCGGGCGGGCGAGGGCGCCCACGGCCCGCGCTGGCTCGCCCCCCTGTCGGCGGCGGCCGACCGGTTCAACCAGGGCTTCGACTGGCTCAGCAGCCGCTATGGCCGGCTGACGGCCCGCATCGTGCGGATGACCTTCATCGTCCTGGTCGTCTATGTCGGCCTGCTGGCCATGACCGGCTGGCGCCTGGCCGCCACCCCCACCGGCTTCATTCCCGAACAGGACCAGGGCGTTCTGATCGGCGTCGTCCAGCTGCCGCCGGGCGCTTCGCTGGAGCGCACCGACGCGGTCGTGCAGCGGGCGACCCAGGCCATCGGCGAAACCGAGGGCGTGCAGAACGTCGCAGCCTTCGTCGGCCTCGACGGCGCCAGCTTCTCCAACGCCTCCAACGCCGCGACCATCTTCGTCCGCCTGGACGACTGGTCCGAGCGGGGCGCGGCGCTGAACGCCCAGGCCATGTCCGGCATGATCATGCAGAAGCTGGGCGCCATCGAGGAGGCCAACATCTTCGTCCTGGCGCCCCCGCCCGTGGAGGGCATGGGCAACGCCGGGGGCTTCAAGATGATGGTCCAGGACCGCTCCGGCGCCGGCTACGCCGAGCTGGAGAAGGCGGCCAACGCCCTGATGATGCAGGCCTCGCAGAACCCGAAGGTCATGGGCGTCTTCAACCAGTTCAACACCGGGGCGCCGCGCGTGACCGCCGATGTGGACCGGCAGAAGGCCCTGCTCATCGGCGTGCAGCCGGCCGATGTCTTCCAGACGCTCGGGACCTATCTGGGCTCGACCTATGTCAACGACTTCAACATGCTCGGCCGCACCTTCCGGGTCACCGCCCAGGCCGAGCCGTCGGGCCGCTCGCAGGTCTCCGACATCGCCAACCTGAAGGTGCGCACCGCCTCGGGCGGCATGGCGCCGCTGGGCACCGTGGCCACCCTGCGCGACGACGCCGGCCCGGCGCGCGTCGTCCGCTTCAACCTCTTCCCCTCGGCCGAGGTGCTGGGGAACGCCGCCCCCGGCGTCTCCTCCGGCGAGGCCCTGGCCGAGATGGAGCGGATGGCGGCCGAGACCCTGCCGCCGGGCATGTCCTTCGAGTGGACGGAACTCGCCTACCAGGAAAAGGCGGCGGGGGACTCCGGCCTGCTGGTCTTCTCGCTCGCCGTGATCTTCGTCTTCATGGTGCTGGCGGCCCAGTACGAGGCCTTCACCCTGCCGCTGGCGGTCATCCTGATCGTCCCGCTGTCGGTCCTGGCCGCCATGCTGGGGGTCTGGGTGCGCGGGATGGACAACAACATCCTGACCCAGGTGGGCCTGATCGTGCTGGTCGCCATGGCCGCCAAGAACGCCATCCTGATCGTCGAGTTCGCCAAGCAGGCGGAGGACCAGATGGGCATGAACCGCTTCGATGCGGCCGTGCATGCGGCCAGGACCCGGCTGCGGCCGATCCTGATGACGTCCTTCGCCTTCATCTTCGGCGTGCTGCCCCTGGCGCTCGCCAGCGGGCCCGGCCAGGAGATGCGCCAGGCCCTCGGCACCGCCGTGGTGTTCGGCATGATCGGCGTGACCGTCTTCGGCCTGCTCTTCACCCCGGCCTTCTACGTGGTCTGCCGCAAGCTCGCCTCGCGGCTGCCGAACCGCGCGCCGGCGGCGCAAGGCCATACCCCCTATGACGGCGAAACCCAGGAGGTGCGGCCGTGAACCTTTCGCCCATCGTCGCCCTGCTGGCCGGCGCGTCCCTGCTGAGCGCCTGCGCCGTCGGCCCGGCGTACGAGACGCCGAGGCCGGCGCCGGCCGAGACGGGCGGCTTCGTCTCGGCCCAGGCCGGTCCCTTCACCGCCGGGGACGCCCCCGACCAGTGGTGGCGGCTCTATGACGACCCCCTGCTCGACGACCTCGTGGGCCAGGCGCTGGCGGCCAACCGCGACATCGCCGTCGCCGCGGCCAATCTGCGCCAGGTGCGGGCGGCCCTCGGCGAGGCGCGCTCGGGGCTTCTGCCCTCGACCACGGTCACCGGCTCGGCCCAGCGGGTGCGCCAGCAGAACGCGCAGACCGGCGCCTTCGAGGAGGGCGACGCCTTCCAGGCCGGCTTCGAGGCCGCCTACGAGGTCGACTTCTTCGGCCGCGTCCGCCGCTCCATCGAGGCCGCCCGCGCCGCCGCCGGGGCCGCCGAGGCCCTGCTCGCCTCGGCCCGCATCACCGTGGCGGCGGAGACGGCGCGCGCCTATGCCGACCTCTGCGCCGCCAACCTGCAGATCGACACCGCCCAGCGGACCCTGTCGCTGCAGCAGGACACCTTCGACCTGACCCGCCAGCAGCTGGATCTGGGGCGCGGCACCGGCCTGGATGTCGCTCGGGCGCAGACGCAGCTGGAATCGACGCGCTCGACCCTTCCGCCGCTGGAGGCGCAGCGCGACGGCGCCCTGTTCCGCCTGGCCGTCCTGACCGGCCGCCCGCCGGCGGAGGCGCCGATCGCCGCGGCCGCCTGCAAGACCGTGCCCGAGGTGGCGAGCGCCATTCCGGTCGGCGACGGCGCGGCCCTGCAGGCCCGCCGCCCCGACGTGCGCGCCGCCGCGCGGCGGCTGGCCGCGGCGACGGCCCGGCTCGGCGT
>CAYQPL010000082.1:9083-15619 GCA_964419395.1 uncultured Phenylobacterium sp. | reverse complement strand
AGGCAGCGGGCGATGTTCAGGGTGACCGTCACGACCACTTCGGCGTGCAGGCGCACCTTCACCTCGTGCAGGCCCAGCGTCTTGATCGGCTTGTCCAGCACGACCATGGAGCGCTCGACCTTGCCGCCCTCGGCGTTGATGATGTCGGCGACATCACGGCCGGAGACCGAGCCGTAGAGCTGGCCGCTCTCGCCCGCCTGGCGGATGAGCACGTAGCTTTCGCCGTCCAGGCTTTCGCCGGAGCGGGACGCGGCGGCGCGCGCCTCGGCGTTGCGGGCTTCGATCTGGGCGCGCTGGGCTTCGAACACCTTCATGTTCGCCGCGGTGGCGCGGAGGGCCTTCTGCCGGGGCAGGAGGAAGTTGCGGGCGTAGCCGTCCTTGACGGTGACCACTTCGCCGAGGCCGCCACGGCCTTCGACGCGTTCGAGCAGGATGACCTTCATCGCTCTTGCTCCCTTACTTCACGACGTAGGGAAGGAGGGCGAGGAAGCGCGCGCGCTTGATGGCGCGGGCGAGCTCACGCTGCTTCTTGGCCGAGACGGCGGTGATGCGCGAGGGCACGATCTTGCCGCGTTCCGAGACGTAGCGCTGCAGCAGCTTGACGTCCTTGTAGTCGATCTTCGGCGCGTTGGCGCCGGAGAACGGGCACACCTTGCGGCGGCGGAAGAACGGGCGGCGGGGCGCGGCGGCTGCGGCCGGGGCGGGCGTGGTGTTGGTGTCAGACATCGGTGTTCCTCCCCTCAGGCGTCGTCGCGGCGGCCTTCGCCGTCACGGCGAGGCTCACGGTCGCGGTCGCGGCGGGCGAGCACCGGCGAAAGCTCCAGATCGAGCTCTTCGACACGCACGGTCATGTAGCGCAGCACGTCTTCGTTGATGGAGAGCTGGCGCTCCATCTCCTTGACGACGTCGGGCTTCGCATCGATGGCCAGCAGGGAGTAGTGCCCCTTGCGGTTCTTCTTGATGCGATAGGTGAGGTTGCGGAGGCCCCAGTACTCGATCTTGGCGACGGAGCCGCCGCTTTCCTCGATCAGGGCCTTGAGCTGGTCGTTCAGGGCTTCGGCCTGTTGCGGCGAGATGTCCTGCCGCGAAATGACCACGTGTTCGTAAAGCGCCATTTGTCCTCTTCCGGTGTGGAAGGCGGCGCGCCCGGCGGCGGAAGTCCGCCGGGAACGATGGCTCTCAGGCGCGGCGGACGGGCTTACCCCGACCTGTTCGCATTCCGGCTTGAGACCGCCTTCCGTGAAGAGGCGGGCCATTACGCGAAAACGGCGCTGCGGGCAAGGCGCAAGAGGCGCCTAGCGGTGCGCGGCCTTCCAGGCCTTCACCGCCTCCAGGGTCTCGGCGACGTGGTCGTTCGGCGACATGGCGCTGTAGGCGTGCAGCACCTTGCCGTCGGGGCCGATCACATAGGAGGTGCGGCTCGACCAGCCCGGCCGCACGGCCAGGGTGGCGTCGTAGTCCTTGGCGATCTTCGCCCCCGGATCGGCGGCCACGGGGAACTTGCCCGAGCACTTCTCGGTGTCGGCCGAGAAGGTCTGCAGCTTGTCGAGGTTGCCGGCCGTGACGCCGATCACGCTGGCGCCGTTCTTCTTGAACTCGTCGACCGCCTCGGCGAACAGGCGCGCCTCCAGATTGCAGCCGGCGGTTTCCGCGGCGGGGAAGAAGTAGACCACCACCGGCCCCTTCTTTCGCGCCTCGGCGAGCGAGAACTCGGTGGGCTTGCCGGCCAGGAAGGCCGGCGCCTTGAAGTCCGGCGCCGACGCGCCCGGCGCCAGCGCCGCCTGGGCGGGCGCGCCGAAGGCGGCGGCCAGGGCGACGGCGGGCAGGGTGGAAGCCAGCAAACCGAAGTGGCGCGACATGGCGGATCTCCTCAATCTTGCGCCGGAGTATACGGACCCGCCGGCGGCTTGTCTTCGCGCGCCGCGGGGCGAAGGCGGCGCTGCGGCTCGGAAAACGAAAATTAATCTCGTGCTGTTACAGATGGGCTTCCGGACCAGCCTGCGTCCGGAAGGGAGGAAGCGCATGTCTTCCGTCAGAACAACCGGATACCGCCGGCTCGTCACCGACCATTTCGAGCCGCAGGACGAATCCGACCCGACCGCCCAGCGCCGTCTCCGCGGCCAGCTGGAGCAGATCGACTATACCGCCTTCGCCTCCAATCGCGAGGTGCTCGCCCAGACGGTGGGGGCCGCCGACGCCGGCAAGTTCCAGCGCCTGGCCCTTTCGGCCGCCCAGGCCCGCGCCGCGTGGGTGGCCGCCGCCCTGAAGGCCAGCGAGCACCCCCACCCCCTGACGCCGGCGGAGCTGGCGCAGCTGGCGCATCTGCGCCAGGCCTTCGAGGAACTGTCCGAGGCCTACGAGGCGCTGCGGCGGATGGTGGAGCGTGGCTACATCTCCTATCGCATGGCCACGCCCGGCTGAGGGGCTACGAGGCCGGACGCCCCGCCCAGTCCGCCAGGATCGGCAGCACCTGCTCGGGCGGCGCATAGCCGCGCGTGACCACCCCGTACTGGCCGCGCTCGTCCGGACCGCCCACCAGGGTCGGAAAGCCCGTGACGCCGGCCCGCTGCGAAATGGCGTAGTCGGTCCAGGTCTCGGACGCCGCCGCCTCGCTGCCCCAGGCGGCGCGGAACGCGGCGAGGTCGGCGCCGGGGACGGTCTCGGCCAGGATCTCCGCCAGCACATCGCCCTGGGTCACGTCGCGGCCCTCGGCGTAGAAGGCCTTCTGGATCGCGCCGAGATAGGCCAGCGCCAGGTCCGGCCGCTCGCGGCGGATGACCACCACCGCCCGGGCGGCGGGATCGGTGTCGTAGACGAAGTCCTCGGCGTCGAGCGCCGATCTGTCGAAGGGCTGGCCGGAAGCCTCTTCGACATGGGTCCAGTGTTGCAGCACGTTGGCCTTCGCCTCGCCGGTCATCACCTCGGTCACCCCGGGCCGAAGACCGCCCATCACCAGCCGGATGGGCAGGGTCTCGCCGAACGCCGCATCGATGGCGGCGACCACGGGCCAGAAGCCGTAGCACCAGGAGCACATGGGATCGGCGAAGTAGATCAGGTGGCGGTCGTCCATGACGGCTCCCTTCAGACTGGCCATTCGCCCCCGCGTCGCCAGCATGTCGGATCGCGCCCCCGGCGTCACCCCGTCCGGTCGCAAGGACGCCGCGCGCTTGCCGGCCTCTGGCTAATCCCCTAACCCTCGCCCCTCGGAATCGACAAGGAGCGCGCGTGTCTGCGCGCCGCACGGGAGCGCCGCCAATGAGCCTCGCCTTCATCTTTCCCGGCCAGGGCAGCCAGGCCGTCGGCATGGGTGTCGACCTCGCCCAGGCCTTCGCGCCCGCGCGCGAGGTCTTCGAAGAGGTGGACGAAGCCCTCGGCCAGAAGCTCTCGGTCCTGATGCGCGACGGGCCGGAGGCCGAGCTGACCCTGACCGAGAACGCCCAGCCGGCCCTGATGGCCGTCAGCCTGGCCGTGGTGCGCGTGCTGGAAAAGGAGTTCGGCGTCGGGATCGACAGGGCCGCCTTCGTCGCTGGCCACAGCCTGGGGGAATATTCCGCCCTGGCCGCGGCCGGGGCGATTAGCCTGGCCGACACCGCCCGCCTGCTGAAGCTGCGCGGCCAGGCGATGCAGCGCGCCGTGCCGGTGGGCGAGGGGGCCATGGCCTCCCTGATCGGCCCCAAGACCGACGTCGCCCTGGCCGAGGAGGCCGCCGCGGCCGGCGCCGAGGTGGGCGTCTGCGTCGTGGCCAACGACAACAACCAGGGCAATGTGGTGATCTCCGGGGCCAAGGCGGCCGTCGACCGCGCCGTGGAGAAGGCCAAGGAGCTGGGCGCGCGCGCCATTCCGCTGAACGTCTCGGCGCCTTTCCACTGTCCGCTGATGCAGCCGGCCGCCGACGAGATGGCCCGCGCGCTCGCCGAGGCGACGATCGTCGCGCCCAAGGCGCCGCTGGTGGCCAATGTCACGGCCCGGCCGGTCCACGAGCCCGAGGAGATCCGCCGCCTGCTGGTCGAGCAGGTGACGGGCCGCGTGCGCTGGCGCGAGAGCGTTGCCTGGCTGGCCGGGGAGGGCGGGGTGACCCGCTGCGCCGAGGCCGGTTCGGGCAAGGTGCTGTCGGGCATGGTCAAACGCATCGCGCCGGACGCCGAGGCGAGCCCGCTGAACGCGCCCGCCGACCTCGAAGCCTTCGCCAAGTCGCTCTGAACGCGCGCAAGGAGATCTGAGATGTTCGATCTTTCGGGAAAGACCGCCCTGGTCACCGGCGCCACCGGCGGCATCGGGGCGGCGCTCGCCAAGGCGCTGCATGCGCAGGGGGCCCACGTGGTGCTTTCGGGCACGCGGGAGGCGGTGCTGGCCGATCTCGCCGGCGAACTCGGCGAACGGGCCACGGTGGCGGCGGCCAATCTCTCCTCCGCCGAGGAGGTGGACGGCCTGGTCGCCAAGGCCGAGGAGGCCGCCGGCGCGCCGCTCGACATCGTCGTCGCCAACGCCGGCATCACCCGCGACGGCCTGCTGATGCGGATGAAGGACGAGGACTGGGACGCGGTGATCCGCGTGAACCTCGAATCCTATTTCCGGCTCAGCCGGGCGGCGATGAAGGGCATGATGAAGCGCCGCTACGGGCGAATCATCGGCGTCACCTCGGTCGTCGGCGTGATGGGCAATCCCGGCCAGACCAACTACGCGGCCTCCAAGGCCGGCATGATCGGCTTCTCCAAGGCCCTCGCCCAGGAGGTCGCCAGCCGCAACATCACCGTCAATTGCATCGCCCCCGGCTTCATCGAGAGCCCGATGACCGATGCCCTGAACGAGGCGCAGAAGGGCCAGATTCTCTCGACGATTCCGGCCGGACGGCTGGGCACGGGCGACGAGATCGCCGCGGCCTGCGTCTATCTGGCCAGCGCCGAGGCGGCCTATGTCACCGGCCAGACCCTGCACGTGAACGGCGGCATGGCGATGATCTGAGGGCCTGTCGGCTGGCCGCTGGTCACCCCGAAAGGAACATGCTACGGCCCACGCCGATTGAGCCGGCCCGAGCCTTCCGGGCCCCTGCAGAGGCCTCAAACCCAACACCGCCAGCGGTTGACAAGCCGTCTCCCGTCGCGGATGCATCAGTTGAAATTAGAGGGACTAAAAGCGAATGTCCGACATTCTGGAACGCGTGCGCAAGATCGTCATCGAACACCTCGACGCCGATCCGGAGAAGGTCACCGAGAAGGCCAGCTTCATCGACGACCTCGGCGCGGACAGCCTCGACAACGTCGAGCTGGTCATGGCCTTCGAGGAAGAATTCGACATCGAGATTCCGGATGACGCCGCCGAGCACATCCAGACGGTCGGTGACGCCGTGAAGTTCATTCAGGAGCGTCTGGGCGCCTGACGCCTGGCGTGATCGCCTGAAACCTTAGAAAAAAGCCGCCGCGTCCCTTAGGCCCATGCGCCGTAGAGGCGCGGCGGTTTTCGTTTGGGACGGGCGGGGGAGTAGATACGCCATGTCCACCGCCAACACCCGCCGCGTCGTCGTCACCGGCCTTGGTCTCGTCACCCCGCTGGGCTCCGGCGTGGATGTGAGCTGGAAGGCCATCCTGGCCGGCAAGTCCGGGGCCGGGAACATCACCACCTTCGACGCCAGCCAGTACGCCTGCAACGTCGCCTGCGAAGTGCCGCGGGTGGACGGGCGCGGCGGCGGCGGTCCGGACGTGGAGGGCGCCTTCGACCCGGACGCCGTCCTGCCGCCGAAGGACCAGCGGCGCATCGACGACTTCATCCTCTACGCCATCGCCGCGGCGGACGAGGCGGTGAAGGATTCTGGCTGGGCGCCGGAGGACGACGAGGGCCGCGAGCGCACCGGCGTCATCATCGGCTCGGGCATCGGCGGCCTGGCCACCATCGAGAAGACCAGCGTCGAGCTGCACGAGAAGGGCCCGCGCCGGATCAGCCCCTTCTTCATCCCCTCGGCCCTGATCAACCTGGCTTCGGGCCAGGTCTCCATCCGCCATGGGTTCAAGGGGCCGAACCACTCGGTGGTGACCGCCTGCGCCACCGGCGCCCATGCGGTCGGCGACGCCGCGCGCCTGATCAAGTACGGCGACGCCGACGTGATGATCGCCGGGGGGGCCGAGGCCGCCATCTGTCCTGTGGGCATCGCCGGCTTCATCGCCTGCCGCGCCATGTCCACCGGCTTCAACGACGACCCTACCAAGGCCAGCCGCCCCTACGACAAGGACCGCGACGGCTTCGTCATGGGCGAGGGCGCGGGTGTCCTGGTGCTCGAGGAGTACGAGCACGCCAAGGCGCGCGGCGCGAAGATCTACGCCGAGGTGGCGGGCTACGGCCTCGCCGGCGACGCCTATCACATCACCGCCCCGGCGGAGGACGGCGACGGCGGCTTCCGCGCCATGAAGGCGGCCATCAAGGACGCCGGCATCGATCCCGCCGACATCGACTACATCAACGCCCACGGCACCTCGACCCCGCTCGGCGACGAGATCGAGCTCGGCGCGGTGGAGCGCATGCTCGGCAATGCGGCGTCGAAGGTC
>CAYQPL010000082.1:6200-9073 GCA_964419395.1 uncultured Phenylobacterium sp. | reverse complement strand
CACAATGTCGTCGACCAAGTCGGCCACCGGCCACCTGCTCGGCGCGGCCGGCGCCATCGAGGCGGCCTTCACCTGCCTGGCCATCCGCGACCAGATCGCCCCGCCGACCATCAATCTGGAGAACCCGTCGGTGGAGACGGCGCTGGACCTGGCGCCCAATGCGGCCCGTCCGCGGGAGATCAAGGTGGCGCTGTCCAACAGCTTCGGATTCGGCGGCACCAACGCCTCCGTGGTGTTCAAGCAAGTCTGACGTCCCATGGCCCGCAAGCCCCGCGCCCGCCCGGCCTCGAAGGGCGCCGGCTCCTCGCCCCTGCGCCGCCTGGTCGTGATGCTGACCAGCGCGGCCCTGACCTTCGCGCTCGTCCTGGCGCTGGCCATGCTGTGGGCGCTGTGGATGTACCGTGGGCCGGGACCGGAGGCCGCGGCCGGCGAGCCCACCACGGTGATCCTGCGCCGCGGGGCGGGTCTGCCGGAGATCGCCAGCACGCTCGAGGGTGCCGGCGTGATCTCGTCCGGACCCATCTTCCTGGCCGCCGCGCAGGCCACGGGCGCGGCGCGGGAGCTGAAGGCGGGGGAGTACGAGTTCCCCAGCCGCGCCTCCATGGCCCGCGTCCTGAACGATATCCGCGCCGGCCGGGTGGTGCGCCACTTCGTGACCGTTCCCGAAGGCCTGACCTCGGAAATGGTCGCCGCGATCCTGGCCGAGAACGAACTCCTGACCGGCGTCGCCCCCGCGCCGCCCGAGGGCTCGATCCTGCCGGAGACCTACCAGGTCGAGCGCGGCGAGGACCGCGCGGCGGTCCTGCAGCGCATGATGGACGCCCACGACGAGGTGCTCGCCCTGCTGTGGTCCAAGCGCCAGCCGGGCCTGCCGTTCGACACGCCGCAGGAGGCGGTCGTTCTCGCCTCCATCGTCGAGAAGGAGACCGGCGTCGCCAGCGAGCGCCCGCAGGTCGCCTCGGTCTTCGTCAACCGCCTGCGCAAGGGCATGCGGCTGGAGAGCGACCCGACCATCATCTACGGCCTGACCAAGGGCCAGCCTCTGGGCCGCGGCATCCGCCTGTCGGAGCTGACCCGCCCGACGCCCTACAACACCTATGTCATCGACGGCCTGCCGCCGACGCCGATTTCCAATCCGGGCCGCGCCTCCCTGGCCGCGGTGCTGGATCCGCCGCAGACCGACTATCTGTTCTTCGTCGCCGACGGGACGGGCGGTCACGCCTTCGCCGCGACCTATGACGAGCACCGCGCCAATGTGGAGCGCTGGCGGCGGCTGGAGCGTGAGACGCCGGATACGCCGGCGCCCGCGGCGAAGGCCGCGCCGGCCGATGCGGCCGAGGTTCCGGCGAAACCCTGACGCCGGGCCATACTGGGGGAGGAGACATGCCGCTTTCGGGCATGACGGGCTTCGGCCGCATCGAAGGCGCGCACGACGCCTGGAGTTGGGCGGTCGAGGCGCGCTCGGTCAACGGACGCAATCTGGAGGTTCGCTTCCGCGGACCGCCCGGTTTCGACGGGCTCGAGCGCGCGGCGCGTGAAGGCGCCCAGGCGCGCTTCCAGCGCGGCCAAGTCACTCTTGGGGTGCAGGCCCGGCGGGCCGAAGGCCTTGCGCCGGTGCGCGTCAATCTCGACCAGGTGGAGCGTTATCTGGCGGCGGGCCAGGACCTGCTCGCCTCGGGACGGGCCGCCCCGCCTTCGCTCGACGGCCTGCTGGCGCTGCGCGGCGTGATCGAGGTCGCCGACGGCGAGGCCGATCCGGAGGCCCTGGCGCAGGTGGAGGCGGCGATGACGGCTTCGATCCTCGCCGCGCTCGACGCCCTGAGGGCCGCCCGCGACGCCGAGGGGGCCGCCCTGACCGAGGTGCTCTCCGGCCTGGTCGACCGGATCGGCGATCTGACCGCCCAGGCGGCCGCCCTGGCCGGCGAACAGCCGGCTGTCCTCAAGGAGCGGTTCGAACGCCGCATGCGCGAGCTGGTCGGCGATCCGGCCGGCCTGGAGGAGCGCATCGTCCAGGAAGCGGCGGCCCTGGCGGTCAAGGCCGACGTCCGCGAGGAGCTGGACCGTCTGTCGGGCCACGTGGAAGCCGCCCGCGTCCTGGTCGCAGGCGAGGGGGCGGTGGGCCGCCGCCTCGACTTCCTGACCCAGGAATTCATGCGCGAAGCCAACACGCTCTGCTCGAAATCGGCCCTTTCGGCTCTGACCGCCGTCGGCCTGGAGCTGAAGGCGACCATCGAGCAGCTTCGCGAACAGGTTCAGAATGTGGAATAGGGGGCCGGCTGCGCCCGCCCCCGCCCGATGGACGATATGATGACCGACACGCCCAGCCCTCGCCGGGGCCTTATGCTTCTGATCTCCAGCCCTTCGGGGGCGGGAAAGACCTCGCTGTCGCGGCGGCTGGTCGCCGACCATGCGGGCCTGGAGCTGTCGATCTCGGCGACGACCCGGGCGCCGCGTCCGGGCGAGGAGGATGGGCGCGAGTACCACTTCGTCGACCGCCCGACCTTCGATGCGATGATCGAGGCCGACGCCTTTCTCGAATGGGCCAATGTTCACGAGCACCGCTACGGCAGCCCCAAGGCGCCCGTCATGGCGGCGCTGGAAGCGGGGCGCGACGTTCTGTTCGACATCGACTGGCAGGGCGCGGCCCAGATCGCGCAGAAGGCGCCGGCCGACGTGGTCCGGGTCTTCATCCTGCCGCCGACCATGGCCGAGCTGTCGCGGCGCCTGCACGCCCGCGCCCAGGACCATGAGGATGTCATCCAGCGTCGGCTGGGCCGGGCCTATGGCGAGATCGAACGCGCCGTCGACTACGACTATGTGATCGTCAACGACGACTACGACCGCGCCCTCGCCGACCTCGCGCACATCTATCA
>CAYQPL010000082.1:4682-6190 GCA_964419395.1 uncultured Phenylobacterium sp. | reverse complement strand
GCGCAATCCGGGCCTGACCCGCTTCGTCCAGAACCTGCTCGACGAGCCGATCTGAGGGCTCAGCCCTCCGCCTGCAGCGCAGCCACCAGGCCGCGCATGTCCCGTCCGGTGGGCGCCTGGAAGAGGCGCAGGTCGAACTCCGGCAGGATGGCCAGGAAGTGGTCGAAGATGTCGCTCTGGATGCCTTCGTACTCTTCCCACACCACCGTGTTGGCGAAGCAGTAGACCTCCAGCGGAAGCCCCTCCGGCGTCGGATCGCGCTGGCGCACCATCAGGGTCTTGTCGTGGGCGATGCCGGGATGGGCCTTCAGATAGGCCTGCATGTAGGCGCGGAAGGTGCCGACATTGGTCTGGCGCCGGGTGTTCACCTCGTCGCGGCCGGCGCGGACCAGGGAGGCGTTCCATTCGGAGATCTCGCGGGCCTTGGTGTCGAGATAGTGGTCCAGCAGGACGAAGCGGCGCAGGGCCTCCACCTCCTCGGCCTCCAGGAAGCGGATGTTAGTCTGGTCGAGCAGCAGGGAGCGCATGATCCGCCGGCCCCCGGACTCCTGCATGCCCCGCCAGTTGACGAAGCTCTCGTTGATCAGCCGCCAGGTCGGGATGGTGGTGATGGTCTTGTCGAAGTTCTGGACCTTCACCGTGTGCAGCGCCAGGTCGATGACGTCGCCGTTGGCGTTCAGCTGGGGCATCTCGATCCAGTCGCCGACCCGGATCATGTCGTTGCTGGTCAGTTGCACCGAGGCCACCAGGGACAGGATCGTGTCCTTGAAGACCAGCAGCAGGACGGCGGCCATGGCGCCCAGGCCGGAGATCAGGAGCAGAGGCGAGCGGTCGAGCAGGGTGGCCACCACCAGGATCGCCGCCGCGGCGTAGAGGATGATCTTGGCGACCTGGATATAGCCCTTGATCGGGCGGGCGCGCGCCTCGGGCCGCCGGGCGTAGAGGGCGTTGACCAGGCTGAGACCCTCGGCGATCGCGAGGATCACCGTCAGGATCATGAAGGCCGCCGCCACGTTGCGCACGACCGTCTCGGCCGCCTCGGGCAGGTTGGGGACGGCGAGCACCCCCTGATAGACCACGATGGCCGGCACCACATTGGCCAGGCGCGCGATCATCTGCCTGAAGAGGTCGTTGGGCTCGCCCTGCAGCTTCAGGCTCAGCATGCGCCCGACGAGGCGCAGAAGCACGTGCTTGGTCAGCCAGTTGGCGGCCGCCGCCAGGAGGGCCAGCAGGCCGATGGCCGCCAGGCTCTGCAGGATCGGATAGTCGTTCAGTCCGGCCAGGACCGCATCGGTGTCGAACATGGGAGGGTCCTAGAGGAGGGCCCGGGGCGGGCGCAAGCCATGGCGGCGGCTTGGCGCAGCCGCGCCGCTCAGCGGGCGGCGGCCAGGCGGGCGTCGGCCAGGCGCAGGAATTCCTCAAGGTCGAGCGTCTCGGCGCGTCGGGTCGGATCGATGCCGGCGGCGTCGCAGAGCGCTGCGCCGCCGAGCGCCTTCAGGCTTGAGCGC
>CAYQPL010000082.1:279-4672 GCA_964419395.1 uncultured Phenylobacterium sp. | reverse complement strand
GGCCTGCGACACGACCTCCAGCGCGGCGAGGCGCTCGCGCGCGGGCGGATCGGGCTTCGGATCCAGCCGGACGACCGCCGAATCCACCTTGGGCGGCGGCGTGAAGGCGCGGGCCGGGGCCTCCATCACGATGCGCGCCGTGCAGGTGGCCTGCGCCACCAGGGCGAGCCGGCCATAGGCGCCGTCGCCGACGCCGGCGACGATCCGCTCGGCCACCTCCTTCTGGAACATTAGGGTCATGGACCTCGGACGCCAGGGACCGGTCAGCCACTTGATCAGCAGCGCCGTGCCGACGTTGTAGGGCAGGTTCGAGATCACGTGGGCCGGGGCGCCGCCGCAGAGCTCCGCCTCATCCGCCTTCAGCGCATCGGCGAGGCAGACCTCCAGCCGTTCCTGAGAATGCTCCGACAGTTCATTGAGAAGCGGAAGAAAACGGGGATCCTTCTCGATGGCGATGACGTGGGCCCCGGCCTCCAGCAGAGCCCGGGTGAGACCGCCGGGCCCGGGCCCGACCTCGATCACGGTCGCGTCGTCCAGCGGGCCGGCCAGGCGGGCGAGCTTGCGGGTGATGTTGAGGTCGAGGAGGAAGTGCTGGCCCAGCCCCTTGTTGGCCATCAGGCCGTGCGTCTCCAGGCTCTCCCGGAGGGAAGGCAGGGCGGAGAGGTCGATCATCCCCGGCGCAGGGAGATGGCGCGCGCCATCCGGATGGCGGCGATCATGCTGTCGGCGCGGGCCAGGCCGCGTCCGGCGATGTTGAAGGCGGTGCCGTGGTCCGGCGAGGTGCGGACGATCGGGAGCCCCAGCGTGACGTTCACGCCGCCCCAGAAGTCGAGCATCTTCACCGGGATCAGCGCCTGGTCGTGATAGAGGCCGAGGACGGCGTCATAGGTGGTACGCGCCTCGTCATGAAACAGGGTGGCAGCCGGGCGGGGGTCGCTGATATTCAGCCCTTCGGCCCTGAGAGCGGTGGCCGCGGGGATCAGCACCTCCATCTCCTCCAGACCTATCGAGCCGCCTTCGCCCGCATGTGGGTTCAGTCCCGCCAGCGCCAGGCGGGGACGGGCAATGCCGAAATCCCGGATCAGGGCTTCATGAACCACGCGGGCCACGCGGCTGACCCGCTCGGCCGTGACCAGTTCAGGCACCTGCGACAGCGGCGCATGAATGGTCACAAGACAGGCGCGAAGGTCCCTGGCGCTCACCATCATCACAGGGCCGCGTGTCTGGCTCCACGGCGCGTCGGCGGTCAGTTCGGCGATGAACTCGGTATGGCCCGGAAAGCGAAAGCCGGCCTGATACAGGGGTGCCTTGGCGATCGGGGCGGTGACCAAGCCCGCGACCGCACCGTCGAGGCACAGCCGGACCGCCGTCTCAATCCAGCCGGTGATGGCCTTGGCGTGCGCCGGATCGGGCTGCCCGGGCGTGACGGGGGCGCCGAGGGCGTGATCCAGAACCGGGATGGCGCGCTCGAACACCGCTGCCGCCGATGCCGGATCCGTTATGACCTCGACCGGGGCGTGCATCGCCACAAGCCGGGCGTCACCCACCACCACGAACGGTGACGGGTGAGCCTTCCATGCGGCGGCGATGATCTCGGGGCCCACACCGGCCGGTTCGCCCATCGTCAGGGCAAGCGGCGGCACAGGCCGGGTCATCACTTCATCTCGATCAGGGCGTCGGCGCGCAGGTCGCGCATATAGCGGCGGCCCAGCATGGCCAGATTGGCACGCAGCAGTTGCGATTCGACGTCGCGATAGGTCGGCATGTCCGCCGATCCCACACGGCGTCCGCAGACGCCGACCAGATGAAGACCCAGCGGCGTGCGGATCGGCACGCTGACCTGTCCGACCTCGGCCTCGCGGGCGAAGGGCTGAAACTGCGGCGCGAGGTTCAGCACATCGCTTTCGCCGAGGTCGGAACCCAGCAGACCGGGCTCGGAGGCTGCACGGGCGACCATCGTCTGGCAGGTCAGTTCCGGACGAACGGCCATCAGACGCCGGGCGGCGGCCTCGACCTCTGCTTCCGACGCGGTTTCGGGCAGTTCGACCATGATCTGGCTCAGTTGTACGAGGCGGGTGGCCGAACCCTCGCGCTTGTCGCGCATATAGATGATGTAGACCCCGCCCTCGACGACGATGGGGTTGGACAACTGGCCGATCTCCAGATTGTCGAACGCTTGCTGCAGGGCAGGGGCCACCGTGCCCTCGACCACCCATCCGGCATCGCCGCCGCGCACGGCCGTCGGCGCGGCCGAAAACTGCTGGGCCACGGCCTGGAAGGGCGCGCCCTGGATCATCTGCTGGATCAGTTGCTGACCGCCGGTGATGGCGGACTGCATGCCCCCGACCCGGTTGGCGTCGATATAGATTTCACCGATCAGATACTGCTTCTTGGTCGCGGCTTCCTCGTATTTGCTGAGGCTTTGCTCGACCTGGCTGCGGCTGACACGGGCGCGGCTGGCAAAGCGGCCACCGACCAGTTCGCGCCAGCCGATGGCGGTGCGGATCTGTTCGCGGATGGTGCGTGCATGAATGCCGGCCGAGGCCAGGGCCTGCATATACTGGTCAGGCGCCATGCCGGCCTGTTCGGCCATGGCGGCGATTTCGGCATCGACATCCGCATCGGTGATGATCAGGCTCGGAAACTTGGCAATCTCCTCGGCCTGCAGTTGCTCTTCGATGAGCATATCCAGAGCTTCGCGCTGGATCTGGGCGACGTTCTCGGCTGTCGGCTGGACCTCGCTCATGATGATGATCAGCAGCATGCGCTGGCGAAGATCATAGCCGGTGATGATGCGATCATTGACCGTGGCGACAATGCCGTCAGCCAGTTGGAACTGAGGCTCGGCGACCGCACGCGGCTGGGCCGGCCGGTTGGCTGCCGGGTCGAGGGTGCCTGCCGACGTCGGAGCAGTCTGGGCGAGGGCCGGGCTGGCCACAGCCAGGAGCGCCGCAACCGCGATCACTGTACGCATGAAACGCATGGTTAGTTCTTATTCCTCATACCGGTTCGGCGCAGGAGCCCCGTATCCACTCAGCCCCGTATCAACGTAGATCGGCGCGAGGTCAAACCCGCTGGCGCGTGTCCTAGCCCCCGCCTACCAGCGCCTATCATTCCGGTCATAGCCTGACCCTCCAAAAGTGGCGAGGTTTAGGCGGATGTAGACGCCGTCGGACGGACCGCTGGGGCGGACCCGGGTGTTGTCGCGCCGATAGCCGACTTCGAACCGGAAGCAGTCGTCGTCAAACAGCAGGCCGATCTCGGAGCGGGTTATGAGGTCCCGTTCGAGGTCCATCACCCCGGCCCCCGCTATGCCCCAGTTGCCCCAGATGAACTGCTGGCCGCGCAGTTCGACGAACTCATAGTTGCGGTTCAGGGGGCCGCCGAGGGGATTCGAGCGATCGACGATATAGGTGACCGAGGCCCGGTCCCGGCGACGCCAGGTAGCCTCGACCGACGCTTCTGCCCGGCGGATATTACCCGAGTCGTCGACGGTGGCATGGGCCCAGCCGCGCACGCCGTCGGACGGCGCGAAGCTGCCCTGCACCACCCAGTCGGACGATGCCGAGGCCAGGCCGCTGGGATCGTAAAAGGCCGGAGGCGCCAGCGGGTCGGGGTTGGGAACCAGGGCCCTGAGGCCGGGCTCATCATCGTCGCGCCAGCTCTTGCCGATGAACAGCGAGGCCTCGCGCGCCTCACCCCAGCGATAGGTCGCCCTCGTGCCGAGGGTCAGGCGAGCGCCGCCCTCATAGAGGTCGTACCCCGGAAAGCGGTCCATCCGGAACAGGGAGCTCTCGTCCAGCTCCAGCGTCTGGCTGTCTTCGTTGGGGATGCGGGGGGCGAGGTCGGTCGCGGTGGAGACGGACAACTGGGCGCGGGGCTCCAGGATCAGGGCTCCGCCCCCGGCGAAAGTTCGTACCAGCGGATAGCGGACGTCCAGGCCCGCGCTGAACCGGCCCCGGCTGAGGGTGTCGGACCCGGCCTCGAATGGCGCCGGCAGATCGTCCAGCGAATACAGGTCAACCCGTCCGTCGACGAAGGGCTCCCAGATCACGCCGGCGCGGCTGACGAAGGCCCGGCGCCAGTCCAATTGCCCGCTGACCCGGCGACTGTCGACACCCGACAGGCCGGCCGGAACGGGATCGGGGACGATCTCGGGCCGCAGCACCGGACTGCCGACAAAGTCATCGCGGAACAGGGCGACCGACGCACCGCTCAGACGCAGACGTCCGCCCAACACTTCACCGCGAGGTTCCCAGCGGGCCGTGATCAGGGGGGCGACCACCGGCAGGCTGCTGTCGGACTCGAACACGAACAGACCGGGCGCGGCCTCGTTCGGAATGGCGACCCGCAGGCTCTGGATGTCGAAGGCGGCCACCGCGACGTAGCAACG
>CAYQPL010000082.1:0-229 GCA_964419395.1 uncultured Phenylobacterium sp. | reverse complement strand
ATAGAGCTGGCTGATCAGGCGGCGCTCGTCGCCATAGTAGAGACCGTTGTCCGGATACGGATTGCGCACGTCGTAGCGGTCGAACAGTGTCTTGTCCGAGACCCGCTCGACGGTGAACCCCCAGCGCCAGGGTGCGTCCGGATCAAAGCGGCCGTGGGCCAGAAGATAGCTGCGATGCTCGCGGTCCAGTGGCGTGGCGACGTCGTCGATACCGTCGCCATCGATGTCG
>CAYQPL010000081.1:8637-15963 GCA_964419395.1 uncultured Phenylobacterium sp. | reverse complement strand
GCCGCCTCGGGCGGAGCGCGCGGCCGCCGCGCCCGTGGTGAAGCCCGCGCCGGCCCCGAAGACGGCCCAGAAGGCCGTTCCCGCGCCGGCCCCGAAGCCCGCCGCCCCGATCCAGACGGCGCCCGCGCCGGATCTGGCCGGCTCGCCCGACGCCCCGGCCGCGGAGACCGGCGGCAAGTCCGGCGGCCTCTTCGCCTTCCTGGAACGCTTCAAGTTCTGGGACCGCGACGCCGCGGCCGAGGCCGGCCGCGCAGACTGCGGGCGAAGCCGCCCAGAACGCGGGCGAGGCCGCCGAGACGGCGGCGGCCGACGTGGCGCAGGAGGCCGGCTCGGGCATTTCGGGACGGACGGTCCTGCTGGCCCTGGCCGTGGTGGCCGCCGTCCTGATCCTGGCCGCCATCTCCCGCAACGCCGCCGCGCGCCGGCGCGAGGACGCCCGCCGCCGGCGCTTCCGCACCTTCGGCTATGGCGGCGACGACGAGACTCAGGACGACAAGCGCGGCCCCTCGCTGGCCGCGCCGCTCGCCGCGGCGGCGGCCGGCATGGCCGCGGGCGCAGCGGTGGCTAACGCCCACGCCACCCGCAAGGAGGAGCGCGACGCGGCCCGCGCCGACGCCGAAGCGGCCGAGCGGGAGGACGCCCAGGCGCGCCACGACGAGCACGAGCCCGCCTGACCCGGAACCCCGCAGAATAGGCGTTGCGGCGGCCTGACGGCTGTCGCATTGAGGGCCGATGTTTGAATCATTGATCGCCGAGAGCGGCCCCGCCCTTTCCGCCCTTTTCCAGGTCCTGCTGATCGATGTCGTCCTGGCGGGCGACAATGCGGTGGCGGTCGGTCTCGCCGCCGGCGCCCTGCCCGCCGAGCAGCGCAAGAAGGCCATCCTCTATGGCCTGATCGCCGCGGTGACGATGCGCATCGGCTTCGCGCTGATCACCACCCAGCTCCTGGGCGTGATCGGCCTGCTGCTGGCCGGCGGCTTCCTGCTGCTCTGGGTCTGCTGGAAGATGTGGAAGGAGCTGCGCGAGCAGGCCGTCCACGACGAGGCCGACGCCGAAGCCGTCCTGGACGGCGATCCGGCCACGGAGCCGAGCGCGCGGCCGACCAAGACCTTCCGTCAGGCCTTCGTGCAGATCCTGATCGCCGACCTCTCCATGTCGCTGGACAACGTCCTGGCGGTGGCCGGGGCGGCGCGCGAGCACCCGGTCATCCTGGTCTTCGGCCTGATCCTGTCCATCGCCCTGATGGGCGTGGCCGCGACCTACATCGCCCGCCTGCTGCACAAGTACCGCTGGATCGGCTATATCGGTCTGGTCGTCGTTCTGTACGTCGCCCTGTCGATGGTCTGGGAAGGCCACCGCAGCGTCGTCGTCGACCTCGGCGCCACGGAGTCCTACAACGCCGTGATGCCGGGCCCGCTGGACATCGGGCCCGAGGAGGCCGCGGAGCACCGGCTGCACTAGCGGCCGGAGGAGAGAGCCGCCATGGCGGGCTACAAGGCGCGGCTGCAGGACGATCTCGACCGCTGGATCGCCGAGGGCCTCGTCCCGCCCGCCTCGCGCGAACCGATCCTGGCCGGGGTCGCCGAGTCCCGCCGCATCGACGCCGGCGCCGCCCTGGCTGTCATGGGCGCGCTGCTGGCGGGCCTGGCGGCCATCGCCTTCATCGCCGCCAACTGGGACGCCATTCCCCGCCTCGCCCGCTTCGCCCTGGTGATCGCCGTCTTCCTCGGCGTGACGCTCGCCGGCGCGGCGGCGGCGGCGCGGCGGCGGCCCCTGACCCGGGACGCCCTGCTGGGGGTGGCCAGCCTGCTCTATGCCGGCGCCATCGGCCTCACGGGACAGATCTTCGACATCGCCGGCGACCCACAGGCGGCGCTCTATGGGTCCGGCGTCGCCGCCGCGGCCCTGGCGCTGGCCGGACGCTCGGTCTTCGCCGCGGTCGCCGCTGTGGCGCTGATCGCGCTTGGCGACGTCAACGGCCCGGCCGCCCTGTTCGCCGGCGAGCTGCGCTGGCTGGCCTTCGCCGCGCCGCTGGCGGCGGGCCTGGCGCTGTTCTGGCGGGCCGCGCCGCTGGCCCATATCGCTGGTCCGGCCCTGGTGGCGGGCTGGCTCTTCGCGACCCCGGAGCCGGAGAGAGCCGTCTTCCTGGCGACGAGCCTCGCCTTCGCCCTGGTCGCCCTCCTCACCCGACTGGCGAGCGAGCGGGAGATGCGGGGCGCGGGCGCGCTCTACGCCTGGGCGATCGTCGGCGCCCTGGCGGCCTTCGCCGTCTCCGGCCTCGACCTGTCCGAGACCGCCCTGGGCCTGGGCCATCGCCTCGCCTGGCTGGCGCTGGCCTGCGGGGCCGTGGCGCTCGGCCTGCATGACCGGGCCGGCGCGGTGACGGCGGCCGGCGTGATCGGCGGCGTCGCCGCGGTCAGCGCCATCCTGTTCGACCTCGGCCTGGGCCTGATGACCGCGGCGGGCGTCTTCGCCGGCTGCGCCATCGCCGCCCTGGTCGCCGGCGGCCTGCTGCGCCGGCGGAGGCGCGCCGCATGACCGCCCCCCGCGCCCTGCCCGTCCGTATCGCCCTCGCCGGCCTCGTCCTCAGCGCGGCGCTGATCGGCCTCGTCATCCGCGAAGACCGCGCCCGGGCGACGGGGCAGGAGGTGCGGCTGGCCATGGAGGCGATCGATCCGCGCAGCCTGCTGAGCGGCCACTATGCGGCGCTACGCCTGACCGAGACGGGCCCCGAGGGCGCGACCTGCCCGCCCGGTCTGGCCGGGGCGGTCGAATGGATCGCCCTGGCGCCGCGCGGCGACCATCACGGCGTCGCCGGCGGGGCGACGACCCGTGCGGAGGCCCTCAAGCTCGGGCCCCTGGCCGTGCGCGGATCGGCCTCCTGCGACGAGCTGCGGCCGCCACCCGGCCGCGCCCCCGCCAGCGGCGCGCCCGAAACGCCGGAAGACGCCCGGGTCCAGTCGGTCGTCGTCCTGGACGTGGGCGTCGACCGCTTCTCCGCCGCCCCGGCCGAGGCCCTGGCCTTCGAGCGCGCCCGGCGCGTGGCCGGCCGCGGCGGGCCGAAGGCCTACGCCAGCGTCTCGGCCGGCGCCGACGGCCGCGCCCGGCTGAAGGGCGTCGAGGTCGCGGGGCGGCGCACCGAGCTGACCTGGTTCTGAGCATGCCGGCCCACAGGCGAGGCGTGGCCGTGATCGGCGGCGGACCGGCCGGACTGATGGCGGCCGAGGTTCTGGCGGCGCGCGGCCTGGCGGTGACGGTCTACGAGAAGATGCCGAGCCTCGGCCGGCGGTTGCTGATGGCCGGGCGGGGCGGCCTGAACCTGACCCACAGCGAGCCCCTGGCCGCCTTTCTCGAGCGCTATGGCGACGCGCCCCCGCGGCTCGCCGAGGCCATCGTGGCCTTCCCGCCCGAGGCCCTGCGCGCCTGGGCGGCGGGGCTGGGCCAGGAGACCTTCGTCGGCACCAGCGGCCGCGTCTTTCCGCGCGCCCTGAAGGCCTCCCCCCTGCTGCGCGCCTGGATCGCGCGACTGGAGACCGCCGGCGTCGTCTTCCGCCTGCGGAACGCCTGGACCGGCCGGCGCGACGACGGCGCGCTCCTGTTCCAGACGCCGGAGGGCGAGGTCGCCGCCGCGCACGACGCCGCCCTGCTCGCCCTCGGCGGGGCGAGTTGGCCGCGTCTGGGGGCCGATGGCCGCTGGGCGCCGGTTCTGCGCCGCGCCGGCGCCGGGGTGACGGAGTTCGCGCCGTCCAATATGGGCTTCCGCGTCGCCTGGAGCGCGGACTTCGCGGCGCGGTTCGCCGGCCAGCCGCTGAAGGCCGTCGCCCTCGCCTTCGACGGCCGCACGGTCCGCGGCGAAGCGCTGGTCGCCGCCTACGGCCTGGAGAGCGGGGCGGTCTATGCCCTCTCCCGCGGCTTGCGCGAGACGATCATCGCTCGGGGCGAGGCCCGCATCAGCCTCGACCTGCGCCCCGACCAGCCGGCCGAGACGCTGGCCGCCCGCCTGGCGCGCGCGCGCGCCGGCGACAGCCTGAGCAACCGGCTGCGCAAGGCGCTGCGGCTGAGCCCGCTGGAGATCGGTCTGCTGCGCGAAGCCTTCGGCGGCGACCTGCCGCGGGACGCCGCAGGCCTGGCCCAGCGCATCAAGGCTCTGCCGCTCACCCTGACCGACCATGCCGGCCTGGAGCGGGCCATATCGAGCGCCGGCGGCCTGAGCTTCGACAGCCTGGACGACCGCTGGATGCTGAAGGCGCGGCCCGGCCTCTTCGCCGCCGGCGAAATGCTGGACTGGGAGGCGCCGACCGGCGGCTATCTGCTGCAGGCGAGCTTCGCCACCGGCCGCGCCGCCGCGCTGGGTCTCGCCGCCTGGCTGGCGGCGCAGCCTTAGGCCGCCTCTTCCTCCGGCCCGCCGAACCGCTCGCGCCACTCGGCGACCTGGGCGTCCTCGATCTTGCGGAACAGCACCTCGGGCGCGGCGACCTTGCGGCCGGGCTCCAGCGCGTTCAGCAGGTCCGCCCCTTCCGGCCAACGCCCCGGATAGGCCTCGCCGACGCCGGCGGCGATCTTCTCGCAGGCGAAGGGGATGAACGGTTCCGACACCTTGGCGAACAGGGCCACGAGGTTCAGGCCCGTACGCACCGCCACGGCCGCCCGGTCGCGGTCGGTCTTGATGGCCGTCCAGGGCGCCGCCTCGGTCAGGTACTGGTTGCCCAGCACCCAGAGCTGGCGCAGGGCCTGGGCCGACTTGCGCATCTCCATGGCGTCCATCAGCTCGGTCAGCTCGGCGAGCTTGGCGGCCACGTCGGCGGCGAGTTTCGTCTCCAGCTCGCCCGCCTCGCCGCCCTCGGGCACGACGCCGTCGAAGCGACTCTCGGTGAACTTCAGGATGCGGTTGACGAAGTTGCCCAGCACGTCGGCCAGGTCGGCGTTCACCTGGGCCTGGAACTGCTCCCAGGTGAAGGTCGCATCCGACCCTTCCGGCGTGTTGGCGATCACCCACCAGCGCCAGTAGTCGGCCGGCAGCAGCTCCAGCGCATGGTCCATGAAGACCCCGCGCTTCTGCGAGGTGGAGAACTTGCCGCCGTAATAGTCGAGCCAGTTGAAGCCCTTCAGCCGGTCCACCAGCTTCCAGGGTGCGTTGCTCGCCGGCCGCCAGGCGCCGTCGGGACCGCGGGTCTCATTCGCCCCCATGAGGGTGCAGGGGAAGCCCACGGTGTGGAAGGGCACGTTGTCCTTGCCCATGAACTCAACGTAGGTGACGTCGGCGGCTTCAGGTCCGCGCCACCAGCGCTCCCATTCGGCCTCGTCGGCCGGCCCCCGGCCCTCGGCGGCCGCCCTGGCGTCGGCCCACTCCCAGGTGGCGCCGATATATTCGATGGGCGCGTCGAACCAGACGTAGAAGACCTTGCCCGCCAGCCCTTCGACATCCGGCTTCGCGCCGTCCGGGTTCGCGCCCCAGTCGGCGGCGTTCACCGGCACGCCCCATTCCAGGTCGCGCGTGATCCCCCGATCCTGCAGCCCTTCGTCCAGCCACTTCAGCGCGATGGAGGTGACCAGCAGCGGCCAGTCGCCCTTCTTGCCGTCGATCCAGGCGCGCAGCTTGTCGGAGAACAGGCTCTGGCGGAGGAAGAGGTGCTTGGACGGACGGATCTCGATGTCCTGCGAGCCGGACACCGCCGAGCGCGGATGCAGCAGGTCGGCCGGATCGAGGACGCGCGTGCAGTTCTCGCACTGGTCGCCGCGGGCCGCTTCGTAGCCGCAGTGCGGGCAGGTCCCGATCACATAGCGGTCGGGCAGGAAGCGCTTGTCGGCGTTGGAATAGACCTGCTGCGTCACCCGCTCCTCGATGAAGCCCTGCTCCCACAGGGTCTGGGCGAAGCGCTGGGTCAGCCGGTGGTTCTGCGGCGAGGACGATCGGCCGAAATGGTCCCAGGACAGGCCGAAGCGGCGGCCGAGATCGGCCTGAACCTCGTGCTGCTGGGCGCAGAAGGTGGCGGGATCGACGCCCGCCTCGGCGGCGGCCAGTTCCGTCGGGGTGCCGTGTTCGTCGGTCGCGCAGATGTAAAGGGTCTCGCGGCCCCGCGCGCGTTGGAAGCGCGCGAACACGTCGGCCGGGAGCATCGAGCCCGCCAGCGTCCCCAGGTGCTTGATCCCGTTGATGTAGGGCAAGGCCGAGGTGATGAGGATGCGGGACATGCGGCGGGCTTTCGGGCGAGGACGATGAGCGCGCGCTTATATGGCGCCGAAACCGCCTTGCCAAAGAGGACCCGCGCCCAGGCTGTCATCAGGACGTCAGACCGGCGCCTCAGGACTGCGGGCGCGGGTGCAATGGGCCACGGCGCCGATTGGGGTCTTAACCCCGGGCCATCGGCCTTATAAGCAGGCTCTGGGCTTGAGAGGGAGAGTCACCATGCGGGGTTGGGTTTCGAAGACCGCGACGGCGGCGGCGAGCGCCGTGGCGCTGCTGGGCCTGGCGGCCTGCGGCCAGGGCGGCGGGGCGGATTCGCAGACCGTGCGAATCAACGAGGTGCTGGAAACCAAGATGCTGCAGGGCGGCATCGGCTACGACGTGGTGACGCCGTCCAACCACGCCATTCCCCGCTATATCGAGGCTGGCGCCATCCAGCCGCTGGACAAGTCGAAGCTGTCGAACCTGGGCAATCTGTGGCCGCAGATCATGCGCTACATGGAGCCCTTCGATCCCGGCGCGAAATACACCATCCCCTACATGTGGGGCACGATCGGCATCGGCTACAATCCGGCCAAGGTCGCCGAGGCCGGCGTCAGCATGGACTCCTGGGCCTCGGTCTTCGAGCCGGCGAACATGGCCAAGCTGGAGGACTGCGGCGTCTACTTCCTCGACGCCTCGGAGGACATGTACGCGGTCGCCCTGAACTATCTGGGCAAGGATCCGAACTCCACCGACGTGGCCGACTACCAGGCCGCCACCGACATGCTGATGAAGGTCCGTCCGCACGTGCGGAAGTTCCATTCCTCGGAATATGTGAACGCGCTCGCCAACGGCGACATCTGCGTGGCCATCGGCTATTCGGGCGACATCTTCCAGGCCGCCGACCGGGCCGAGGAGGCCGGCGCCGGCGTCGAGGTGGACTATGTCATCCCGCAGGAAGGCAGCCAGGTCTGGTTCGACGTCTTCGCCATCCCCGCCGATGCGCCGAACACCCAGACGGCCTACGCCTTCCTCGACTACATGCTGCGCCCCGAGGTGATCGCGCGCGCCTCCAACTACACCGCCTACGCCAACGCCAATGCGGCGGCGACGGAACAGCTCGACGCCGAGATCCGCGACAACCCGGCCATCTATCCGAC
>CAYQPL010000081.1:0-8627 GCA_964419395.1 uncultured Phenylobacterium sp. | reverse complement strand
GACGCCCGCCGTGTTCGAGCGGCTGTTCGTCACCACCGCCAAGGGCCAGGACCTGGTGCGCGAGGTGAACCGGCTCTGGACCCGCGTCCTGACCGGCCAGTGACGACGTGAAGGCGAGGTTCGACCGGTGAACGGCAAGCCGCGGCTCAATATCGGCGCGGTGCGGTCGAGCTTCGCCCCATGGGCGGATCCCTCGGCCGCGCCCCTGGTGCGGTTCGAGGCCGTGACCAAGCGGTTCGGCGAGGATGTCGCCGTCGATGCGGTCTCGCTGGACATCTACGAGGGCGAGTTCTTCGCTCTGCTGGGCCCGTCGGGCTGCGGCAAGACCACGCTGATGCGCATGCTGGCGGGCTTCGAGACCCCGGACGGCGGCCGCATCACCCTGGGCGGCCAGGACCTGGCCGGACGCCCGCCGCACCTGCGGCCGGTCAACATGATGTTCCAGTCCTACGCCCTCTTCCCGCACCTGAGCGTGGCGCAGAACATCGCCTTTGGCCTCAAGCAGCAGAAGAAGCCCAAGGGCGAGGTCGCCGCCCGGGTCGAGGAGATGCTGGCCCTGGTCCGGCTGGAGGGGCTGGCCCACCGCAAGCCCGACCAGCTCTCCGGCGGCCAGCGGCAGCGCGTGGCCCTGGCCCGCGCCATCGCGCCGAACCCCAAGATGCTGCTGCTCGACGAGCCACTGGGCGCCCTGGACCGAAAGCTGCGGGAGGAGACGCAGTTCGAACTGATGGCGCTGCAGCAGCGCCTGGGCATGACCTTTCTGATCGTCACCCACGACCAGGAGGAGGCGATGATCACCGCCGACCGCATTGCGGTGATGCGGGCCGGCCAGCTGGTCCAGATCGGCCGGCCGGCGGACATCTACGAGGCGCCCAATTCCCGCTACGTCGCGGACTTCATCGGCGACGTGAACCTGTTCGAAGCGCAGGTCGCCGAGGACGACGGGGCGATCATCCGCCTGACCAGCGCGGAGGCGCCGAGCGGGTTCGAGGCGATCGAAGAGGCCGAGGTGCCGCCGGGCGCCACCGCCTGGCTGGCGGTGCGGCCGGAGAAGATGCTGGTCCACCTCGATCCGCCGCCGGCCGGCCCGAACCGCCTGGAAGGCAAGGTGGCCGACATCGGATACCTGGGCGACTGGACCACCTACCTCGTCGAACTGCCGGGTGGGCGGACGATCCGCGCCGCCCGGGCCAACGCCTCCCGAGTCGTCGAGCGTCCTGTGGACTGGGACGATCGGGTCTGGCTGACTTTCGCGCCGGATTCGGCGGTGGTCCTCACGAAATGAGGGCGGGCCGCGACACGCCGCGCGCCCGGCGGCCCTGGATGCGCCTGGGCCGCCCGCGGATCCCGCCGACCTGGGAAG
The DNA here is from genome assembly GCA_964419395.1 of uncultured Phenylobacterium sp. Classification (GTDB taxonomy): domain Bacteria; phylum Pseudomonadota; class Alphaproteobacteria; order Caulobacterales; family Caulobacteraceae; genus Phenylobacterium. Next base: position 7,264 of record CAYQPL010000081.1, on the reverse strand, counting down.
CGCGCGCCGCCCTCCTGCCCTTCCTGTGGCTGGCCCTCTTCTTCCTGGTTCCCTTCATCCTGGTGGCCAAGCTGTCCCTGTCGGACGTGGTGCTGGCCATTCCGCCCTATGCGCCCAAGCTCGACTGGAGCGCGGGCCTGGCGGGGATCGCCGACTTCGTCGGGGCGCTCGACTTCGAGGCCTATGCCCGGATGGGCCATGACGGCCTCTATGTGGCCGCCTACCTCTCCAGCCTGAAGTTCGCGGCCGTCTCGACGCTGATCCTGCTGCTGGTCGGCTATCCGCTGGCCTACGGCATGGCGCGCTGCCCGCCGTCGACGCGGCAGGCCCTGCTGATGGCGGTGATCCTGCCCTTCTGGACCAGCTTCCTGATCCGGGTCTACGCCTGGATCGCCATCCTCAAGCCCGAGGGCCTGCTGAACGCGGGCTTGAGCGCCATCGGCCTGCCGGCGGTAAGCCTGCTGAACACCGACGGCGCGGTCTATCTGGGCCTCGTCTACGCCTATCTGCCCTTTATGGTCCTGCCGCTCTATGCGGTGCTGGAGCGGCAGGACGCGAGCCTGCTGGAGGCGGCGGCCGATCTGGGCTGCACCCCGATCCAGGCCTTCTGGCGCGTGACCTTCCCGCTGTCCCTGCCGGGCGTGCTGGCCGGCGCCCTGCTCTGCTTCATCCCCATGGTCGGCGAGTTCGTCATTCCCGACCTGCTGGGGGGCTCGGGCACGCTGATGCTGGGCAAGACGATCTGGACGGAGTTCTTCGCCAACCGCGACTGGCCGACCGCCAGCGCCGTGGCCATCGTGCTGCTGGCCACGCTGGTCCTGCCCATCGTCATCTTCCAGCACCAGCAGACCAAGATGATGGAGACGCGCTGATGCGGAAGGGCCCGACCGCCTTCAACATCGCCGCCATCGTCGCCGGGCTGGCCTTCCTCTACCTGCCCATCCTCCTGCTGGTGGTCTACTCGTTCAACGCCAGCCGGCTGGTGACGGTGTGGGGCGGCTTCTCGACGCGCTGGTACGCCGCCCTCTTCCAGAACGAGCAGCTGCTGGACGCGGTCTGGGTGACCCTGCGCGTGGCCTTCGCCTCGGCGACCGTGGCGACGGCGCTCGGAACGCTCGCGGCGCTCGGCATGGTGCGGGCCGGCCGCTTCCGGGGCCGCACCCTGTTCTCCAGCATGACCTATGCGCCCCTGGTCATGCCCGAGGTGATCCTGGGCCTCTCGCTGCTGCTGCTGTTCGTCGCCGCCGGCCTGCCGCGCGGCTTCTGGACGGTGATGATCGCGCACACGACCCTGACCCTCTGCTACGCCACCGTGGTCGTGCAGGCCCGGCTCGTCACCTTCGACGAGGCGCTGGAGGACGCCGCCCGCGACCTGGGCGCCCCGCCCTGGAAGGCCTTCGTCCTGATCACCCTGCCGAACATCGCGCCGGCTGTGGCGGCCGCCTGGATGCTGGCCTTCACCCTGTCGCTCGACGACCTGGTGATCGCCAGCTTCACCTCAGGCCCGGGGGCGACCACCCTGCCCATGCGCATCTACAGCGCCGTGCGCCTGGGGGTCAGCCCGGAGATCAACGCCATCTCGACCCTGCTGATCGGCTTCGTCGCCACGGGGGTCATCACGGCCTATCTGTTCAACCAGCGGCGACGCCGGGCGGCCGCCTGAGGCGCGCCATCGCCTCCCACCCGACGTCGCAGGCGCGAATCCCGCGGACGTGGCATAAGGGATCGGTCCCGACGCCCGGGGCCGCGCCCATGGGACGTCCCGCATGAAACCGCCCCTGAAGAGCCTCGCCGACCTCAAGCCGGCGACAGCCGCCGAGACCTATGCGCGGCCGACGCCGAAGGTCTCCCGCCGCAAGAGCGCCAAGGTGCTGACGGCAGCCGAGCGCGAAGCCTTCCTCGCCTCGCGCCCCGACCTCGCCAAGGATTGAGCCATGGCGGACGAGACGCCCCCGCGCGACGAGAGCCCCATGCAGCGCGCCCTGCGCCTGAAGAAGGCCGCTCAGGCCGCCCGCGCGACGCCGCCGACGCCCAAGGGCCGCAAGCCCGCAGGCGGCCAGGGCGCCCGCTCCAAGCCCTGGATGACGCGCTAGGCGAGCGCCCACACCTCGATGTGGTTGCGGCGATCCACCGCCACGCCCAGCTCGCCCTCGAAGGCGGTCCGCAGGCCGTGGCGCCCCAGGAGGTCGAGCGCCCAGGCGCGATCGGCGTCACCCATCGCCGCCAGCTGCCGCCGGACGCGGCCAACCAGATAGAGCAGGTAGGGCTGCACCCCGACCTCCGCGGGAACGCCGCGGTAGGTGCTGGGCGTCGTGCCGATCGTGCGTTGGTGCGGCCTGGCGCTGACGGGATCGCCGTCCTTGGGCGCGACCTTACGCACGTGCTCGGCCAGGAAGGCGACCTTGTCGGCCAGTTCGGGGCCCATCTCCTGGCCCATATGGGCGATCAGGGGCTCCAGCGTCTCCGGCGCGCCGTCGGCCTCCACCCAACCGGCGGCGTCGGGCAGGTCGGTGATGTCGAGGTCCGGCGCGTTCATCCGCTCCACCCAGCGGAACACCGCCGGCGCCCGGCGCTTCATGATGTCGGCGGGAACCGGATCGCGCCCCAGGTGCGCGAAGAGCGGCCCGAGCAAGCCGTAGTCGCCGACGCTGGGGACAGCGCCCAGCAGGTAGGGATGGACCGAGAAGTGGGCGTCGAGGATGTCCAGCAGGTCCTCGAACCCCTGTTCGATCAGCGGGATCGTCTCCGGCGTGACGCCGAGGCCCGGCAGATAGGACTGCATCCGGCGCATGACGTTCTGAACCGCCTCCAGCGGCGCGCCCGCGGCGAAGGCGTGGTCCAGGAAGCGCGCTTGCCGGTCGTAATAGGTCCAGCGGTAGTGCATGGCCGGGCGCAGCAGGCCCTGATTGCCGTAGAGCTGCAGGAGCAGGGCCAGGAATCTCTGCCGCGGCCCCGGCGGATAGGCGCTCAGCCGCGGCGCGCCGCCCGTCTCGAAATGATCGATGATGTCGACGCTGTCCTGCACGATCTGGCCTTCGGGGGTGACGAGGACCGGGATGATGGAGCGTCCGATCGCCGGCATCACCTCCTGCGCGAAGACCGGACTGCGGGGCGTTCGCTCCACATAGTCGAGCCCCTGCTTGCGCAGATAGGCCCGGACGGGGCCGGTGTAGAGCGAATGGGGCAGGCCGTAGAGGATGTAGGGGCGCCGAGTCATGGCCCGAGGCTAGCGCGGCCGACGCCGCACGGAAACGCCTGCGGCAAAGTCGAGAAGACGACATAGGATCGCCCGCTATCCGGCTGAAAACACGGCGCAAGTGGACAGTCCGCCACGGTTGTGCTTCTTCTTCCGGCCCCCGGTGAAGCGCGCGTCCGCGTTCGGCGCGGGGGCGTTGTCGGGGGCGCCGTCCTTGCGCGAGTGGCTGCTGAGGTTCGGTGAGATCGACGTGGTGGAGGCCCGGCCGCGCGGCCTGCCTTCCCTCGTGGCGGAAATCCTGTTCGGCCTCGCCTGCACGGGCGGCATGATCGCCGTACGGCTGGCCATCGACCTCGTCGCCCCGACCGCGGGCCCCTTCTCGCTGATCTATCCCGCCGTGCTGATCTCGACCCTGTTCGGACGGTGGCGGGCGGGGCTGGCGACCTTCGTCACCGCCTTCCTGTTCGCCTGGTACTTCGTCCTGCCCGATCCGCAGTCCTTCCGGTTCGCGGTCGCCAGCGACGCGCCCCGCACGGTGGTGAACGCCTGTTCGGCCCTGGTCATCCTGCTGTTCGCCGAAATGTTCCGGGGCGCGGTGCGGCGCGCCGCCGGCGAGCGCGACGCCGAGATCGCGTTTCGAGACCTGCTGCTGCGCGAGATCGACCATCGCATGAAGAACAACTTCATGATCGTCGGCAGCCTGCTGGAGTTGCCGCGCCGTCGGCAGGCCTCCGAGGAGGCGCGCGAGGCCCTGGCCTCCGCCGCCGCGCGGATCCACAGCTTCACCGCCGCCCACCAGGCGCTCTACGAAGACGGCGGGCGGCTCCACGACGTGGCCATGGGCGAGTATCTGCGCACACTGACCCGCAACATCGTCGACGCCCTCTTCCTGCCCGAGCGGATCGAGCTGCGCCTGGCCGCCGACGACGTCACCCTGCCGCGGGACAAGGCGGTCTCCATCGGCCTCGTCCTCAACGAGGCGGTCACCAACGCCGCCAAGCACGCCTTCGGCCCGGACGAACGCGGCGCGATCGCCGTGGAGTTCCGCGCCGAGGGCCCGGACTGGCGCCTGACCATCGCCGACGACGGCCGTGGCGGCGCGCCGGCGCCGGGGGCGAGCAACGGCCTGGGCTCAAGCCTGATCGTCGCCTTCGCCGAGCGGGCCGGCGCCCAGGTGACGACCGAGCGGCTGGAGCCCGGCACCCGCGTGGTGCTGCGCGGCCGACGGGAGCCCTCCGCCTAGAGCATGCCCCCTCCGAGGGACGTCGATCGCGTCTTGTCTCGACGCGCGCCGCGCTCTCTAGCCGCGCGCCTTGCGCAGCAGATCGCGGCCGATGGGCTTTGCGGCCTCGCTGCGCAGGACGAGCGAGGTGGTGACGGCGCCGAACCGCGCGACGCCGTCGACGATGGTCTCCAGATCGGCCGGCGTGGGGACCAGCACCTTCAGGAGGAAGCAGTCCTCCCCGGTCAGGCGATGGACCTCCACCACCTCCGGCATGGCGGCGAAGCGCTCCAAGGCCGGCCGGATGTGCTCGTGTGTCGTGCGCAGGCGGATGATGGCCATCATCGGCAGGCCGAGCCGGGCGGAGTCGATCCGCGCGCCATAGCCGGTGATGACGCCGCGCTCCTCCAGTCGCTTCACGCGCTCGGAGACGGCCGGCTGGGACATGCCGATCCGGCGCGCCAGCGCCGACAGCGGCAGGCGGGCGTTGTCCTGCAGCGCCTCGAGGCTGGCGATGTCGACCGCGTCGACCTCGCCGGCCCGGCCCCGCGCCTCCCGGACCTTGAAATCATCGGTCATGCCCGCCTCCCGTCGATGACTTGCCATGGCGGCCTCGCGTCCGGCGGCCGATCCTAGCCTTCGCACGAGCAGGAACGAAGGAGAGACCATGGGTGCGCTGATCATGCTTCCCGGCCTGGGCGGATCGGGCCGGCGGCACTGGCACAGCTATTGGGAGGCTCGCGAGCCCTCGGCCCGGCGCTTCGCCCCGGCCTCCTGGGACGCCCCGAACCTGACGGACTGGCTGGCGGCTCTGGACGCCGCGGTCGACGCCGCACCTGAGCCGCCGGTGCTGGTGGCCCACAGCCTGGCCTGTCTGCTGGTCGCCCAATGGGCCCGGCGCCGGCCGCATGGGGCGCGGGGCGCCTTCCTGGTGGCGCCGCCGGACGAGGCCTCCCCGGCCTTTCCGCCGGAGGTCGACAGCTTTCGCCCGGCCCCGCGCGAGGCCCTGCCCTTCCCCGCCCTGATCGTGGCCAGCGCCGACGATCCCTATGGCGCGCCGCCCGCCATCCGCCGGCTGGCGAAGGACTGGGGCGCGGGCCTGATCGAGCTGGGCGCCCGCGGGCACATCAACGCCGCCAGCGGGCTCGCGGACTGGCCGGAGGGCTGGGCGCTGCTGACGGCGTTCCGCGCCGGCTGCGGCGCGCTTTAGGTGGGCGCCGGCGCGACGCCCCCTACAATGGCCGGAAAATCACCCGGAGAGACGTCATGCGCCAGGATCTGAGCCTCAAGACCGAAGAGGGCGCCCTGCGCGCCTTCGCCTTCACGCCGGACGCCGGCGAGGGCCCGTGGCCCGGCGTCGTCTTCTTCATGGACGCGCCGGCGATCCGGCCGGCCCTGTTCGACATGGGCGAGCGGCTGGCGGGCCACGGCTATGTGGTGGTCATGCCCGACCTCTATTGGCGCGCCGGCGCCTACGCCCCTATCGACATGGCGACAATCCGAACCGACGAGGCGCGGCGCGAGGCGTTCGCCCGCCTGCGGGCCTCCACCGATCCGGACAGGCAGATGCGCGATACGGCCGCCTGCCTTGAGTGGCTGGCGGCCGACCCGCGGGTGAAGGGCGATGCGGTCGGCGTCACCGGCTACTGCATGGGGGGCGGCATCGCGCTGCGGGCGGCGGCCGCCTTTCCCGACCGCATCGCCGCGGCGGCGGCCTTCCACGGCGGCAACCTGGCCACGGACGCCGAGGACAGCCCTCACCTCCTGGCGCCGCAGATCAAGGCGAAGGTGCTGGTGGCCGGCGCCGACGAGGACCGCAGCTTCCCGCCCGAACAGAAGGCGCGGCTGGAGAGCGCCCTGAAGGCCGCCGGCGTCGAGGCGGAGGTGACGATCTACGAAGGCGCCCGGCACGGCTATGCCCCGGCGGACATGCCCGCCTACGACCGCGAGGCCTCCGAGCGGCACTGGCGCGAGATGCTCGCCCTGTTCGACGGGACGCTCAAAGCCTAGCGGCTGCGCCCGCGGGCGCTGACCGGCCAGATGTCCACGAGGGTGTCGCCGCGCACCACGTGGTAGCTGTCATAGAGGTTCACGGTGGGGTCGCAGTGCGGCACGGCCAGGCGCACCAGGTCGCCGACCTTCAATCCCGCCGAGACGTCCGGAGCGATCACCGCCCCGTGCTCGTCGCCCATGAAGGCGAACTTCGCCCCGGCCGGCGCGCCGTCCAGCACGGCCGGCGGGGCCGCGTCGGTGGAGAAGGCCTTGAAGCCGGCGTCGACGGTGACCAGCGGACCGTGGTTGGCGCTGACCACCCGGGCGTCGACGAACAGGCTGCGCTCAAACGGGGTGGCGTCGTCCCGGGCGAGGGCGCAGGCGAGGTACTGGTCGTCCATGAAGACATAGGAGCCGACCTGCAGCTCGTTGAAGACGCCGAGTTCCAGGTCGATGCGGTGCGTCCCGGTGCCGCCGCCGGTGACCACCGGCGCGGGCAGGCCAGCCTCGGTCAGGGCGGCGAGGGTCGCCGTCAGCGCCTGGGTCTGCGCCACGATCGCCTCGCGGCGGGCGGCGAAGTCCTCGATATGCTGCTCGCGTCCGCAGTACTTCTGCACGCCGCCGAAGCGCAGGGCCGGCGCTTCGGCGATCTGGCGGGCGAGCGCCACGGCGGCTTCGTCGGAGGCGACGCCGGTGCGGCGAATGCCGGGATCGATGTCGACGAACACCTCCAGCGGCTGGTCGGGCGAGGCCGCCGCCGCCAGGGCGGCGACATTGTCGGCGTCGTCGGCGACCACCGAGAGACCGCCCCCGCGCGCGTTCAGCGCCACGAGCCGCGCGATGGCCGGGGGTGA
>CAYQPL010000080.1:13998-16258 GCA_964419395.1 uncultured Phenylobacterium sp. | reverse complement strand
CCACCAAGGGCTATACGCCCACCGTCTTTTCCGAACTGCCCAAGCTGCTGGAGCGGGCCGGGCCGGGGCCCATCCGCCCGGACGGCACGCGGGCGGGGCCGATCACCGGCCTCTTCACCGTGCTGGTGGACGGCGACGACCACAACGAGCCCATCGCCGATGCGGTGCGCGGGATCCTGGACGGCCACATCGTCATGGAGCGGGCCATCGCCGAGCGCGGCCGCTTCCCGGCCATCAACGTGCTGAAGTCCATCAGCCGGACCATGCCGGGCTGCCAGCAGCCCCATGAGCGCGAAATCGTCACCGCCGCCCGCCAGACCATGGCCGCCTTCTCCAACATGGAGGAACTGATCCGCATCGGCGCCTATCGCCCCGGCTCCGATCCGCAGGTCGACCGCGCCATCGAGCTGAACCCGGCCATCGAGGCCTTCCTGCGCCAGGACCCGGCCGAGGCCACCGGCCTCGACGAGTCCTTCGCCGGCCTCGGCCACATCCTTGAAGGGGCCGCCGCATGAGCTGGGCCGACTCTCTCGTGAAGCTCTCCACCTACGAGGTGGAGGTCCTGCAGAAGCGCATGGGCGAGATCGCCCAGCGCAAGCGCGACGCCGAGATGCGGCTCCTGATGCTCGAGGCCGAAGCCGAGGCCGAGGCCGCCAACGCCCGCGGGAACGCCGAGGCCGGCTGGTACCACATCGGCTTCGTCGAAGGCCTGCGCGTCCGCCGCGCGGCCATCCAGGCGCAGATCGAGGCGATCGCCGTCGAGGAGCAGGGCGCGCGCGACGCGCTGAACGGCGCCTTCGAGGAGCAGAAGAAGTACGAACAGGTGGCCGAGGAGATCGTGCTCGCCCGTCGCCGCGAAGTCGCCCGCAAGGAGGCGGCGGTCATGGACGAGATGGGTCTGCGCCGCGCCGCCGCCGGCCGGTGAGCCTGCCCGCCTCTCTCTACGGCCTGAGCCGCCGCGCCGTCCTGGGCGGGGCGCTCGCCGTGGCCGCCTGCGAGCGGTCGGCCAGTTCGCAGGTCGCGCCCATCCGCCTGCCGCCGTTGAAGTCGCTGGCCGCCTTCCCCGTGGGGACGGCGGTCCAGGCCGTCCATCTGCAGGATCCCGCGCTCGCCGGCCTCATCGCCGCCCACGCCTCCCAGCTCACGCCCGAGTGGGAGATGAAGATGGAATACATCGTCCAGGAGGATGGCGGCTTCCGCTTCGACCGCCCCGACGCCATCGCCGCCTTCGCCCGCGCCCACGGCCTGCGCCTGTTCGGCCACACCCTCGTCTGGTACGCCCAGAGCCCGCCCGCCTTCGAGGCCCTGGACGAGCGGCGCGTCAGCTTCGCGCAGGCCTATCGCAACTACATCCTGGCCGTCGTCGGCCGCTATCGCGGACAGGCCGTCGGCTGGGACGTGGTCAACGAGGCCGTGGCCGAGGACGGCGAAGGCTGGCGCGACAGCCTGTGGAGCCAGAGGCTCGGCGCCTTCGACCACATGGTGCTCGCCTTCCAGCACGCGCGGGAGGCCGATCCGGCCGCCAAGCTGTTCCTCAACGACTACAATCTGGAATGGCTGCCGAAGAAGCGGGCGACCTTCCTGCGTCTGGCCGAGCGGCTGATGGCGGCCGGCGCGCCCATCGACGGCGTCGGCACCCAGACCCACATCGCCGCCGATCAGGACCCGGGCGAGCTGCGCCGGGCCATCGCCGAGCTGGGTCAGCTGGGCCTGCTGGTTCACGTCTCGGAGTTCGATGTGTCGCTCAGCCGCGCCCAGGGGATGTTCAAGGATCGCCAGAAGCTGGCGGCGGGCCAGGCGGCGCTCTACGCCGAAGCGGCCGACGCCTTCATGGCCCTGCCGGCGTCCCAGCGTTTCGCCTTCACCTTCTGGGGGCTGCGCGACGGCGAGTCGTGGCTCAAGCGCGAGGATCCCGTCGACACGCCTCTGCCGTTCGACGACTTCGGTCAGCCCAAGCCCGCCATCGCGGCCTGGGCGGAGCGCGTCGCTTAAGGCTGCGGCCGCGGCGGCTGCGGCCGGGCGGCCAGACGCTCGGCCTCGGCCTGCTGGCGCAGCACGTGCAGGTCGTCGCTCAAGCGGAAGATGGCGACGTAGAACTCGCAGAACGACCGCCACAGCAGGATCAGCGCGCCCACCACGAGCAGGCCCGCCACCAGGACCGGGATCGCCAGCATGCTCCCCATCAGGCTCTCTTCCCGCAGGGCCACACCCACCGCCGCGCCGATGGTCGCTGAGTCGACGTACATCGGGCCGACCTCGT
>CAYQPL010000080.1:0-13988 GCA_964419395.1 uncultured Phenylobacterium sp. | reverse complement strand
CAGGCTCTCTTCGCGCAGCGCCACGCCCACGGCGGCCCCGATGGTGCCGAAGGCGCCCAGCGCGATGACGCCCAGGCCGGCCCAGTAGATCAGGTGGATGACCGCATTGGTCATCAGCCGGTCGAAGGTGAGGAGGTCCCAGAACAGGGAGGCGCCGGCGCCGCGTTTCGCTCGGGATTTGCTGGCCATTCCAATTCCAACGCTAGATGGGACCCACGCTGGCCCGCGCGGCAAATCGCTACCAGCGCGAGGCCTGTTGGGCAACTTGCGAAAAGGCGCGAGCTTCACCGTGGGTTCCCCCAGCGGGCTCGACGGCGTGGGCGGCGGCCGGGCGGGCGCCGGCGCCGGGCGCCGACGGGCGGGCCGGCGCGTCACAAAACCGTTCGCGCCGCGGCCTAGCCTAGGGTGTTCCAGGCGTGCGCGGAGCCGACGGCATGACCCGGCGAATTCCCAGGCTCGAGACCATCGAGGCCTTCATCGAAGCGGCGCGGGCGCCGAACTTCCGGATCGCCGCGGAACGCTGCGCGATCTCGCCGGCGGCCTTTTCCCGCCGGATCCAGGCCTTCGCCGCCTTCGCCGGCTGCGACCTGTTCGAGCGCACCGCCCAGGGCATGCGCCTGACCGACAGCGGCCGGGCCTGTCTGGCGGCTCTGGAGCCCACCTATCTGGAGATGCGACGCGCCGCCCTGGAAATCGGTCTCTCGGCGCGGCCGGCCAAGGTGGCGATCTCGCTGTCGCACTCCTTGGCGGTCGGCTGGCTCATCCCCCGCCTGGAGCGCCTGCGTGCGCGCCACCCCCAGATCGACGTGGTGATCCGCACCGACCGCACCGCCGCGGCCATCCGCGCCGGGGACGCCGATCTCGGGGTCTGCGCCCAGGATGTGGACGCCAGCGACCTGGTCGCCGAGCACTTCCTGGACATGCACATCTTCCCCGTGGCCTGCCCGGCCGTGGGCGAGGCCTTCCGCGCCGGCGCCGGCCTGGAGCGGTTGCGCCTGCTGGCGGTCATCCAGCATCCGGACGTCTGGGAATGGTGGGCGCGGGAGGTGGGCCAGCCCATGCCGGGCCTGCGCGCGGCCCAGACCTTCGACATCCTCCAGGCCATGTACGAGGCTTCCGCCGCCGGCCACGGGGTCTCGGCCGCCTCCCACGTGACGGTCCAGCCGCACCTGGCCTCGGGCCGGCTGGTGGAGCTGGGCCTGCCGGCGGCGCGCTATCCGGGCTGCTACCGGCTGGCGGCCACGGCGCGGCGGCTGCAGTCGCCGCCGGTGCGCGCGGTCTGGACCTGGATGCGGGAGGAGGCGGCGGCCGATCCGGTCCCCAGCCCCGAACTCCGTTCGGCGGCCTGAGCCTCAGTCCCGGCTGAGCGCCTGCCGGACGAGATCGCCCAGCCGGTAGCCGGCCAGGGTCACCCGCCGCGCCGAAATCTCCCGCACCTGCATCCAGTAGGCTTCCGGGACCTGGGGCGCGCCGGCCAGGTTCGGCCCCGCCGCAAGGTCCGGTCCATAGGCGACGCGGCGGGCGAGCGGCAGGCTCTCTTCGCCGAGCCAGGCGGCGAAGTCCTCGGGTTTCGCAGGCGCGGCCGCCTCGGGCAGGGCGGTGCGGGGATAAAGGCGCTCCAGTTCGGCCGCCCGGGCCGTGACGCTCTCGACATCGCCCTGACGGTGGACGGAGTCGTCCCAAAGCCAGTGCAGGCTGATCGGCCGTCCCGTCAGGGGATCGCGCACGAACTGGCGGCCGCCCCCGCGGTCGCCCTCGGGAAAGGCCTGGGAAAACCATTGCGCGGCGTGCAGCGGCTGATGGGCGTCGCCCCCCACATGGAGCACCCAGCAGAGAGCCTGGGCCCGCTCGGCGTCGGTCGCCGCCGGATCGGCGAGCACCCGGTAGTTCAGCGCCAGGGCCTGGGTCGCCGCGCCATAGGTCCCGTGTCCCGCCGCCTCGGGCCCGACGGGCGCCAGGTCGGCGTGCCAGGCCGGCCGGTCCTGGGCGGTGCGCCGGATGTCGTCGGGCCAGCGGGCGCACTGCAGGAACATGCGCCGGATGCGCTCGCGGCCCTCGGCCCGGTCGACGGCCACCTCGAACGGGCCGTGGGCGGGATGGGCCTCGAGCAGCCGCCCCTGGGGCGCGATCAGCTCCGGCGCCGCGCGCTCGAGCGGGTCGATGGCGTGGGCGGCGGTGACCTTGTGGGCCGGGCGGGTGCTGGCGCCGGCGGGACCGGCGGTGAGGGCGAGCGCGGCGGCGGCGAGGAGCAGGCGGCGCATCAGAACTGCGCCGTCGCGCGCAGGAAATACTCCCGGCCGTTGAAGCCCAGGGGATCGGCCTCGCTGTAGGGCCGGCCGGTCGCATCGCCCGCCAGGCGGGCGGGATAGGCGTCGGTCGCGTTCAGCACGCCGAGGGTGAAGGTCAGCGCCGCATTGGGCGAATAGCTCACAGAGATGTCGGCCGAGGTCGCCCCGTCCAGCACCTGGTCCCCGACGGCGGTCGGCGTGCGGTAGGCGCCGAAGTCGGCGAGGTCGAGGGCTGCCGTCCAGCCGCGCCATTCGGCTTCGGCGTTCAGCAGGGCCTTGCTGCGCGGCTGGGCGTCGGTGAGGATTCCGATGGAGGCCGCGCCGAGAAGGGCGATCTGCGGCAGCACGGGATTGACCTGCAGGGCCGTGACGTCGGTGTCGAACATGCCATAGCCCAGGGTGAGGGCGAAGCGGCCTTCGGTTCCGAACCGCCCGCGCCAGGTGGCCGTGGCCTCGAAGCCTTCGCTCTTCGTATCGGCCGCGTTGGTGAAGAAGCGCGCCACCGAGGCGTTGGTGATGCCATTGGCCTGCAGGATGGCGGTGACCTGCGGGCCCTGGATGTTCTCCGAGAGCGAGATGCGGTCCTTGATCTCGATGCGGAAGGCGTCGAGGCTGAGGCTCAGCGACGGCGTCGGCGTCAGCACGATCCCGGCGGCGTAGTTGACGGAGGTCTCGGGGCGCAGAGGGCTTGCGCCCAGGGCCAGGGAGACCGGGTCGGTGACGGCGAAATTGCCGACGTTCGAAATCTGGCCCGTCGGCAGGAGCTGGCTGGTGACGGTGGAGAAGTACTGCTGCTGCAGCGACGGCGCACGGAAGCCGGTGGACGCGCTGGCCCGGAAGGCGATCAGTGGGAAGGGCCGCCAGAAGAGCGAGGCCTTGCCCGTCGTCTCCTGGCCGAAGTCGGAATAGTCCTCGAAGCGGGCGGCGAGGCCCAAGTCGAGGCCTTCGATCAGGCTGAGTTCGCTGTCGATGAAGGCGCTGACGGCCGTGCGGGAGACGTCCACCGGCGAGGGCGGGTTGAACCCGGGGAAGCCCTGGGCGCCGGCCAGGGTGCGCGTGGCCGCGCCCCCCGGGACCTGTTCATCGGTCTCCCGGCGATGCTCCTGCCCCGCCGTGTGGTGGGCCCCGGCGGCGAGCGCGAAGTCGCGGCCGACGGTCAGGTTGACCAGGTTCTGGGAATAGCGCGCCCCGCCGCCGTCGAACCGGGTCGGGCTGGCCGCGCCGAGCGAGGTGTTCACCGAGTTCGAGACCCCATAGTCCGCCCGGCTGTAGCCGTAGGTGTCGGAGAGATCGACGTCCCAGCCGCCGAGCTCGCCCCGGACGCCGACGGCGGCACCGATGTCGACTAGGTCGAGTTCGACCACCGGCAGGAAGCCCTGCGGATAGAAGTACGGGGCCACCGTCGGCGCCCGAAAGAGGGGGCTCATCGCCGAGTCTCGCCGGCCGACCGTCAGGAAGCCGTAGGCGCGGACGTCGTCGGCCAGGGTCGTCTCGGCCTTGGCCACGAGCTGAGCGTCGGTGGTGTCGGGGTCGCCCAGGGTGGAGGTGACGCGGCCGAAGCGGGGATCGATCTCCGCCCCGTTGGTGGCGCCGCGGTCGCGGATCTCACCGGTGAGGGTCAGGAAGCCGTCCTGGCCCAGGGCGAATCCCTTGCGTCCGGCCAGGACGACGGTCTCGCCCTCGCCGTCCTCGGCGACGCCGGCCTGGACCTGGGCGAGGCCGCCCCGCGCCTGCGCCCGCAGGACGATGTTGATCACGCCGGCGATGGCGTCGGAGCCATACTGCGCCGCCGCGCCGTCCCGCAGCACCTCGACGCGTTCCACCGCCGTGATCGGGATCATGTTGAAGTCGACCGGCACGGCGCCGCGGCCGACCGTGTTGTTGAAGTTGATCGCCGCCCCGGCATGGCGGCGATGGCCGTCCACCAGCACGAGCACCTGATCGGGGCCGAGGCCGCGCAGCATGGCCGGCCGCACGCCCGCCGAGGACGGCCCCGAGGAGGCGCGTGGATAGTTGAAGCTGGGCGACAGGAACTGCAGCACCTTGGTGATGTCGTTGAATCCGCGGGCGGCGAGCTCCTCTCCGCTCCACACGTCGACGGGGGCCGGCGAGTCGGTCGCCAGCCGCGGCGCCCCGCGGGAGCCCACCACCACCAGGGCGGCGCCCTCGCCCGTCGCCTGCGCGCCCTCCTGCGCCCCCTCCTGCGCCATCGCCGGCGCCGCCAGGGCGGCCATCGCCGCGCCCATCATCCAAGCCTTCGTCATCGCCCGCTCTCCCCAGGACTGAACCCGGGCGGGTTATCGGGGCGACGGACGGGCGGCGTCGAACGCAAAGGCGGCAAGGCGAGTTGCGCCGCGCGCAACGGGCCTGGCGGATCTCAGATGGTGCCGAGGGTCTTCAGGCGGGCCTTGGGATGGACCTCGTTCTGGCTCATCACCGGGGTCTGGCCGCGGAAGCGCTCGATGATCGAGCGGACATAGGGGCGGATGCCGGGGCTGGTCAGCAGGACCGGCGACTCGCCCGACAGGGCGGCGCGCTCGAAGACCTCGCGCACGCCGCGGATGAACTCCTGCAGGCGGGACGGCGCGAGCGCCAGCTGCTTCTCCTCGCCCGGGCCGATCAGGGCCTCGGCGAAGGCGTTCTCCCAGTCGGGCGAGAGGGTGACGATGGGCAGGGAGCCGTCGTCGCCGCGATAGGCGTAGGAGAGCTGGCGGGCGAGGCGCGCGCGGACCTGTTCGACCAGCATGGCGATGGAGCCGGTGTGCGGGGCGGCCTCGCCGATCCCCTCCAGAATCGCCGGCAGGTCGCGGATGGAGACCCGCTCGCGCAGCAGGGCCTGCAGCACGCGCTGCACGGTGGTGGCCGTCACCGTGTTGGGGATCAGGTCCTCGACCAGCTTCTTCTGCTCGCTGGGCAGGTCCTTCAGCAGCTTCTGCACCTCGGCGTAGGACAGGAGCTCGGCCATGTTGTCCTTGAGGATCTCGGTCAGGTGCGTGGTCAGCACCGTGGCCGGGTCGACGATGGTGTAGCCGCGGAAGGTCGCTTCCTCCCGCAGGGCGTCGTCGATCCAGGTGGCCGGCAGGCCGAAGGCCGGCTCGCGCATGTGCTCGCCGGGCAGCTCCACCTGACCGCCGCGGGGATCCATGGCCATCAGCGAGCCCAGGCGCACCTCGCCCGAGCCGGCGTCCAGCTCCTTGATGCGGATGCAGTAGCCCTGGGAGGGCAGGCGCATGTTGTCGAGGATGCGCACCGAGGGCATGACGAAGCCGTACTCGGCCGCCAGCGTCTTGCGCAGGGCGCGGATCTGGTCGGTCAGGCGGCGGCCGTCGAGATCGTTGATCAGGGGCAGCAGTCCGTAGCCCAGCTCGATCTTCACCTCGTCGATGGCCAGGGTCTCGCTGATCGGCTCTTCCTGCGGCTCGGCGGGCGCCGGCTCCATCTCGACGGGTTCGGGCGCCGCGGCCGCGCGGCCACGGCGATAGGCCAGGACGCCCGTGCCGATGGAGACGGCTGCGAAGGGCAGGATCGGCATGCCCGGGATCAGGGCGATCACGCCGGCGCAGGCCGAGACCATGCCCAGGCCCACCGGATTCATCGCCAGCTGGGCGACCAGCGCCTTGTCGGCCGAGCCCTCGACGCCGGCCTTGGAGACCAGGAAGCCGGCGGCGATGGAGATGATCAGGGCCGGGATCTGGCTGACCAGGCCGTCGCCGATGGTCAGCAGGGTGTAGGACGAGGCCGCCTGGCCGATGGGCAGGCCGTGCTGCACGACGCCGATCAGGATGCCGCCCAGGATGTTGATGGCCACGATGATCAGGCCGGCGACCGCGTCGCCGCGCACGAACTTGCTGGCGCCGTCCATGGCGCCGAAGAAGGTGCTCTCCTGCTCCAGCTCCTTGCGGCGCTTCTTGGCCTCGGCCTCGTCGATCAGCCCGGCCGACAGGTCGGCGTCGATGGCCATCTGCTTGCCGGGCATGGCGTCCAGGGTGAAGCGCGCGGCCACCTCGGCGATGCGGCCGGAGCCCTTGGTGATGACCACGAAGTTCACGATCACCAGGATGATGAAGACGATCAGCCCGATGACGAAGTTGCCGCCCATCATCAGGTGGCCGAAGCCCTCGATGATGCGGCCCGCGCCGGCCGTGCCTTCGTGGCCGTTGCCTAGGATCAGCCGGGTGGAGCCGATGTTGAGGCCCAGCCGGTAGAGGGTGGTGACCAGCAGCACCGTCGGGAAGGCGCTGAATTCCAGCGGCTTCTTGATCAGCAGCGAGGTCATCAGGATCAGGACGGCGCTGGTGATCGAGATCGCCAGCAGGGCGTCCAGCAGGAAGGCCGGAATGGGCAGGATGAGCAGGACGATGATGCTCACCGCCCCGATGGCCATGGCCACCTCGCCCCGCGCCAGCCAACCCATCACCTCGCGGGCGGAGGGCGCGCCGGATCCTGTGGCCTGAACATCTGACATGGCTGGGCTCGTCCGCCTGGAGGTCGGCTCAGGCGGCGCTGGCGCCGGCGCCCTGCGGCGCCGGGACGGCGACGCCGGCCTCGCTGTATTCCTTCAGCTTGTTCCGCAGGGTGCGGATCGAGATGCCGAGGATGTTGGCGGCGTGCGTCCGGTTGCCGGCGCAGTGCTCCAGGGTGTCGAGGATCAGCTGCTGCTCCATCTCGGCCACGGTCTGGCCGACGAAGCTGCTGCGGACTGCCTCGGCGGCCGCCACGCTGGCGGCCTGGGCCGTGCGCAGGCCGGCGTCGGCGGGCGCCAGGGGCTGGCCGGCGGGCAGCCGGATGGAAGCTTCGGTGATCTCGTCGCTGGGCGAGAGCAGGACGGCGCGGTGCATGGCGTTTTCCAGCTCGCGCACATTGCCCGACCAGCGATGGGCCGCCAGGCGGCGCTTGGCCTCCGCCGACAGCGGCTTGTCGGCCATGCCGTTGGCCGAGGCGTACTTCTTCACGAAGTGCTCGGCGAGCACGATGATGTCGCCCGGACGCTCGCGCAGCGGCGGCAGGCGCAGGTTCACGACGTTCAGGCGGTAGAACAGGTCCTCGCGGAAGGTCCCGTCCTTCACCGCCTGGGCCAGGTCGCGGTTCGAGGTGGCCAGGATGCGGATGTCCACCTTGACCGGCTTGGCGCCGCCGACGCGGTCGATCTCGCGCTCCTGGATGGCGCGCAGCAGCTTGGCCTGCAGGCGGGCGTCCATCTCGGAGATTTCGTCGAGCAGCAGGGTGCCGCCGTTGGCCTCTTCGAACTTGCCGATGCGGCGGGCGAGCGCGCCGGTGAAGGCGCCCTTCTCGTGGCCGAACAGCTCGCTTTCCAGCAGGTTCTCGGGGATGGCCGCGCAGTTCACCGAGATGAACGGCTTGGCCGACCGGCGCGACTTCTGGTGGACGTAGCGGGCGATGACCTCCTTGCCCGAGCCGCTCTCCCCGGTGATCAGGATCGAGGCGTCGGAGGGGGCGACCTGGTCGGCCAGGGCGAGCACCGCCTTCATGGCCGGGTCCTGCACCACCATGGGCCGGTTGTCGTCGGACACCGCCGCCAGGACCGCGGCGATCAGTTCGGCCTCGGGGGGCAGGGGAATGAACTCCTTGGCCCCGGCCCGGATGGCCGCGGCGGCCTTGACCGGGGCGGGGCCGACGCCGCAGGCCACCACCGGCACGCGGATGCGCTCGGCCTCGTTGGCGGCGATCAGACCGGCGATGTCGATCTCGTAGTCGACCAGCAGCAGATCCGCGCCCTGGCCGGCGCGCAGGGCGTGGGTGGCCGCCGAGGCGGTCTCCACATGGCTGACCTTGGCGCCCGCGCTCATCGCCATCTTCACGGCGGACGAGAGCTGCCCATCCAGTTTTCCGACGACCAGAAGCCGCATGATGAATCCTCCTCGCGCCGTCGCCCTAGGCCGACGTGTCGCCGTCCTTGATGATTTCGGTCATGGACACGCCCAGGCGCTCGTCGACGATGACGACCTCGCCCCGGGCGACCAGGCGGTTGTTCACATAGATGTCGATGGCCTCGCCGACCTTTCGGTCGAGTTCCAGCACCGAGCCGGACGACAGCTGCAGCAGCTGGGCGACCGACATGTTGGCCCGGCCCAGCACCGCCGAGATGCTCACCGGCACGTCGAAGACGGGCGCCAGGTCCGAGGCCTGCTTCTCGTCGCCCTCGCCGCCGAGTTCGGCCATCGGCAGGTCGCCGGGGCCCAGCTCGTCCAGTTTCAGCTCGTTGTCGGACATGGGTGGGATCCTTTCTCCGGTCAGACGTCGCCGCCGGGAATGAGGGGTTCGGCGTGCAGGCCTTCGGCGGCGAGCGCCTCGTGCAGGGCGGCGGCCACCCGCTCGGCGGCGGCTGCGGGGTCGAAGCGGGCCGCGCCGTCGCCGAAGTCGAGGCTGAAGGCGGCCTGCGGCGCGCCCGGATCGGGGCGGACCTGAATCTGGCCGGTGAAGCCGCTGGCCTGGGCCGTCTGGACCAGCACGGCCTCCAGCCCCTCGGCCTGGGCGGGCGGCACGGTGACGACCAGCCGCGGCGCCGACTCGATCTCGCGCGCCAGGGAGTCGAGGGCCGCCTGGATCGGGGCCCGCGGAAAGGCGTCCAGGGCGGCGTCGGCGATGGCCTGGCCGCAGGCCAGCGCCAGGTCGGCCGAGCCGCCGCGGTGCTCGTGGGCGACCTCGGCCAGCCGCGGCAGGGCCGCCTGGCAGGCCTGGGCGATCTGCGCCAGGGCGGCGGCCTGCTGGGCCTCGACGCTGGCCATGGCGACGCGTTCGCCCTCGGCCCGGGCCTGGGCCCGGATCTGCTCGACCTCCTCGATGGGATAGAGGCGCTTGGGGCGGGCCGAGGCGCGCGCGATCGCGCCGTCGTCGCCGAAGACGGTGTCGAAGTCGAAGGGACGGGGGGCGGACTGGCTCATCAGTAGATCAGCTCGTCATCGCCGCCGGCGCCGGCCAGCATGATCTCGCCCTTGGCGGCCAGGTCCTTGGCCACCTGCACCATCTTCATCTGGGCCTGGTCGACGTCCTTCAGGCGAACCGGGCCCATGCCCTCCATGTCCTCGCGCATGATCTTGGCGGCGCGCTCGGACATATTGGAGAAGAACATCTCGCGCAGGGCGTCCGAGGCGCCCTTGAGCGCCAGGCCCAGCTGATCCTTCTCGACGCCGCGCAGCAGGGTCTGGACGCCGCCGGGATCGAGCTTGGACAGGTCCTCGAAGACGAACATCAGGGCGCGGATGCGCTCGGCGCTCTCGCGGTTGCGCTCCTCCAGGGCGGCCATGAACCGGCTCTCGGTCTGGCGGGCGAAGGCGTTGAAGATGTCGGCCATCATCTCGTGGCTGTCGCGCTTGGAGGTGCGCGCCAGGTTCGACATGAACTCGGTCCGCAGGGTCTGCTCGATCTTGTCGAGGATCTCCCGCTGCACCGGCTCCATGCGCAGCATCCGGCTGACGCATTCCAGGGCGAAGTCCTCGGGCAGGGCGGCCAGCACGCGGGCCGCGTGGTCGGACTTCACCTTCGAGAGGATGACGGCGACCGTCTGCGGGTATTCGTTCTTCAGATAGTTGGCGAGGACCGCCTCGTTCACATTGCCGAGCTTGTCCCACATGGTGCGACCCGCCGGACCGCGGATCTCCTCCATCAGGGCCTCGACCTTGTCCTGCGGCAGGAAGGCGGCGAGCAGCTTCTGGGTCTGTTCGTAGGAGCCCATGATGGTGCCGGCGCCCGACATGCCGGCGACGAACTCCACCAGCAGGGACTCCACCACATTGGCCGCGACCGTGCCCAGGCTGGCCATGGCCTGGGAGATCTCCTTGATCTCCTCGTCGTCCAGGCCCGCCCAGATGGTGGCGTGATCCTCGCCGAGCGCCAGCAGGATGACGGCGGCCTTCTCCGGTCCCGAGAGCTGGGACGTCTCCGTGATGGCCTTCGAACGGCCGCCGCCTCGAACGACCAGGCTCATGCGGATTCATGCAGCCAGCTGCGAAGGATCGCGACCGACTGTTCCGGGTGGGTTTCGACGAAATCGGCGACGCGCTTGACCGACGAGGCCTTCACCTGGCCTTCGATCCGGGCGATGTCGATCTTCTGGTCCAGCTCGCCGGGATTGGGCAGGGCCAGCGGCTGCCCCGTCTCGGGATCGACGCCCATCTGCACCGGCTGTCCGTCCGGCGTGGTGGTGACCACGCGGGTGATGGTCTGGGTCGGGGCCGGCAGGCCGCCGCCGCCGCCGGCGGCGCTCTTCAGGAGCGGGCGGACGACGAAGAAGATGATCAGCAGGGCGACGATGGCCAGGACGCCGAGCTCGGCGGCCCGCATGATGTCGTTCTTGTCGAAATCGATCAGGGGGTTGGCCGATTCGACGCCGCCCGCGGCGTCCGGCGCGGTGAAGGGCACGTTGACGACCGTCACCTGGTCGCCCCGGGACTGGTCGAAGCCGACGGCGGTGCGCACCAGCTGCTCGATGCGCTGCATCTCCTCTTCGGACCGCGGCTGGTATTCGCCGGCCTGGCCGTCCTCGCCGACCGGGCGCAGGCCGTCGACGGCCACGGCGACGGACAGGCGCTGGATCTTGCCCGGCTCCTGGACCTCGGTGCGGGTGGTCTTGGAGATCTCGTAGTTGGTGGTCGATTCCGTGCGGCCGCTGGCCGAGCTGACCTGGCCGTCCTCGCCGCCCAGGCCGCCGCCCGGGATGTTGGCGTCGGCGGTGACCGCGCCGGCGTTGTTGGGTTCGTTCTCGTTGGCGCTTTCCTCGACCGTCTGCTCGGAGCGGACCACCTGGCCGTCGGGGTCGAAGGTCTCCTGCTGCAGGGTGACGCGCGCCAGGTCGATGTCGGCGGTGACGTTGACCCGCGCCTTGCCGGGGCCGACGACGCTCTCCACCAGGCCCTTCACGGTCTTGGCGATGCGCTGCTCGACCTCGCTCTTGCGGCTGTCGGCCATCTCGCCAGCGAAGCTTTCGCCGCCGGCCGACAGGGTCTTGCCGTGCTGGTCGACGATGGTCACCCGGGCGGGCGTCATGCGCGGCACCGCGCCGGCCACCAGGTTCTGCACCGCGCGCACCTGGTCGGCGTTGGGCTCGCGGCCGCCGACGCCGAGGGTGACGGAGGCCGACGGCTCCTCGGCCTCCTCCTCGAACAGCTGCCGCTTGGGCAGGACCAGGTGGACGCGGGCGAAGGTGACGCCGTCCAGGCTGCGGATGGTGCGGGCCAGCTCGCCCTCCAGCGCCCGCTGGCGGTTCAGCTGCTGGACGAAGTCGGTCTGGCCGAGCGCATTGGCCTCGTCGAAGATCTCGTAGCCGACCGAGCCCGCCGTCGGCAGCCCCTTGCCCGACAGCATCAGGCGCGTGGCGGCCACCTCGTCGCGGGCCACAAGGATGGTCGCGACGTCGCCCTTGACCTCGTACTTCACGCCGGCGGCCTCGAGGGCCTGGGTGATGGAGCCGGCCTCGCGCAGGTCGAGGTTCGAATAGAGCAGGGCCTTCGGCTCGCCCAGGTTCATGGTCAGGGCGAACAGGGCCGCGGCCACGCCCGCGCCGACCCCCAGGATGGCGGCCAGGCGTCCGATCCCGAATCTCTGCAACGCGACGACGAACTGATTCAAGGCGGTCCCACCCCAAAACGGTGCGGGACCTGCCCACTTCGGCCGCCCGCTAGGCAGGATTTACCCAGTTGTTGGTAAACGCCGCGTTTAAGGGTTGGGTGAACGCCTCAGCTTTCTTGCGCGGTTTGTCGCACCCGTGACGCAGGCCCCCGCCTCAGCTGCTCCAGGGCGTCAGCGCCCCCCAGTGGAACAGCACCACGGCCAGGGCGGCGTAGATCAGGGTGGTGAGGGTGAAGGCGGCCTTGCGCTGCAGCGACCAGCTGTCCAGGCGCCGTCCTCCGCGCCAGATGGCCGGCAGGGCGGCGAGGGTGACGAGGGTCAGAAGGGCGGCCACCAGGGCGCAGGCCGAGGCCAGGATCAGCCGCACGCCCGGCCAGGTGTAGACCACGCGGGCCGCGTCGCCGCTGCCGCTGACCCAGGAGATGAAGAGGCCCACGGCCAGCAGCCACAGGACGGCCTGGATCGTCTGGACCATGCTCGCCTGGCTCTGGGTCTGGGTCTGGCGCAGCTCGCGCCGGTTGCGCAGGGCGAGGCCGCCGAGCGTCGCCAGGGCCGCCAGGACCGCAAGACCGGTGAGGAGCGCCAGGAAGCCGGGCTGGCTCCAGAGGGCCACGCGCTGGAATCGCTGATCGTTGGCGCCGCCGTGGAAGGCGCGCGCCCTGCCGTCGCCGATCTGGAAGATCAGCCGTTCGGCCCCGGTGGTGGAGACGAAGCGGCCGGCGGCGGGATCGCCCTCCGGAACCCAGGTCTCGACGCCGTTCAGCCCGGCCGTGGTCAGGCGGCCGTCGCGCGACACCGACACCGAGCGTCCGGAAAGAATGTAGCCGATGAAGCGCTCGAGCCCGACATAGGCGCGCCGCGTCCCCAGATAGTGGCCCTGGTAGAGGTCGGCGTAGCGGACCAGGGCGGGATCGCCCGAGCGCAGCGGCGGCGGCGCGGGGGCGAAGAACTGCTGCACGAGCTCGCCGGGCAGGTCCGCGGCCAGCGCCGAACCGCTCTCGGTGTTGGCGCTGACGAAGATGCCGAGGCCGAGCTCCGGAACGACGACCATGTTGGACATGAAGGACAGGGTGGCGCCCGAGTGGCCATAGCCCACATGGCCGCCGGGCAGGGTGTAGACGGCGAAGCCGTGGGCCCAGCCATTGGCGCCCGGACCGTCCTGGCGCAGCGGGGTGCGGAAGGCGCGCGCCGCCCGCGGCCCGAAGATCCGCTGCTCGCCGACGACGCCGTCATCGAGCAGCATCGTCATATAGGTCGCCATGTCGGCGGCCGTGGACGAGGCCGAGCCCGCCGGCGCCAGGTGGCCGAGATATTCGAAGGGCCGCGCCTCGAAGCCGGTGGCCGGGGTCCATCGGAAGGCGCCCGACAGGTCCTGGGCCAGGGCCGGCGCCATCGGCGCCGGAATGCCATCCTTAGGCGGATGGGGTTCGCGGAAGGTGGTGCGGCTCATGCCGAGGGGCACGGTGATGCGCTGTTCGACCAGGCTCTCGAACGGCTGGCCGGTGACATAGCTCAGCGCCTCGCCGGCCAGGCCGACGCCGTAGTTGGAATAGGTCGGGAACTGTCCCGGTTCGCGCACCCGGCGCGGCCGTTCCTGGCGCAGGTAGACCTCCAGCGGCCGCTCGCGCTCGAAGCTGCGCTCCATCAGCTGGCCCAGCACCCGGTCCTCGAAGCCCGGGGTGTGGTCGAGGAGGTTGGCGACCTTGACCGGCTCGCGGAAGCCCTGGTCGCGGACCTGCACCCGTTCGGGCAGATAGAGGTTGATGGGGGCGTCGAGGCGGATGCGCCCGGCCTCCGCCTCGTTCATCAGCAGGATCCAGGTGAAGGTCTTGGAGATCGAGCCGATGCGGAACAGCGTGCGGTCGGGATCCACGCGGCGGGCCGGCTCCAGGCTCGCATAGCCATAGCCCTTCTTCAGGACCACCTGGCCGTTCTGCACGATGGAGACCGTGACGCCGGCGATGTGGTCGCGGTCCATGGCGCTGCGCACCATGCCGTCGACGAAGGCCTCCAGGGCCTGCGGCGGCAGGGCCGGTGCGGCGGCGTTCGCGGGGGCGGCCTCGGCTGCTGTCGCGGCCTCCGCCGCTCGCCATCAGCGGCAGCGCGCCGTCGTGG
>CAYQPL010000079.1:0-16267 GCA_964419395.1 uncultured Phenylobacterium sp. | reverse complement strand
AGCCGCAGGGCGCCCTGTCGCAGGCCGAGCTCCTGCGCCTGGCCGCGAGCCTGGCGCGCAGCAGCGAACATCCGCTCGGCGCCGCCATCGTCCGCGCCGCCCAGGCGCGCGACATCGCCCTGACCGAGGCGGCGGACTTCGATTCCCCTGTCGGGCGCGGCGTGCTGGGCCGGATCGAAGGCCGCGCGGTGGCCATCGGCAGCGGCGCCTTCCTGAAGGACCAGGGCGTCGACGTCGCCGCGATGGCCGACGCGGCGGAAACCCATCGGCGTGAGGGCGCGACGGTCGTCTTCGTCGCCGTGGATGGCGCGCCGGCCGGCCTGATCGCCATCGCTGATCCGGTCAAGGCGACCACGAAGGACGCGATCGCGGACCTGCACGCCGCGGGCCTGCGCATTCTCATGCTGACGGGCGACAACGCGACCACCGCCCGCGCGGTGGCCGCGCGACTGGGCATCGACGATGTCCGGGCCGAGGTCTCGCCGCAGGACAAGGCCGCGGTGGTGGAGGCGCTTCGTCGCGCCGGCCGCGTCGTGGCCATGGCCGGCGACGGGGTCAACGACGCGCCCGCTCTGGCCAGCGCCGATGTGGGCGTGGCCATGGGCGCCGGCGCCGACGTGGCCATCGAGAGCGCGGCGGTTACCCTGCTGAACGGCGACCTGACCGGGGTCAGCCGCGCCGTGGCGCTGTCGCGGGCGACCATGCGCAACATCCGCCAGAACCTGGTCTTCGCCTTCGTCTACAACGCCGCCGGCGTGCCGCTGGCGGCCGGCGTCCTGTTCCCGGTGTTCGGCCTGCTGCTCTCTCCGCCCATCGCCGCGGCGGCCATGTCGCTGTCCTCGGTCAGCGTGGTCGGCAACGCCCTTCGGCTTCGCGGGCTGAAGCTTTAGGCGACGCCAGCGATCCGCAGGACGAGGAGAAGGACGACCAGCGCGGCCAGGCCGCCGAAGAAGACCCAGCGCTGCCAGGCCTTGCGCAGGATGATCTGTCCCTGGCGCACATCCTGCGCCGAATAGGTCTTGGGCGCCTCCCGCGCCGGATCGTTCTGTGGCTCGGCCATGCTCCGCCTCGATGATTGTCGGTCCGCCCCTCAACCGGCGAAGGGCGGTGGCGGTTCAGATCGGCGGGGCCGCTTCGTCGGGCGTCACCAGATAGGCGCAGCGTCGGGCGCCCTGGAGGATGTGGTCGATCCGCTCGACCCGGGCCGGCGCCAGCAGGTCGCGGAAGATGGACAGCTCCGAGCGGCAGAAGCCCTGACAGGCGGTCGCCGCCGCGCAGATGGGGCAGTGGTTCTCGATCAGCAGATAGGCGCCGTCGCCGGTGGGCGTCCATTCGGCCATGTAGCCCTCGGCGGCGCGCACGGCCGCCAGCCGCTCCAGCCGCGCCTCGAGCGTCGAAGCGCCGGCCAGGGCCGCGGCGTAGCCCCGCGCGC
Source organism: uncultured Phenylobacterium sp. (assembly GCA_964419395.1). Classification (GTDB taxonomy): domain Bacteria; phylum Pseudomonadota; class Alphaproteobacteria; order Caulobacterales; family Caulobacteraceae; genus Phenylobacterium. The sequence continues at coordinate 14,835 of CAYQPL010000079.1, read as the reverse complement.
TGTCGGTCTCGCGCCGGCGGATGAGGCGGTCCAGCCCCCTGGCGCCGAATTCCGCGCGAACGGCGTCCAGCAGTTCCACCGTCACCTGGGCGTGGGTGTCGGGAAAGCGCGCATGGCCCGCCTCGGTCAGGGCCCAGGTCCGCCGCGGCCGGCCGACGCCCGCGCGGGCGGTCTCGCCCTCGACCAGTCCGCCGGCGGCCAGGCGCTCCATCTGCTGGCGCGCCGCCTGGCGACTGACCCCGAAGCGCGCCGCCAGGGCGGCGGTGGTGGCCGGCCCGGTCGTCTTCAGGTGCTGGAGGATCGCATCGGCGGGGGAGGGCATCGGCCTCGCTTAATTTGACAATTATCAGGTTGCGAAATCATCGCGGCGGAGCTAGCCAGGGTCAAGCTCGTTTTCGCAACCGATCGCCTGTCAAATGATAGCCGCCGCGCCGCCCGCACAGGGCACCTGGAAGGACGTCCTGGCCGAGGGCCGCCTCGCCCAGTTCGTCCTCATCTGCCTCGCGGTCTGGCTGCATGCGGCCGACAGCCTGGTGACGGCGACCATCATGCCCAGCGTCGGCGCCGACCTGGGCGGCTATGCCTATTTCGGCTGGGCGACGGCCGGATTCCTGCTGGGTTCGGTGGTGGCCGGCGCCAGCGCCGGCTGGCTGACCGGCCGCACAGGCCTGCGCCGCGCCTTCGCCTTCTCCGCCGCCCTCTACGCCGCCGGCTGCCTGATGAGCGCCGTGGCGCCCGACATCTGGACCTTCCTCGGCGGACGCCTGGTCCAGGGCGTGGGCGGCGGCTGGCTGGCCGGCTTCGCCTCGGTGGCCGTGGGCCTGCTCTTCCCGGACCGGACCCTGCCCAAGGTCTACGCCACGATGACGGGACTGTGGGGCGTGGCCACCCTGCTGGGGCCGCTGATGGGCGGGATTTTCGCTGACGCCGGCCACTGGCGCTGGGCGTTCGGCGCCTTCGTGGTCCAGGGCCTGGCCGTGGCGCTGGCGGCGCTCGCTCTGCTGCCGCGCGGCGAGCGGGGGCAGGCGGGCGGCGTGCCCGTCCGCCAGCTGGTGCTGATCGCCGCCGGCGTCTCGGCCATCGCCGGGGCGGACCTGATGGGCGGCTTCAGCCTCACCCTGCTGCTCGTCGCCGTCGGCCTGGCGCTGCTGGCGTTCAGCGTCCGCCTCGACGCCCGGGCCGGGGAGCGCCTGCTCCCCCGGTCGAGCGGCGACCTGACCAGCATAGCCGGCCTGGGGCTGGCCACCATGTTCCTGATGACGGCGGCCTCCATGGGCTTCACCGTCTATGGGCCCGCCATCCTCCAGGCGACGCGCGGCTATTCCGCCCTGTCGGCGGGCTATGTGGTGGGGATCGAGGCCTTCGCCTGGACGGCCTTCGCGCTCGCCGTCTCCAACCTGACCGGCGCCTGGCGCGGACGGATGGTGCGGATCGGCGCGGCCAGCGCGGCCCTGGGCGTGGCGCTGTTCATCTGGGTCATGGTGGACGGCCCGTTCTGGTCGCTGGCCCTGGCGGCCATCCTGCTCGGCGCGGGCTTCGGCCTGTCCTCGGCCTTCATGAACCAGATGGTGCTGGCGGCCGTGCCGGAGGGGGAGCGGGGCCTGAGCGGCGGGGCGATCAACGCCGTCCGCCTGACCGGGGCCGCGGCCGGCGCGGCGGTGGCCGGCGCCGTCGCCAACCTCAACGGCTTCGGCGAGGGGCTCACCCAGGAGACGGCGCGGGCGACGGCCACGGCCGTGTTCGGCCTGGCGACCCCAGTGGCGGCGCTGGCCATCCTCACCGCCTGGCGGCTGACGCCCAAGGCTGCGGCCCAGGGCGTCTGAACCGCCTCAGAGCTTGTCCAGGCCGTAGGCGGCGTGCAGGGCGCGGACGGCGAGCTCGGTATAGGCCGCGTCGATCAGCACGCTGATCTTGATCTCGCTGGTGGAGATCACCTGGATGTTCACGCCCTTGTCGGCGAGGGCGCCGAACATGGTTTTGGCGACGCCCGCATGGCTGCGCATGCCGACCCCGATGACCGAGACCTTGGCCACGTCCTCGTTCACCGCCACGTCGTCGAAGCCGATGGCGCCCTGGGCGGCGCGCATGATCTCGATGGCGCGGGCGGCGTCGCGCTTGCCGACCGTGAACTCCATGTTCGCCGTGTCCTGCGTGCGGGCATGGCTCTGGACGATCATGTCCACATTGACGTTGGCGTCGGCCAGCCGCCCGAAGATCTCCGAGGAGACGCCGGGGTGGTCGGGCAGGCCGAACACGCTGATCTTGGCTTCGTCGCGGCTGTAGGCGACGCCGCTCACGATGCGCTTCTCCACGATCTCCTCCTCGTCGCAGACGATGGTGCCCTGGCCGGGGGCCTCTCCGGGCTCGACGAAACTGGACAGCACGCGAACCGGCATGTGCTGGGCCATGGCCAGCTCCACCGAGCGGGTCTGAAGCACCTTGGCCCCGAGCGAGGCCATTTCCAGCATCTCCTCGAAGGAGATCTTGGACAGCTTGCGCGCCTTGGACTCGATGCGCGGGTCGGTGGTGTAGACGCCGTCCACGTCGGTGTAGATGTCGCAGCGTTCGGCCTTCAGCGCGGCGGCGATGGCCACGGCGCTGGTGTCCGAGCCGCCGCGGCCCAGGGTGGCGATGCGCCCGTCGCGGGTGACGCCCTGGAAGCCGGCGATCACGGCCACCTCGCCGGCGTCCAGCGCGGCGGCCAGCTTCTCCGGCGGGATGTCCTCGATGCGGGCGCGGCCGTGGGCGTCGTCGGCGAGGATCGGAATCTGCCAGCCGAGCCAGGAGCGGGCCGGGACGCCGGCGTTGCGCAGCACCATGGCCAGGAGGCCGGCCGTCACCTGCTCGCCCGAGGCGACCACGGCGTCGTATTCGTCGTCGGACGGAGTCAGGCCCTGCGCCGCGGCGCCCGCGCCGTCGGTCCAGGCGACCAGCTCATTGGTCTTGCCCGCCATGGCCGAGACGACGACGGCGACGCGATGGCCCGCCTCGACCTCCGCGGCCACGAGCCGGCCCACACGCCGGATGCGCTCCAGGTCGGCCACCGAAGTGCCGCCGAATTTCATCACCAGCCGGGCCACGACGCGCTCGACCCCCGTCCACAAAGGCCGCCCTTCTATCTGTGGCCAAGCCGGCCTGCAATCGAACTTTCACAAGGCGCCGGCCTGCTTTCGCGACGGGTTCGCCGCGCTATATGGTGGGTCATGTCCGCAGCCCCCGAACTCCGCTCCAGCATCGATCCCGACGAGGTCGAACGGTTCTCGCGCATCGCCGCCGAATGGTGGGATCCAAAGGGCAAGTTCGCCCCGCTGCACAAGTTCAACCCCGTGCGGCTGGCCTTCATCCGCGACAAGGCCCTGGCGCGCTTCGGTCGCGATCCCATGGCGCGGCGGCCCTTCGAAGGCCTGCGCCTGCTCGACATCGGCTGCGGCGGCGGCCTGCTGTCGGAGCCGATGAGCCGGCTCGGCTTCCAGGTCACCGGTGTCGACGCCTCGGAGCGCAACATCGGCACCGCCTCGACGCACGCCGCCGAGCAGGGCCTGTCGATCGACTACCGCTGCGCCACCGCCGAGCAGCTGCTGGCCGAGGACACCGCGCCCTTCGACGTCGTGCTCAACATGGAGGTCATCGAGCACGTCGCCGATCCGGGCGAATACCTGCGCAGCTGCGCCCAGCTGACGGCGCCGGGCGGGATCATGATCGTGGCCACCCTCAACCGCACCCTCAAGGCGCTGGCCCTGGCCAAGGTCGGCGCCGAATACGTCCTGCGCTGGCTGCCCGCCGGCACCCACGACTGGCGCAAGTTCCTCACGCCGGACGAGCTGCGCGGCTTCCTCCAGAGCCAGCCGGTCGAGGTCGACGGCCCCTACGGCGTCGCCTTCAATCCGCTGACCGGCCGCTGGTCGACGTCGGCCGACTGCGATGTGAACTACATGATGACGGTCAGCCGCCCCGCCTGATCGGGACCGAAAGGCCACAGCTCTCCCACCTCTTCGGCGTCCGGCGAACCGACTTGCCGGCTCGGCGTTCAGTCCCCAACTGAAGTTCGACTGCTCGAGGAGGTGCGACGTGCCGCGCAAACGGCCGAAAGGGGTGATCGGCGTGGGCTGGGCGTGTTTCGCCTCCGCCGTCCTGGGCCGGACCGAGCACGTGCCGATGTCGGAGGACTATCCCGACACGGTCGTGCGCCGCACCTTCTTCGAAGCCGGCGGCGGCCTGGGCTGGAAGCTCTCGGCGCTGGAGACGCCCCGCGAGGGCTTCACCCGCTGGAAGATCGTGGTCATCACCGGCTCGCCCTCCTGGGCCGAATACTGGGCGCCGGTGCTTGCGGCCCTGCCGCCCGATCGGGAGATGGTCGTGGTCGACCGTCCCGGCTTCGGCGCCTCGCAGCCGGAAGACCACGTCCCGGACCTGCAGACCCAGGCCCTGGCGCTGTCGCCTTTGCTGCAGGCCCGGCCGGGGCAGAAGATCCTGCTCGTGGGCCAGTCCTACGGCGCGGCCATCGCCACCCTGATGGCGCGCCTGAACCCGCGCCGCGTCCGCGGCCTCGTCCTTCTCTCGGGCTACTATGCCGAACCGGGCCCCACCGCCCGCTGGCTTCTGGACGCCGGCGCAAAGGCGCTGGGCATCATCCCGCGCGACCTCCGCAACGCCGTGCTCGAGGTGACCGGCCAGCCCGCCCAGTTCGACAGGGTGCGGCGGGCGCTCGGCGAACTCGACGTGCCGATCCATGTGGTGCACGGCGACAAGGACGACTTCGCCCCCCTGGAGGCGGCCGAGCGCTTGGTCGCCGAGACCCGTGCGCGGCGCGGCATGCGCTTCGCCCGGGTGGACGGCGCCGACCACTTCCTGAACGACGGGCCGACGGAGGTGCTGCTCGACGCCCTTGCGGCGTGCGTGCCGCGCCGCCGGCCCTGGCGGCTGGCGCTGCCAACGTTCACGCCTCGGGACTGGCCGCTGCGCCGTTGGGGCGAGGCGCTCGTGCGGCGTGCGTCTGTCCCGTCGCTGTTGCCGCCCGGCCGCGTGAATCCCCTCGACGCCTGAGCCGGGAACCGGCCCGTGACGCAGCCGGTTGTCTCTCGAGACGGGAAAACCGCCAAAGGGAGAAAACCATGCGGAATTACATGTTTGCAGCCGTGGCCGTGAGCGCGCTTCTGGCCGGACCGGCCGCAGCCCAGCTCGTCGGCGGCGCCGTCGGCGGCACGGTGAACGCCGGCGGGTCGGTGACTGGCGCGGCCCCGGCGACCGGCGATCTGACAGGCGCGGCCCGGGCCGGCGGACAGCTCGGCGGTCAGGTCGGCGCCTCGGCCACGCGTATGGGGGCCGACGCCCGTGGCGAGGTGGGGACGACGGCTGCAGGCGCCCTCGACACCCGCACCGGCGCGGCGACCGCGAACGGCGCCAAGGCCGGGCTGCAGGCGGGACAGACGGCGCGCATCGGCGCCTCGACCGACACCTCGACCCGGGCCGGCTCCAGTTTCCGGGTGGGCTCGATGGTCCGCGACCGCGCCGGCGAAGCGTTGGGCCAGGTGTTGCGGGTCGACCCCACGGGTGCGAACGGTGAGGCCACCGTCACGCTCGGCATGGACGGACGCACGACGACGGTGCCCGCCTCCAGCCTGTCGGCGGATGGCGAGGTCGCGGTCTCGAGCCAGACCCGCGCCGAGGTCTGGTAGCGCTCCATCACGCCCGACGACCAGACCCCGGCCCCCCGGCCGGGGTCTTTTCGCATCCGCGCCGGGTCCTTTGCGCGGAGCGCGTGCGCGGGGACTGGAACTCCGCTGTTCCACAGCGGTTGAGCCGGACAGTCGGGGCCCAATGGAGAGACCCACCATGAAGATGCTTTTCGTCTCGACCTGCGCCGCCGCGGCGCTGGTCGCCGGGGCCGCCGCCGCCCAGGGCGCGCCCGTGCCTTCGCCGCCCGCCAGCGGCGAGATCACCTCCACCGGCGGGATCATGACCGCCCCGGCGCCGGCCGGCGACCTGGCGGCGGACGCCGCCTCCACCGCGGCGATGAACGCCGCGGCGACGGTCGACAATCTCCGCGTGGGCGCCAGCGTGCGCGACGCGGACGGCGAACTCCTGGGCGTGGTCGAGGAGGTCGACGCGGGCGCGGAGAATATGGCGGCCATGGTCCAGCTCGGCCTGAACGGCGAATCGACCGAAATCCCGGCCGCCGCGATCACCGTCACGGCAGAAGGCGCCACGAGCAGCCTCAGCCGGGCCGAGGTCTGGGTCACGGCCGACAACTGACCGGCCTTGCGGAACTGCGACCCCGGCACGGACCGGGGCCGCAGCCGGCCGTGCGGCCGCAACCCTCGGTGCGGAAAGGGCTTGGCCCCGATCAACCGAACAGCGATAAGTCACCCCCGAGGGGGCCGCCCGTCGCGGACCCCATAACGGCCCGATGAGCGGGCGTTCAATCTCGGGGAGCACGACATGAAGGCCGCCGTTCTGCGCGAAGTGGGCAAGCCGCTTCAGATCGAAGACGTCCAGATCAACAAGCCCGGCCCGCACGAGGTGCTGATCCGCACCATGGCCGCCGGCGTCTGCCACTCCGACCTCCACTTCGTCGAGGGCTCGTATCCGCACCCGCTGCCGGCCGTGCTGGGCCATGAGAGCGCCGGCATCGTCGAGGCGGTGGGCTCGGAAGTGCGTACGGTGAAGCCGGGCGACCACGTCATCACCTGCCTGTCGGCCTATTGCGGCCACTGCGAGCACTGCCTCACCGGCCATATGAGCCTCTGCGTCTCGCCCGACACCAAGCGAGGCAAGGAGGAGGAGCCGCGCCTGATGCAGGAGGGCAAGCCCCTGCCGCAGTTCCTGAACCTGTCCTCCTTCGCCGAGCAGATGCTGATCCACGAGCATGCCTGCGTCGCCATCCGGAAGGACATGCCCTTCGACCGTGCGGCCCTGATCGGCTGTTCGGTGACGACGGGCGTGGGCGCCGTGATCCACACCTCCAACGTCCGCCCCGGCGAGACGGTGGCCATCATCGGCTGCGGCGGGGTGGGCCTCTCGGCCATCAACGGCGCGGCCATCGCCGGCGCCGGCCGGATCATCGCCATCGACATGGTGCCGGGTAAGGAGAACCTGGCCAAGGCCTTCGGGGCGACCGACTTCATCTGCGCCGCCGACACCGACGCGGTGAAGACGGTCATCGAGATGACCCAGGGCGGCGTCCCCCACGCCTTCGAGGCCATCGGCCTCGCCAAGACCGCCGCGCAGGCGTTCAACATGCTGCGCCGCGGCGGCACGGCCAACATCATCGGCATGATCCCGGTGGGTCAGACCATCAACCTGATGGGCGCCGCCTTCCTGTCGGAAAAGCGCATCCAGGGTTCGATGATGGGCTCCAACCGCTTCCCGGTCGACATGCCGCGCCTGGTCGACTTCTACATGGCCGGCAAGCTGAAGCTGGACGACCTGGTGTCGCGCCGCCTGCGGCGCGATCAGGTCAACGAGGCCTTCGACGAAATGAAGCGCGGGGAGATCGCCCGCTCGGTCATCGTCTTCGACGCCTGACCGGCCGGCCTGCCTCAGGCTTGACCACAGGGACGCCCGCAGTTCGCCTGCTGCGGGCGTCGACTTGTCGGGGGCGCCCAATTTGGGCAGGCTGCGTCCTGGCGAGGGTCACGGCGTTCCTAGGGGGGAGGTCGAGCGCGGCGAGAGCCGGCGCCGATTCTGGGGGCGTCAAAAAGGGGCGGCGGCGGCCGCCCCTTTTCTTTGGCCGATCGCCATCTTGCGTCGGCCTCTAGGCCGGGGTGAAGAAGCCCTTCAGGGCCGGGCGCACATAGGCGGCGACCACCGTGTCGACGGTGGCGTCCTCGCCCCAGTGCTCCAGCAGGAGCACGGAATTGAACATCGCCATCACCAGGTGGGCCGAGAGCAGGGGGTCCACCGGACGCAGGGAGCCGTCGGCGATGCCGTCGCTGATGATGCCGGAAAAGCCGTTGGCGATCTGCTGGAAGCGGCCCGAGATGGCGCGCCGCAGCTCCCAGGGCATGGCCGACAGGGCGAAGTGGCGCAGCATTCGGCCCCGTTCGCCGCTCGTCTGATGCGCCGTCAGCGAGGCTGCGATCAGCCACAGCCGGGCCCAGCCGGTGGCCTCGGCGGCGCCCTTGGCCTTGGCCTCGTCGATCAGGTCGAAGGTGCGCTCGAAACAGGCCCGCGCCAGTTCGTCCTTGTCGGTGTTGTGATGGTAGAACGACCCCTTGGTCACGTTCAGATAGGCCGAGATCTTGTCCACCGAGGCGCCGCGATAGCCCTCGCGGTTGATGATCTCGGTGGACGCGATCAGGAACCGCTCGCGCGTGACCTCGTCGTTCTGCGCCGGGGGCGCGCCCAGCTCCAGGAGCGGGCGGTCGGTCCGGTCCTGGCCCGGCGCAGCCAGGCCATGGATCATCACGTCGGCGATCCGCTCGGCGACGCGGCCGAAGTCGCCGATCTCGTAGCCCGCAATCCAGGTGTCGGACCAGCAGAGCTGGTCGAGGATCAGGTGGGCCAGCATGTAGCGCCGCGGGCCGGTCAGCCACGGCGCGTCGGAGGGGCGCAGCAGGCGGGCCAGCCGCTGGCGCAGGGCGCGGTAGGCGTCGACCAGCTCGGTGTCGCCAGGCGCGCCGATATGGCTGATCTCGCCGAAGGGGAGCAGGCGCGGCGCCTCGCCCAGCACGATCTCGCGGCGGGCCTCGAAATAGGCGTGGACGAAGGCCCGCAGGCGCGCCTGGGCGCTCGTTTCCTGTTCGGCGCGGGAGAGCATGTCGTTGAAGCGCGCCAGGGTCAGCCGCATGCATTCGGCGGCGAGGTCTTCCTTGCGCTTGAAGTAGTAGGTCAGGCTGACCGGATGCAGGTCCATCCGCTTGGCCACGGCGGCCAGCGTGAAGCCGCTGACCCCCTGGTCGATGAACACCTTGCAGGCGGCCGCGAGAATAGCTTCGCGCCGGGCGGCGTAGCGGGCGCGGGCGCCAGGCCGTGTCGCGGTCGTCACGAGGCCCTCCACCTTCGACGTTCGCCAGACGGCGCAGCTTAGGGAGGAGAGGGCGTGGGGGAAAGCCTGACGCTACGGCGCCCCTGGCCGGTCAGCGGCGCAGGTCGGCCAGCTGCACCGTGTCGGTCTCGGCGGCGGCCAGCTTGGTGGCGCCCTCGCCCGTGGCGTTGGCCGCCAGGAGCGCGTCGATCCGCCCCTTCTTGGCCTTGAACGCCTTCAGCTCGGCGCCGGCCAGGATGGTGCCCTGCGGGACCTTGGCGCCGATGGGATTGACGCGCTGACCGTTGCGCCAGACCTCGTAGTGCAGGTGCGGCCCGGTGGAGAGGCCGGTGGAGCCGACATAGGCGATCACCTGGCCCTGCTTCACGCGCACGCCGGCCCGGATGCCCTTGGCGAAGCGCGAGGTGTGGGCGTAGCCGGTCTCCCAGCCGTTGGCATGGCGCACGCGCACCCAGTTGCCGTAGCCGCCCCAGCGGCGGGCCTCGACGATCACCCCGTCGCCGGCCGACAGGATCGGCGTGCCGGCGCCGGCGCCGAAGTCCACGCCCTGGTGGGCGCGGGTGTAGCCCAGCACCGGATGGCGGCGGCGCCCGAAGGTGGAGGTGATGCGCGCGCCGTCGACCGGCGTGCGCAGCAGGAATCCGCGGACGTTCTTGCCGTCGGCGTCGAAATAGTCGACCGAGCCGTCCTTGCGCTCGAAGCGGTAGAACTTGACGCCCTTGACCTCGGCGTACTCGACCTCGCCGGTCTCCACCGTGCGGCCGCTCTCGGTGACCTTGCGGTCGAAGATCAGCTTGAACTCGTCGCCGGCCTTGATGTCGCGCTGGAAGTCCAGCTTGTGGGCGAACAGCTTGACCACCTGGGCGGTCACCGCCGAGGTGGCGCCCAGCTCGGCCGCGCTCTCATAGAGGGAGCCGTGGATCTGGCCCTGGGCGACGGTGGTCTCGTCGCGGATGGCCTCTTCCATCTCGCGCAGGCGGAGGGCGCCGTCGAAGGTGCGCGACAGGGTCACCGCCGTGGCCGGGCCGGTGCGCAGGGACAGCCCCACGAGGCGCGCCTGGCCGCCTTCGCCCTCGGGACGGGCGATGGCCGCGTCGAAGGTCATGCCGGCCTTGATGTGCACCGTGTCCATGGCCGCGCCCAGGGTGCTGACCGCCTGGCGGGCCGCTTCCAGCGGGATGCCGGGGCGCGCCACGGCCGCTTCCAGCGTGTCGCCGGGCAGGACCTTGACCGCCACGTTCTCCGGACGGGTGAAGCCGGGCTGGGCCTCGGCCTGGGCGAAGGCCTCGTGCTGCAGGGCGACGATGGCCGCGGCGTCCATGGGCGGCGGCGTGGGCGCGGTGGCTTCCGCCGCCGGCAGCTTCCAGCCGAGCGCCAGGGCGCAGATCCCGCCCAGGCCGACCATCAGGCGCGGCGCATAGCGGAGCGTGGGACGTCTCGGATCGAATTCTTGCATCGTGCCCCCGGAATCCAACGATGCCACTGTACCGGTCCAGAATGACCTGACGCGACGGGCTGCAGCAATAGGTAGGCCAGTCCAGGGTCGGGTCATGCGGTTAACCAAAGGTAACTGTAGGGGAATTGGGCAGTTTTGTCGCGGGCGAGCACGCCTGGGGCGAAGCGTGTCGCCCCGGGCGGGAAGAGGACGTCACAGCAGGCCAAGGACGAGGTCGGCGGGCCGGCACAGGGCGGCGCCCTTGGGGGTCGAGACGATGGGCCGGTTGACCAGGATCGGGTCGAGGATCATCGCCGCGATGATGGCCTCGTCGGAGGTGGCCGGGTCGGTGAGGCCGAGCTCGGCGGCCTTGGTGCCCCGCTCGCGCAGCAAGTCGCGGGCGCTCGATCCGGAACGGGCGATCAGGTCCTCGAGCTGTTCGCGGGTCCAGCCGGTCTTCAGATATTCGACGACGGTCGGTTCGACGCCCTTCTCCCGCAGCAGGGCCAGGGTGTTGCGGGAGGTCCCGCAGGCGGGGTTGTGATAGATCACGACGTCCGATCGGCTCATGCGCCTTCACTAGCCGAGCCGCCGCCGCCCTCCAAGCTCCGCCTTACCAGGAAAGGCGTTGCGCCCCCCGCACCAGCAGGGAGTCGGAGGTGGAGAAGGCCATCACCTCGTCCGGGCGCGGCGGCAGGGGCGCGGCGCCGGCCGGCCAGCCGTCGGCGACCGCGCCATATCGCACCTCCAGGGCGCCGCTCTCGGCCGGACTGCGGAAGCTGATCTGCAGGCCCTGCGGGTCGGCGGTCCAGCGGACCTGCGACCATTGGTCCGCCGCCTGCAAGATCGGCGCGGACCGGCCATTGAGCCGGACATCGGCCAGGGGCGTGGGGCTGCGCAGCTCGGCGATCAGGGTCCGCGCCCCCGGCGGCGGCGCGAGGTTCAGCACCAGCCGGTCGCCGGCGCGGCTGAGCGCGATGCGGGGGCGGGCGGTCGCCACCATCGGGGCCGGCGCCCCGCGCAGGGGATCGCGGAAGACGGGCGTCGCGTCGACGGGCCCGGGCTCGGCGGCGAGGCCCCTCAGCGCCCGCCGCGTCCACTCGTCCGGCCGCGGCGTCGCATCGGCCAGATAGGCCCGGCCGGCGTCCTGATCGACCAGGTAGTAGACGAGGCTCGCCTGCGGATGACGCGCCGACCAGGGCGGGTCGAGGCGGACGACCAGCAGCAGCAGGAAGCCCGACAGCAGGACCAGAAGGGCGGTGATCCGTCCGGCCCCGCCGAGCCGCGGATGGGCGAAGGGCCACAGGACGAAGGCGGCCAGCCAGGCGAGCAGGGCCAGAAGCTCGGGCAGGTCCAGATTGACGTAGACCGCATGGATCACCCAGGCGAGCCAGCCGACGCCGATGACGCCCAGCGCCACCAGGACCAGGCGGATCCACAGGGGCCGCCGGTCGCCCAGGGCGCTGATCGCCGCGCCGGCGCAGGCCGCCAGCAGCGGCCAGGCGACCAGGAAGGCGGTCGGCGGCGCAAAGGCCTGCAGGGCCGCCCCGGCGAGCAGCCCGGCGCCGAGCAGGCCCGCCCAGGCGCCAGGACGCTGGGCCTCGCGCCCGAAGGCCAGGATCGCCAGCAGCGCGCCGGCGACCCCCAGGCCCAGGCCGACGGGGTCCCATCCGCCGAAGATCTGGCACCCGACCCCCGCGGCGCCGGCCAGGAGGGCGCCGGTCACCCGCATCCTTCCCTTGGCCACGGCGGCGGCGGCGAGCAGCAGGACGCCGAGGCCCAGGAGGATCATGACGACTTCGAAGCGGTCGGCCTGGGCCAGCAGCTGGCGCTGCTCGAGGAAGCCCTGGCCGGCGGCGGCGCGGCGGGCGAAGCGGAGAACCGCCGCGCCGGCCGCCAGGATGTAGAGGCCGGCCAGCGCGCCCTGGCCCGCGTCGCGCCAGCCCACGGGCTGCTGGCGCCGCGCGCGCAGCACGCCCGTCGCCAGCAACAGGGCGGCGACAGCCAGCACCGCCCAGCCGACCGGCGCGTCATAGGCCAGCAGCTCGCCGGCGAAGAGGGGGGCGTAGACCTTGTCCGGCCCCGGGCCCGGCAGGGTGTCGGCGTAGGCGCTCGCCACCGTGGCCGCCAGCGCCTGCCGGCCGAGGTCCTGCAGCGAGCGGCGGGAGAGCGTCTCCACGGTCGCGGTGGGCGAATGGTAGTCGAACTGGCCGCCGGTGAAGGCGAAGTTCAGGCCCGGCACGTCCGCCGCCTTGGACACCGAGAAGTCGGTGTCGTTGGGCATCTGCTCATAGGCGAAGACGGCCAGGGAATTGGACGGCGTGCCCGGCGTCGTCGCCACGAAGCGCTCGATGGTGGGGCCGTTGCCCGTCCCGGTCTCGAACATGTTGACGCGGCCCTGGGAGCCGCGGGCCTCCATATTGATCAGGAAGCCGGTCCGGGCGGCCAGCGGGTGTTCGGCGAAGAAGGCGCGGGCGCCCAGCAGGCCGAGCTCCTCGCCGTCGGTGAGGAGGAGGACGACGTCCCGTTCGGGCTGGCCGCGAGCCTTCAGCGCCCGGGCGATCTCCAGCGCTGCGGCGACGCCGGCCGCGTCGTCGCCGGCGCCGGGCGAACGCGGCACGCTGTCGTAATGGGCCATCAGGACGAGCGCCGGCGCCCCGCGATCCCGGCCGGGCAGGACGCCGATGACGTTCTCGACCCGCGCGCCGAGCAGGTAGGAGGTTCCGCCGATCTCGCGGCTCACGAAGGGGCGTGCGACCTGGACCTGGGGATTGAGCTCCAGCTGGTCCAGGCGGGCCAGGAGATGGTCGCGCACGGCGGCGTTGGCCGCCGTGCCGGTCGGATGGGGGGCGCGGGCGATGATGCGCACGTCGGCCAGGGCGCGTTCGGCGGAGAAGACCTGCGCCGGCACGGACGCCGGCAGGGGCCGTGGGCCCTGCTCGCCCCACCAGCCCAGCAGGGCGCCCAGCGCCAGGCAGGCGATCAGCGCCAGTGAACGTTCCATCCCGTCCCTCCCTTCGGAGTTTGGCGGGACCCTAGCGGCTTTTCGCGCCCTGCCTACCTCCGCTCTCCCGGCGGGAGAGGGCGCGCGAACAGCAAAACGCCCGCCGGAGGGGCGGCGGGCGTCGCGTCTTCGTTCCGTCGGACGCCGCTTTGGCGTCCGCCCCCGTCAGGCGGCGGCGACGGCTTCCTGCGGGTCGCGCAGCACGTAGCCGCGGCCCCAGACGGTCTCGATGTGGTGCTTGCCGTCGGCGGCGGCGGCCAGCTTCTTGCGCAGCTTGCAGATGAAGACGTCGATGATCTTCAGCTCGGGCTCGTCCATGCCGCCGTAGAGGTGGTTGAGGAACATTTCCTTGGTGAGCGTCGTGCCCTTCCGCAGGGAGAGCAGCTCCAGCATCTGGTATTCCTTGCCGGTCAGGTGGACGCGAACGCCGTTCACCTCGACCGTCTTGGCGTCCAGGTTGACCACGATGTCGCCGGTCTTGATGACCGACTGGGCGTGGCCCTTGGAGCGGCGGACCACCGCGTGGATGCGGGCGATCAGCTCGTCCTTGTGGAACGGCTTGGTCATGTAGTCGTCGCCGCCGGCGCCGAAGGTCTTCACCTTGGTGTCGATCTCGGCCGTGCCCGACAGGATCATGATCGGCGTGTTGATCTTGGCCACCCGCAGGGTGCGCAGCACGTCCATGCCGCTCATGTCGGGCAGGTTCAGGTCCAGCAGGATGAGGTCGTAGTCGTAGATCTTGCCCAGATCGACGCCTTCCTCGCCCAGATCCGTCGTATAGACGTTGAAGCCTTCCGACTTGAGCATCAGTTCGATGCTCTGCGCCGTGGCGCTGTCGTCCTCGATCAACAGAATGCGCATCAGTCCCTCCTCGAACGACAGCGCAGCTCGCGGTCCGCTTCTCGGAATCCGCTCGAGCCCTCGCCGTAAACTTGCCGGCGAGTTAATTTAAGACCGGTTAATAGTGAAAGCTGTCTGAGCAATTCGTTAATCCGATTTCGGAATCAGCGGCAAGGCCGCCGGCGCGGCGGCGAGTCGCGGTCCAGTTGAATCTTTCGTGATTGGACGCGGGTCCCGAACCAGTCGCCGAGCGGCGGGCTTTTCCCGCGGTCGGAACGCGACCCCGCGGCGCCCGTGCTCCCTGGCGAATTCCCCCATCCGGATGAAGGAGCCGCCATGCCCGCGAAGCTGAAACCACTCGCCCAGCAGGTGATCGTGATCACCGGGGCCTCGTCCGGGATCGGCCTCGCGACCGCGCGCAAGGCCGCCAAGGCCGGCGCCGCCGTGGTGCTCGCCGCCCGCAACGAGGCGGCGCTGAAGGCGATCGCCGAGGAGATCAACGCCGCCGGCGGCCGGGCCCATGCGGTGGCGGGCGACGTGGGCGCTCCGGCCGCTGTCGAGACGCTCGCC
>CAYQPL010000078.1:0-16296 GCA_964419395.1 uncultured Phenylobacterium sp. | reverse complement strand
GCCCACGGCGCCGAGGTCCGCATCAGGCTCGGGGGGGCCGCTCCAGCCGCGACGGGCGCGTCACCTGCGCCCACTGATCGTCCAGCACAGGCCATCCCGCACGAACCACGGGAATATAGGCCGGCGCCACAAAGTGGGCCGGCGCGGCCAGCTCCACCTTGCAGCTTCCCGCGCACACTGAGCCGCCATCGGTCGGCTGGGGGACCTCGTCGGGCGCAAAATCCGCCAGCGGCGCGAAGGACGCCTCGCCGCGGGTATCGGCAGCGACGCCAAGCGGCGCGGCAAGGCCCGCCGCATGAGCCTGAGGGTGCAAAGCCGCAAAGACCAGAACGATCGCCAGGACGATGTGCAGCCAAGCGAAGCCGCGGCTACGCGCCGCGTCTTGCCGGACGTGCAATGGGAGGACCTTGGCGATCACGGCGCCCTTAGACCTTGGGGCGGCCATAAACGCAAGGGGCGAACAGCCGCAGGGCTAGCCGGCGGATGCCCAGCATCGCCCTCGGCCGCGACAGTCAAACCGCACCTGCGGCGAACAGGCGCCTCTGAAAGCCTACAACACCTCGATCTCAGCCTGCAGCGCGCCGGCGGCCTTGATAGCTTGAAGGATCGAGATCATGTCCCGTGGCGTGACGCCGAGCGCGTTCAGTCCGCTCACCAGGCTGCCCAGCGAGGCGCCTGCGGGCAGCCTCACGAGTCCCCTCCCCTTTTCTTCGTTTATCTCGACGCTGGACTGCGGCGTCACCACGGTTTCGCCCTGGCCAAACGGCGAAGGCTGGCTCACAGCCGGCGTCTCCCGCACCGAGATCGTGAGGTTGCCCTGGCTGATCGCCACCGTGGAAATCCGAACATCGGCGCCCATGACAATGACGCCCGCCACCTCGTCGATAACGACCCGTGCCGGCGTATCGGTCTCTACCGGCAGGGCCTCCACGGCGGTGACGAACCCTGATGTCGTGGCCGTCGCCGGCACCGAGAGCTGAACGATCGTCGGGCTCTGCGCCCGTGCAGCGTCGGGGAAGCGGCGGTTGATGGCGTCGGCGACGCGCACCGCCGTGGTGAAATCGGGGTTTCGCAGGTTGAGGCGCAGTTGCCGCATGGCGTTGAACTGGAATCCCGTCTCGCGCTCGACGATGGCGCCGCTGGCGATGCGGCCAGACGTGGGTACGCCCTTCGTCACCGAAGAACCGGATGCGCCGCTCGCGGAGACCGCGCCCGTCTGCACCGATCCTTGCGCGACCGCATAGGTCTGACCGTCCGCCCCTAGGAGCGGCGTGACCAAAAGCGTTCCGCCCATCAGGCTCTTTGCCGATCCCATGGCGGAGACGGTCGCATCCACCTGCGAGCCGGCGGCCGCGAAGGGCGGGAGCTTCGCCGTGACCATCACCGCGGCGACATTCTTGGTGTTGAGGCGAGCGTCCCGCGTATTGACGCCAAGACGCTCCAGCATCGCCTCCAGGCTTTGCTGGGTGAAAGGCGCGTTCCGCAGCGCGTCGCCCGTGCCGGCTAGCCCCACGACCAGTCCGTACCCAACCAGCGCGTTCTCCCGCACCCCTTCGACCTGGACGATATCCTTGATCCGGGACGTGGCCGCGCTTGAGGGCGCCGCCAAGAGCCCTACAGCGAACAGGCTCACGAAGGCCGCGAAACACCCGCGCCTCGCAAATCTCCGCGCGACCTCGTGCAAGGGGTCCTCCTGCGCCGGCGCAGTTCGACAACGTCCGCGCGCCGCGCCGGTGCGTTCCCGCTAGGCAGTCTTATGACAGCGCCGAGTAATCGAACCGTTAACCACGTTTCATCCAGAACGCCGCCAACGCGGCAAACCCGAGGGACCGCGCGCCCTCACTGGCGGATCCGGTCACGTGCTTCAGCCAAGCGGCGAGTACGCAATGCGGGCCGGCGCCTATGCCTCTCCAGCGCTCGATCCCACATTGTCGAGTTGGGTGGCGAGCGCCACGACGAGCTGCGCGGGAGCGAACGGCTTCGCCAAGATTGCGCTGTCTGGCACGCCTTCCGCCGCCCACTCATGTGCGCTGCCACCGCTCATATAGACCACGGCGATGCGCAGATCCGCGCGTCGCGCCGCACGCGCGACGTCCCAGCCCGTCGTTCCACTTCCGAGATTGACATCGGTCACGACGCCCGCGAATTGGCTCGAAGGGCGCTGCAGAAGGTCGATGGCGGCAGCGCCACTGTCGGCGTCGGCGACCTCGAAGCCGGCGTCTTCGAGTGCGCTCTGAAGAAGATCGCGGATAAGCAGCTCGTCTTCCACGAGCAGCACCCGGGGCAAGCTACCCCTCATCGCCATCCGAGCGCTCCGACCCGAATTTCGCAGGCGCCGGCGGCGCCGAAGCCAAGTTCATAAGCCATGGCGGCCTTCCGAAACGTGAATCCGGCCGCGATCGGTGCGTCTTGGCTCAGCGCCGCATCTCCAAGGCGTCGCCGACCCCTCGTGTCGTGCGGGACCGAATGGCGGGCGGCTGGTGGGACTCCGAGGTGAGAGCTGGTCAGCCATGTGGCGAGACGACCACGTACTCACCCCGCCAGGGCCGGTGGGCGCGGGTCTCGCTAAATTCGAAGACCGCGTAGAGGCTCGCCGCCAGGATGGCGAAGCCAATCGCCATGCCCGCGAGGGTGCGCCAGGTCGCGCGCGGCCGGCTGTCCCAGGCGGCGCGTGGACCTTCCCGATGTGGATCCTCTCGCACGTGTCGAACCCTCTTCGTCGCGGTCGCCGCCCGCGGAAAAACGAGGGGCCGCCGCACAGCCTCGGCAAGGCCCTCTTTTACGGTCAGCGACGCCGGTCGCCCGGTCGGTTGCCTGGCACACCGTAGTCGTCCCGCGGGAGCATCGAACCGCGGCCAACGCTGCCCAGCAGCTGTTCGAGGATCGTCATCTCCCGGCCGCGTGTCGGCGTCTCCCGGCCGTTGAACGCGATCACCTTCCCGTCCTTCAGCGACAGGGTGTCGAGGCTCTTCAGGACCTCGGTATCCTTGTCAAATCCAAGCGCGACGATGTCGCGCTTGATGATCTGTGGCCGGCGGAAGGCGGCCCTCGCCTTGATCTGCGAGACGTAGAACCAGACGTTCGGGTCGAAGGTGGAGGTGACCGACGGCGAACCGAGCTTCGCGCGCACCGTCGACTTGGTGTCGGTTCCGACCGCCAGGTCGGCCGGATTGGTGTCGATGGCTTGGTAGCCGGAATGGCTGGTGATCGTGGTGCAGCCGCTGATCGCGAAAGCTGCAGCCGCAAGGCTGGCGATCGCCAAGCGTCGTTGGAATATGATGGGACGCAGAACGGAGCGCATGGTGGCATAAATCCCCAGGAGTGTGTGACGAAGATCAACCGACCCGGACAGGCCGGTGCGCTCACGTCAGACTCGAGGGGGCCGTTCCAAGGCTACTGGCCGGCGTACGACAGCCCCGCCGATGCCGGAGCCTGGCCATGTGGCTGCCGCAAAGCTTGCAGGAAGTGTCGCGCCCAACTGCGCGACAGGGAGGCTCCACGCGTGCATCGCACAGTGACCCGCGCAAGTGGGGACGACACCGCCGCGTTCAGAGGCTTGGCCTCTGTCCTTCACCCCGCCATCCGTCACGGCGACGGCGGCGCCCCGGGTGGGTTCCAGGGCGGCATGGGCGACCGACGGGGCGACCGCTCCGCCTAAGATCATCAGCCAGGCCAGCATCACGGTGAGCGACGTCGTGAGCCGACGTCGCCATGCGCAGCGTCCCCTCGGAGCGAACCGGAAGAGCCGGGGAGATGTCGCCGTTGGCGCCATGTCCCTTTTATAGGTGGGAACGGCTCGGCTGTCTCGTGCGCGCCGAGTACAATGTGGTGGTGGCGCTAGTCTGGTACAGTTCTCTCGACGCGGCGCTCCACGCGCGGAAGGTGGACCGTGCGTCAGATCGGCGCCAACGCGTCGGACCCAGCAAGGAGACAACATGCGCCTTGCACCCCTGTTCGTTGGATCCCTCGTCGCCTTGGCGCTTTCAAGCTGCGGTAAGTACGCCCCGCTTGACCGCCCGCTGCCGCGGTCCGGCGCGGGGTCGGCGGGGCCCCCCTCCCAGCCCGCCGGGGCGGAGGTGAAGACGGTTGATCCCCGCGACCTCGACAACCGAACTCAATCTCCGCCCAGCTAAGCCGCGCCACCCCAGGCCTCGAGGATGACCGGACAGCAGCGCGACATCGCCAAGAGCATGTGCATCCACAGATCGCAGGAGCCTCCCTTCGGCGAGCGCCTTTTCGCCATGATAGGGACCCAAGGAGGCGCCGTGCGGACAACCCTGCCGCTGTTCATTCTGCTCGCAGGGTTTTGCCTGTCCGCGTGCGAGAGGCCGGTCGTCCGACGCACTCCCGAAGCCATGGCCGCTCACCGCCGGCAGCTTACGCCTCCCGAGCACGACGGGGCGCTGGAGGGCGCGGCCCTGTCGGCGATGCCAGCGCGCGCCAAGGGCGTCGGTCACGTCACAGCCGTCGACCGGGTGGCGCGCACGATCACCATCGATCACGACCCTGCCCCCGGATCGGATTGGCCGGCGATGCGCCTGACACTGCCCGTGGCGGCGCCTCATCTTCTCGAAGGCGTCGCGGCTGGAGCGCTCGTCGAATTCCACATCGAGCGTCGCGCCGGCGTGGCCGAGATTGCCGTTCTGAAGCCCCTTTCCTTGGCGAGACCGGGGCGGCCACCTGTTCAGTCCAGCCCGCCACCACAGGCGACGACCCAATAACCCCGTTCAAAAGGCGGCGCAGTGGGACGGCATCCGCCTTCACTCAGCGGTTGAGGTTCCTGAAAAGGCGGCCTCAGGATCACCGGGGGCCATGCTTGCGCGCGACCGTGCCCAGCTGGGCCATGGTCGGGAAGAAGTCGAGGGTGGTCGATCCAAGCATCTTCGCGGCCCGCACCAGCATCGCGGCGCTCACACGAGCGATTCCGTCTTCATAGTCGTGCAGCTGTCGCTCGCTTACGCCGAGCGCCTTAGCCAGCTCTGGGCGGCTCAGACCTGCCCGTTGCCGCCGGGCACGCAGCCGAGAGCCGACCTCGGAGGCGAGACCGGCGCCGGACCGCTGGGCGGGAATGGGGGCGGGAGCTGTCGGCTCACTCACGCCGGATCCCCTTAGCCGTGCCTTTGGTTTGGTCCCTGGCCGGAGCAGGCAGGTCGACGGCCGCCGCGTCGCGCGGAGCTCCGATGCGATCCAGGCTCTGGGTCAGATGATCGATCGGCGCCCAGACGCCCGGCGCTGCGCGACGCCGGAACGAGAGGGCAGGATCGTAGAGGGCCAGCTGCGGCGCCAGCGCCCGGGCCTCCAATCGTCCCTGCGTGTTCAGGAGCGCGGCGCTGGCGACGTAGGCGTCGCGACGCGAGGTGACCAAGGCGAGTTCGGCGGTTCGCAGCTCCTGCTCCGCATTGAGGACGTCCAGCGTGGTGCGCAGGCCCAGTTCGAATTCCAGACGTACGCCTTCGAGCGCAAACCGCGCGGCCTTGACCACCTCCTCGTTGGCGGCGATCGCCGCCCGGGCGGTCCGCAGCTGACTCCATGCCTGCGCGACCGCCTGGCGGACCTGCCGCCCCGTGGTCTCCAAACGAAGTCGGTCGATGTTGTTGCGCTGCACGGCCTGTTCCACCTGCGACGACAGTATCCCGCCGGAATAGAGCGGAAGGGTCGTCACGACGGACGCCGACAGGTTGCGGGCGAGGCGATCTGCCACGAAGGGGTCGATCTGGCCGGAGTAGCCGTAGCCCGTCCTAAGGCGCACGGTCGGTCGGCGTTGCGCCGTGGCCAACGCGAGGCGGGCGCGGCTCGCACGCTCTACCAGTTCGGCGCTCCCAATTCGCGGGCTCTGCTGCTCAGCCGTGTCGTAGGCCTGAGCTATGGTAGCGGGGAGCAGTGGGTCCAGATCCGGACGCGGCGCAAGTTCCCCGGGATCGTCACCCACGACCGCAGCATAGGCGGCGGCGCTGATGTCCAGTTGCCCCTCGGCGGCAGCGAGCTGGGCTCTCGATGTTCCAAGTCTCGCCTTGGCCTGCGCGACGTCGGTGCCGGTGAGCTCGCCGACGTCGAAGCGGGCCTGGGTTTCCTCGAGTCGCCGCGCGAGGGTCTGCATGTCTTGCCGACGGATCTCCACGATCCGTTGATCCCGCCTGACGTCCACATAAGCCTGGACGACGCTGAGCACGAGATTGCCCTCCATCTCCCGAAGCGCTTCGCGCGCGGCGAGGATTTCGGCCTCCGCCGCCGTGATCGACGCCGTCGTGCGTCCACCGGTGTAGATCGGCTGACTGAGGGAGAGGGATGCGTTGCCGAGGTTGCGTTCGGTCACGCCCGATCCGGTAACGGCTGTGTCAGGGATGCCATCCCCATTGGTGTCGACGAACGTACCGCGGCCGGCGTTGACGGAGGTCCGACTGTAGGACGCCGTGGACGAAGCATTCACCTGCGGGCGCAGCCCCGCCCGGGCCTGAACATAGGCCTCGTCGGCGAGCTTCACCTGTGCGCGCTGGGCCGCCAGCGTCGGATTGCTCTCGTAGGCGCGCGTGATCGCGTCGGCGAGCGTTTCTCCTCTTGCGGCGGTGGCGCTCAGCGCCGCCAAGCCGCACGCGACTGCCATGCGCCACTGTGCGGCCCCCTGATTTGCGCGACGACGCCCGACATTGACTGCCTGGGTCATGACCATGCCCCCAGCTCCTTTTTCCAGTTGCGCGCGCAGGACGCGCCCGAGCGATTGATGTCGAGGTCTCACAGGAATAGCGGTGCGATGTAGGCGGCCAGGAGCAGCGCCATCCCGATCAGGACAAGGCGCGTGAGAAGTCGGGCGCGGGCGCCTGGACGTTCGAGTCGTCCCTGGCGACGCCGGCGCCAGGCCCTGCCCCTCATCCAGCGGCGGGGCACGGCCCGTCTCCGCGTTGCGCGCAGGCCCGCACCCGGTCTCCAGGCTCCAGACGCCAGGGAGCAGTGACCGTGTACACCGTGCAGCGGTGGCCGCGGCCTGAGAGCCCCGAGACCCGGCCGGTCGCAGCGCCCAGCACCTGGCCGTCACTGGAGAGTCGCTCGAGGCGCACCCGGTAAGGCGGCATTGCGACGGACTTTCGGCACAGGAAACCTCGGAATCGCAGAGACTCGCCGTCGCGGGTGACGCTAGGGGGCTCCAGTCGAAAGCCCGTCAGCGGGATCACTTCGGTGGCGACCTCCACGCGCTCGGCCGGCGCCGCCGCGGCGCCCCCGGCGAAAGCGACCACGCCCCCTGCGAAGATTGCAGCTAGACGCACGATGATCCTCCATTCGTCATGACTTGGAGCTGCGCGGAGATGCCGGCAGCACGGCCAGAGGGTCCAGGACGGCGCCGCGACGGTCGGCGAACTCCACATGAACATGGTTCGTCATGCCCGACGCGTATCGACGGCCGAGATCCTGGGCTTGTCCGATGATCTCGCCGGCGGTGACCTGCGCACCTGGCGCGTGAGACGGTCCGACATAGAAGACCCGCGCAGAATACCGCGTCGTGGGGCTCGTGATCTCGACGAACTGCAGCTCCGCGTCTCCGGCGTAAGCTTGCCCCACGCGGGTGACAATGCCTGAAAGCGGCGCGCGGATCGGGGCGCCGACCGGCGCCACCAGGTCGATCCCGTTGTGCCGCCGGCGGCCGCCGTCCCGGGATGCGCCGAACGCCCCAGAGCCGTAGGCGTCCTCGCCGCGTTGTCCGAGCGTCAGCGGCCAGGCCAGATCGTAGCGACCGTCCTCATCTAGGTCGACGGCAGCAGGCGCAGCCGCCGCCGCCGCCGCCGCCGGAGGCTGTGGAATCGAGACGGGAGCAGTGACCGCCTCTGCGCGGCCCCCCAAGGCCGCGCCACCGGCAAGCCCGAGGCCGATCGCGGCGATCACCGCCACGCGGGAGAGCGCCGGCGACGCGACGAGGCGCGCGACCTGTGCGATGAGTGGTCCAGGAGATGTCAAGCGTCGCGATCCTTGTAGGCGAGCAGGCGCAGGGCGTTGGCCACGACGAGCACGGTCGAGCCCTCGTGGAAGAGCACCGCGACGCCGATCTTCAGGCCGAACAGCGTCGCCGGGATCAGGAAGGCCACCACCCCCAGGCTCACCCACAGGTTCTGCTTGATGACGCGGCTAGTCCGGCGGCTGAGACCGACGGCGAAGGGCAGGTGATTGAGGTCGTCGGCCATCAGCGCCACGTCGGCGGTCTCCAGCGCCACGTCGGACCCGGCCGCGCCCATGGCGATCCCGACGGTGGCGTTGGCCAACGCCGGCGCATCGTTGACCCCGTCGCCGACCATGGCGACGCGGCCCTCCTGCGCCTTCAGCTGCTGGACCACCCTGACCTTGTCCTCGGGCATCAACCCACCCTTGGCTTCGTCGAGCTTCAGGCTCTGGGCGATCGCGTCGGCGACGGACTGGTTGTCCCCCGACAGCATGAGGATCCGGTCGATGCCGAGCGCGCGCAGGCGCGCGATGACCTGGCGCGCCGGCGGGCGGGGCGTGTCCATCAGGCCGAGACTGCCGAGATACCGGTCCCCCTTGCGGACCATCACCACGGTGCGGCCATTGCGTTCGAGTCGTCGCGCGGCGCTCCAGACGGCTTCGGAGGGTCGTTGTCCTTCGCCGGCGTCGAACATGGCCGGCTTGCCGATCAGGATCGGCAAGCCATCGACAAGGGCCTGTACCCCCTGCCCTGTCAGGCTCCGAACGTCCGTCGCCGCCGGCGTCGGCCAACCGCCCAGCCGTTCGGCGCCGTCGCGTGCGATGGCGGCGGCGAGCGGATGGTCGCTGAGCGCCTCCACGGCCACCGCCACGGCCAGCAGTTCCTGCTCGCTCACGCCTTCGGCGGGATCGACGTCGGTGAGGCGCGGCTTGCCCTCCGTCAAGGTGCCCGTCTTATCGAACGCCAGCGCGGTCAGCGATCCGAGGTTCTCGAGCGGTCCGCCGCCCTTCACGAGCACCCCGCCGCGCGCGGCGCGCGCGCCGCCGCCGCCGCGCGCGCGCCGCGCGGCGCTCGCCAGCGCACAGGGGCTGGCCGCCACCAGAACCGCCATGGCCCGGTAGAAGCTGACGCTGAAGGGCTCGTCGCGAACCACCCAGGCGAACATCAACAGGCCGACGAGCCCGAGCACCGCGGGGACGAAGAGGCGCTGGAAGCGATCGGTGAACCTCTGGGTCGGCGAGCGTTGCGTCTCGGCCTCGGCCACCATCTTGACAACGCGCGCCAGCGTCGTCTCGGTGGCGCGACGCGCGACGCGAACCTCGAGCACGCCGGCCCCATTGATGGTGCCGGCGAACACCCGGTGCTCCGGGCCGGCCTTGTTGAAGTCCAATTGGGCGTCCGCAGCCGCCGCCTTGTCGACGGGCACGCTCTCGCCCGTGATCGGCGCTTGGTTGACGCTGCTGGCGCCGGCGATCACCACGCCGTCGGCCGGCAGGCGTTCATTGGGGCGGACGATGACGACGTCACCGATCTCGAGGGCTTCGACCGGGACCTCCTCGGTGGCTGTCCCGCGCCTCACGGTGGCCCGCTCCGGCGCGAGCTCCGCCAGCGCCTCGATCGCGCGCCGCGCGCGCCCCATGGCGTAGTGTTCGAGCGCATGCCCAAGGCTGAACAGGAAGAGCAGCAAGGCGCCCTCCGCCCAGGCGCCGAGGCTCGCGGCGCCGGCCGCCGCCACCAGCATGAGGGTGTCGATCTCGAAGCGCTTCTGGCGGAGGTTCTCGAACGCTTCCCGCACGGTGAAAAAGCCGCCGAAGACGTAGGCGGCGACGTAGAAGGCGAGCGGTACGAGACCGGCGACGCGTCGCTCGATCAGCCATCCCGCGGCCAGGACCGCGCCGGCGAGCAGAGCGAAGATCAGCTCCGTGCGTTCGCCGAAGACGCCTCCGTGGCCGTGCGCGTGTTCATGGTCCCCACCTTGGCCATGAGCATGCCGATGTTCCTCCTCTTGGTGATCGTGGTCGTCGGGTCCCGTGTGGTGGCCGTCCAGCAGTGGCGGAGGCTCGACGGTTCCGGCTGCGGCCTTTGAGGGAAGCGCCTCCGCGTCAAATGATCGAAGTTCGACCCCGAGGGTGCGGACCGACTCCAGCAGCGCCGCCTCACTGGTCTTCTCCCGGTCGAACTCGACGAAGGCGCGGCCGACCGGCCGCACATCCGCCTGGATCACGCCGATCTGCGCACGGAGATGGTCACGGATGCGCCGAGCCGTGCGGGGATGAATCGCGCCCCCGATCCGGAACACGAAGTGGCCGAACCGTTCCGCGATGACCGCGCCAGAGTCTTCGATAAAGGCGCGGAGCTGGCCAGGCGGCGACCGTTCCCCGTCGAAGCGGATCAACAGGTGCTCTCCGGACCCCTCTTTTTTGGCCTCGACCCGTGCTTCCGTCACCGCGGGATGACCTTGTGCGACCGATGTCAGGACGCCGACGCAGCGCTCGCAGGCATCCGCCCCGCCTGCCAGAATTGACTCAAGTTGGAAGCGGAGCTCCGCCTGGGCCATGTCGATGCTCCTGCCGTGCTACGCGTGGGGCTCGGCGTGATGCCCGCCATAGCGGAGCACCTCGACCTTCTCGAAGGTGATCAGGCCGATGTCCTTGAGGTCGTCCAGCTGGGGGAGGAAGGCGCGCAGCCGCGCCTCCTCATCGACGAACTCGATCACGACCGGCAGGTTGTCGTTCAGGTCGAACGGTCGGTGCTCGTGCAGCCGCGCGGACTCCCCAAAACCTTTGCGGCCGCGCAGCACGGTGGCGCCCGCGAGATGGGCGTCACGGGCTCTTCGGATGATCACGTCGATGAGCGAGCGGTCGCCCACCAGGGCGTTCTCGTCGGTATAGATGCGAAGCAGGACGGCTTGACCGGGTGTCTGCATGTTGGGTTCTCCTGAAGATGGTGGGTCAGTGACGCGCGAAGATCCGCCTGCGGCCGCCATCCAGGAGCAACAGGGTCATAAAGGCTTCTCGGCTGCCGTCGGCTTGCTCCATGCCGGGCGCGCCGGCGGGCATGCCGGGAACCGCGATGCCGATGGCTTGGGGCCGTTGCCGCAGCAGCGCCTGTACGTCCTCAGCGGGCACGTGGCCTTCCACGACGTAGCCGTGGATCACGGCTGTGTGGCAGGCGGCCAGGTCGGCGGGCACCTTGTAGCGGAGCCGGACGTCCGCGAGATCGTCGACGATGACCGTCCGTGGTCGGTAGCCCGCGGACTCCATCTGCGAGACCCACGCCCGGCAGCACTGACAGCCAGCAGTGCGGTAGACGGTGAACGGGCTCTCGGCGAGCGCCCGTGCGGGCGTGAGCCCGGCGATCGCAAGCGCTGCTACGGCGCTGCGGCGAGACAGACCCGTCATGGCGTTCTCTCGGTTGGCTGGGTGGAATCGGACGGCTGGGCATGGACGTTGAGCCGGAAGTCGTGACGGTGATCGGCTTCGATGATGATCAGGAGCGCGCCGTCCTGAGGGGCGCGAGCCTGGGTCGTTGACGTCCACCCGCCTGCGGACGGTGAGAACGAAACGGCGGGCCCATCGGGCGGCGTCAGGATGACCTGCCGCGCGGGCGGCGGGGCGATGGACTCTCCGCCCTGGCCGATGAACCGTATCGACAGAGCGCCCAGCGATCCGGACCGCGCCAGGAATTCAATGATCATGCCCTTGGCTTCAGCGCGCCAAACGCCCGGCGCCCCCGGCTCGACGACGAGCGGCTGTTCCTCATGCGGGGCCGCCCAGGCGGACAGCGGCGCCCAAAGCAGCGCCGCGGCGATCAGCCGACCGCCTTGTCCGGACCTCCTGCTCGCCGTCCCCGCCCGTCCGCAATCGTGACGCAGGGGGTCTTTCGGCAGTGCGGGGAAACGCATGGCTGTCCTCCCTCTTGAAGGTGGCGCCGGCGCGGCCTGGGGGGAGCCGCGCCGGCGGGTCCAGTCAGCTCGCTTGGGGCTGGAGAGCTGCCGGACGGTCACCCTCGGCCGCGGGCTTGCGCCCGAGGCTGAGGATGAGCTGGGAGATGGCTGGAAGCACGAGCAGCGTGACCAGCGTGGCGGTGATCAAGCCGCCGATCACCACCATAGCCAGCGGCTTCTGCACCTCCGCGCCGGTCCCGTGGGCCAGCGCCATCGGGATGAAGCCGATGGCTGGAACGAGCCCGGTCATCAACACCGGCCGGAACCGCTCGACCGAGCCGTCGTAGATCGCCCTTGCGACAGGCATGCCTTCGTCGAGACGCTGCCGGATGCTCGACATCACCACCAGGCCGTTGAGCACCGCCACGCCGGCCAGCACGATGAAGCCCACGGCCGCCGAGATCGAGAAGGTGATCCCGGTCAGGGCCAGCGCAAACACCCCGCCCGCCAGCCCCAGGGGAATGGCGGCGAACACGGCGACGGCGCGGGCGAGCCCGCCCAACGCCATGAACAGGATGACGAAGATCGCCAGGAAGCACAGCGGCACCACGATGCTCAGGCGCTGGGTGGCGGCCTGGAGGTTCTCATATTGGCCGCCCCACTGCAGGTAGGAGCCGGTCGGCAGGGCCACGGCCTCGACCTTGCTGCGCGCTTCGGTGACGAAGGAGCCGATGTCGCGGTCTCGCACATTCACCTGGATCACGACGCGGCGCTTGCCGTTCTCACGGCTCACCTGGTTGAGGCCGTCGGTGAAGCGCAGCTCCACCAGCTGGCGCAGCGGAACCGACTGGCTGGGCGCGCCGTCCGAAGACGGCAGCATCACGGGCGTCGCTCCGAGGCTGTCCAGGTCGTTGCGCTGCGTCATCGGCACCCGCACGACGATGTCGAAGCGGCGGTCGCCCTCGAACACCGCGCCGGCCTCGCGGCCGCCGAGCGCCGTGGCGAGCGTGTCGGCCACCTCCTCGACCGTCAGGCCGAAACGGGCGATGGCGGCGCGGTCGAACCGGACGTCCAGGGTGGGCGCGCCAGCGGTCTGCTCGACGCGCACGCCCTCGGCGCCTTGGATTCCCTGCAGCACCATGCCGATCTTGCCCGCCGCGGCGCTCATCTTGTCCAGATCGTCGCCGTAGAGCTTGATGGCGACGTCGCCCCGCACGCCGGCGATGAGCTCGTTGAAACGCATCTGGATCGGCTGGGTGATCTCGTAACTGTTGCCGAGCAGCGGCTCGACCTTCTTGAGGATCCGCTCAGCCACCTGTTCCTTCGTGGTGACCCCTTTCGGCCACTCCTCGCTGGGCTTCAGGATGACGAAGCCATCCGACTGGTTCACGGGCATCGGGTCGGTGGCGACCTCGGCCGTGCCGGTTTTGGAGAACATCATCTTCACTTCCGGCAGAGACGTCACCGTTTTCTCGACCCGCTGCTGCATGGTCTTGGATTGCTCGAGCGAGGTGGAGGGAATCTTCAGAGCCCCGAGGGCGATGTTCTTCTCGTCCAGGGTCGGGATGAACTCCTGCCCAAGCGTGGTGAACACCACGCCACTCAACAGAAACACGGCGAGGCCGGCTCCGATGAAGGGCCACGGTCGGGCTATGGAGCGCCCGAGGAGGGGCTCATAGCGAACCTTCAGCCACTGGATGATCCGGACTTCCTTCTCGGCGACCTTGCCGCGCATGAGGATGGCCACCATGGCCGGCACGAAGGTGAGCGAGAGGATGAACGCCGCGGCCAGCGCCAGCATGATGGTGATGGCCATGGGCGAGAAGGTCTTGCCCTCGACGCCGGTGAAGGTCAGCAGCGGGGCGAAGACGAGGAAGATGATCGCCTGCCCGTAGACGGTGGGGCGGATCATCTCCTGCGAGGCGTGAAGGACCGTCTCGAGGCGCTCGTTCAGGTTCAGCAGCCGGTTCTCATGGTGCTGTCGCTCCGCGAGCCGCAACAGACAGTTCTCGATGATGATCACCGTGCCGTCGACGATCAGGCCGAAGTCGAGCGCCCCTAGGCTCATCAGGTTGCCGGGCACGCCCAGGCTGTTCATCCCGATCGCCATCATCAGGAATGAGAAGGGAATGATCAGCACGGCGATGAAGGCCGCCCGCACATTGCCGAGCAGCAGGAACAGGGTAGCCGCCACGAGAATGGCGCCCTCCGTGAGGTTCCGCTCCACGGTTCCGATGGTGGCGTTCACCAGTACGGAGCGGTCGAGGCCGACATTGACCACGACCCCCGGCGGCAGCGACTTCTTCACCTCGGTCAGCTTTTCACCCACTGCCTTGGCGACGGTCCGGCTGTTCTCGCCGATGAGCATGAGCGCCGTGCCCACGACGGTTTCCTGGCCGTTCTTGGTGGCCGCGCCCGTGCGCAGATCCCCGCCGACGCGAACCGTGGCGACATCCTTGACCGTCACCGGCACCGTTTGACGCGTGGCGATCACCGCGTTGGCGATCTCGTCCAGCGTCCGGACCCGAGCGTCGGCGCGCACCAGATAGGCTTCGCCCGCCCGTTGGATGAAGTTCGCGCCAACGGAGAGGTTGGCCGCTTCCAGAGCCTTCGCCAGGTCCGTGTAGGAAACGCCGTAGGCCGCCAGCTTCGCCGGGTCGGGTTCGACGACGTATTGCTTCTCGTAGCCGCCGATGGAGTCGATCCCGGCCACGCCGTTCACGGTGCGCAGCTGGGGCCGGATGATCCAGTCCTGAACGGTGCGGAGATAGCCGGCCTGCGCCACGGGGTCGCTCAGCCGTTCGCCTTCCGGCGTCAGATAGGAGCCATCCGACTGCCATCCCGGGGCGCCGTCC
Organism: uncultured Phenylobacterium sp.; assembly: GCA_964419395.1. Taxonomy (GTDB): domain Bacteria; phylum Pseudomonadota; class Alphaproteobacteria; order Caulobacterales; family Caulobacteraceae; genus Phenylobacterium. The sequence continues at coordinate 1,631 of CAYQPL010000078.1, read as the reverse complement.
TTGACCTTCGCGCCCTTGCCGCCCGGATTGGCGAATTCGACCGTATACATGTAGACCTCGCCCAGGCCGGTCGTGACCGGACCGATCTGGGGCTGCACGCCGGTCGGGAGGGTGTCGCGCGCCTGGGTCAGCCGCTCCGCCACCTGCTGGCGGGCGAAGTAGAGGTCGGTGCTTTCGGTAAAGACCGCGGACACCTGCGAGAACCCGTTGCGCGAGATCGAACGGGTCGACTCCAGGCCGGGAATGCCGGCGAGCGCCGTCTCGATCGGGAAGGTGACGCGCTTTTCGATCTCGACCGGCGACAGCGCGGGCGCCACCGAGTTGATCTGCACCTGTTTGTTCGTGATGTCGGGCACGGCGTCGATCGGCAGCTTCGCCAGCTGCCAGGCGCCGAGGGCGGCGATGATGAGGGTCAGGACGAGGACGTACCAGCGCCCCTTCACCGACATGGACAGAATTTGGCCGATCATTTCGGCATGTCTCCAGACGTGATGGGGAGGCTCATTCTTCTTCCGCGCTCTTGCCGAGCTCGGCCTTCAGTAGGAAGGCGTTCTTGGTGGCGACGGCCTCGCCGCCCTTCAGCCCCTGCAGGATTTCGACGCGGCCCCCGGTGCGCTGGCCCACCGTCACGGGCTGCACCCGAAAGCCCTTCGGCGTGCGCACGAACACGGCGTCACGGCCTTCCACGGTCTGCACAGCTTCTTCGGGTACGACGATGCCGGTGGTGGCGGACTGCCGGGAAACGATGCGGGCCCGCACCAGCTGCCCAGGTTGAAGCACGCCGCCTCCGCCGGTCAGGGCCAGCACCACAGTCGCCGAACGCGTCTGTTCGTTGACGCCAGGCGTCACCGACCGGACCACGGCGGCGCGGGTCTCGCCGCTGGTCGTCTCGATCACCGCCTGGTCTCCCGGCTGGATACGTCGCGCATCCATGGCCGTCACCGCCGCCTCGACCTGGATGCGGCTTGGATCGGCGATCCGGAAGAGCTCCGTCTCGGGCTGCACGAACGCGCCCAGGCTCGCGTTCATTGCGGTGATGCGCCCGGTGATGGGGCTGATCACCGCCACGTAGCGTCCGTCGCGCGACACGTCGGCTGCGCCCGCAGCCGTCGCGGCACGCCTCGCCTCCGCTTCGGCGGCGACAAGTTCGGCCTGGGCGGTCTCATAGTCCTGACGCGGGCTGACCTTCTGCTCGAAGAGCCGCCGTTCCCGGGCGGCCACCTTGCGCGCCAGGTCCGCCTTGGCGGCCGCGACGCTGCGCTCCGCCGCGATCTGCGCGGCTTCGCGGCTTTCCACGAGGGCCAGGGTCTCGCCGGCGCGGACGGGGTCGCCCAGACGCTTGTTGATCCGCGCGATCGAGCCGGCCGCCCGCGCGGTCAGCGCCGCCTGCCCCGACGGTTCGGCCTCGACGGTAGCCTGGGCGACGATTTCGCCGGCGATTCCGCTGGTCGCCACCGTCTGCACCTGGACACCGGAGGCGGTGATCCGTTCCGGGCCCATGACGAGGGTGTCGGCCGCATGTGCCGCGCCTGCCGCCTCTCCCTCTTCGGGCGCTTCGGCGGCGGTTGGGGGTTTGGGGCTGGTGAGTTTGGCGGCGGTGAAGCCGATGCCGGTGGCGGCGACGAGGGCGG
>CAYQPL010000077.1:0-16322 GCA_964419395.1 uncultured Phenylobacterium sp. | reverse complement strand
TCACGGCGTCCAGCCCTCGGGCGCAGGCCCTTCGGCCTCGGCCTTCTCCTCGGCCCGGCGGGCGCGCACCTGGTTCCAGGCGGCCCGCAGGACCTCGGTGACGTTCTGGCCGGAGACGCCGGAGATCAGGCGCGGCTCGCTCCCGCAGGCGGCCGCAAGCCCGGCGGCCTTCTCGGCGCGGGTTTCGGCGTCCAGAGCGTCGATCTTGTTCAGGGCCACGATCTCGGGCTTGTCGGTCAGACCTGCGCCATAGGCCTCCAGCTCCTGGCGCACGGTGGCGTAGGCGCCGGCCACGTCCTCCTGCGTGCCGTCGATCAGGTGGATCAGCACGGCGGTGCGCTCCACATGGCCGAGGAAGCGGGTGCCCAGGCCCGCCCCTTCCGAAGCGCCCTCGATCAGGCCGGGAATGTCGGCGATGACGAAACGCTCGTTGGGCGACAGGTCGACCACGCCGAGGTTCGGGGCGAGGGTCGTGAAGGGATAGTCGGCGATCTTCGGCTTGGCGGCCGAGACCGCCGCCAGGAAGGTGGACTTGCCGGCGTTGGGCAGGCCCACCAGCCCCACATCGGCGATCAGCTTCAGGCGCAGCCAGATGGCGCGCTCCTCCCCCGGCTGGCCGGGATTGGCGTGGCGCGGGGCCTGGTTGACCGGACCCTTGAAGCGGTCGTTGCCCCAGCCGCCGTTGCCGCCCTTGAGCAGCAGGATCCGCTGACCGGCATGGTCCATGTCGGCGATCAGGGTCTCCTTGTCCTCGTCCAGCACCTCGGTGCCCACGGGGACCTTCAGCACCACGTCCTCGCCGGCCGCGCCGTGGCGGTTGCGGCCCATGCCGTGCTCGCCGGTCCCGGCCTTGAAGTGCTGCTGGTAGCGGTAGTCGATCAGGGTGTTCAGCCCGTCCACCGCCTCGATCCAGACATCGCCGCCGCGGCCGCCGTCGCCGCCGTCGGGCCCGCCGTACTCGATATATTTCTCCCGCCGGAACGAGACCGCCCCGCCGCCCCCGTTGCCCGAGCGGATGTAGATCTTGCACTGGTCGAGGAATTTCATCGGCTTGTCCGGTAGGGCCGCCGCGCGGCCGCCGAAGGTCCGGCGGGCGCGACGGCTCCCGATATCACAAAATTGGGCGGGCTAGGCGAGCCAGACCATCATGCGGGTCGGCGCCGGCTCGCCCCGCGCCACCGAGTGGAGCGGCACGACGTCCCCCGTATAGAGGAAGCCGGTCTTGCAGAGCACGTTCCCCGAGGCCGGGTTGTCCACGAAGTGGCCGGCCAGGACATAGCGCCGCTTCCATCCTTCGCTGGCCCAGACGAGGGCCGCGTCGGCCGCCTCCGTGGCGAGGCCCTGGCCCCAGTAGGGCCGGCCGAGCCAGTAGCCCAGCTCCGTACGGCCCGCCGCGTTGGGGTGGAAACCCAGCATGCCGATCAGCCCCTCGCCCTCGCGCTCCACGGCGAAGACGCGTTCACGGGCCGCGTCCTTCTGGCCGCAGCGGGCGAGGAAGTCCTCGGCGTCGGCCAGGCCGTAGGGGTGGGGCATGCGCGTGGTCATCCGCGCCACGCCCGGATCGTTGGCCAGTTGCGCCAGCCGCGGGGCGTCGTCGGCCTGCGGCGCCCGCAGCCGCAGCCGGGGCGTCGAAATGACGGGCGGGCCGTCGTCGAGAATGCTCATCCTTCCCTCCCGGGCCCTCTCCCGGAGCCCATCGGAAAACGAAAACGGGGAGTCCGGCGGCCGGACTCCCCGTTTGGAGTTTTCCTGTCCGGTCCGCCTCAGTGATGGGAGGCGGAACCGGTCTCAAGGAGGGTTCCGCCTATTCGGCGTTCGCCCCCTCGGCCTGGACCACCGTGACGTAGGTACGGTCGTCGCGCTTGGTGACGAACTTCACCGCGCCGGCTTCGAGAGCGAAGAGGGTATGGTCCTTGCCCATGCCCACATTGTCGCCCGGGTAGTACTTGGTGCCGCGCTGGCGCACGATGATGTTGCCGGCGAGCACAGCTTCGCCGCCGAACTTCTTTACGCCGAGACGACGGCCGGCCGAGTCGCGACCGTTGCGCGAGGAGCCGCCGGATTTCTTGTGAGCCATGGTGCTCTCCTAGACCTTCTGGGGCGCCTTATTCGGCGTCCGATTCCTTCTTGGCCGCGGCCTTCTTGGGCGCAGCCTTCTTCTCGCCGGCGTCCGCCTTCGAAGCTTCGGCCTTGGGGGCGGCGGCCTTCTTCGGCGCAGCCTTCTTGGCCTCGGTCTTGGCTTCCGCAGCCGGAGCCTCAGCCTCGGGGGCCTCGGCCTTCGGCGCGGCGGCCTTCTTCGGCGCGGCCTTGGCGGGCTTGGCCTCGACCGGGGCCGGCTCGGCCAGCTTCAGGTTGCGGGCGCGGGCGTCGAGCACCGCCTTCGGCGTCAGGTCGACCTCGCCGTCCCACTTGTCCGTCTTGCCGACGCCGGCCACGGCGGTGACGCGCAGCACGCTTTCCAGCTGACGGTGACCGCGGGTGCGGCGATAGCCCTGGCGGCGGATCTTCTTGAAGATCTTAACCTTCTCGCCCTTGCGGGTTTCGATCAGGGTCGCCGAGACCGACGCGCCGTCCACGAGGGGCGCGCCCAGGGTCACGGAGTCGCCGTCGCCCACCATGAGGACGTCGCCGAACGCGACATCGGCGCCCGGCTCGCCGTCCAGCTTTTCCACCACGAGCAGGTCGCCCGGTTGGACCCGGTACTGTTTGCCGCCGGTCTTGATCACCGCGTACATAGGTTCGCGCCTTAGACTTAATGCAAAAAGGATTACGCCCGCGAGATGGCCCGCGGGCGAGAGCCGCGGACTTATACAGACGCGGATTTGCGAGTCAACGCGTCGGCGGGGATTTCCCTGTCCCTATGGGCCGCTTCGGGCCGCACCTCAAGCGTGACGTGGCTGAGGCCAGGCAGGTCTTCGAGGGCCGCGCGATAGTGGGCCGGCGGGCGATCGCCGTCGTCGCCGACCACGGCGATCGCCGCATAGTGGCCGGGTCCGAGACGCCAGAGGTGAAGGTCCCGCACGCGCCCGCCGGCCGCCGCGAGCCGCGCGCCGATCTCCGCCGCCAGGGCGGGGCTGGGCGACATGTCCAGCAGGACGCCGCCCGAGCGCCGCGCCAGGCTCCAGGCGAAGCGCGCCACCAGCACCGCGCCCAGGGCGCCCGCCAGCGGGTCGGCCCAGGTCCAGCCCAGATGCTCCCCCGCCATCAGGCCGCCGATGGTGAGGATGGAGACGGCCACGTCCGCCGCCAGATGCAGGTGAGCGGCCGAAAGGTTCAGGTCGCCGTCGTCGGAGGCGTCGTGCGCCTCCTCCGCCGGGCGCAGCAGCCACATGCAGAGAAGGTTGATGGCCAGGACCGACACGGCCACCGGCGTCGCGCCGTGGAAGTCGGCGGTTTCGGTCCGCGTCAGCCGCAGGACGCTTTCGGCGGCCAGGACGGCAGCCGTGATGGCCAGGGCCACGGCGTTGGTGAAGGCGGCGAGATAGCCGATCTTCCCCGTGCCGAAGGCGAAGCGGCGGTCGCGGGCGTAGCGCCGGGCCAGCAGGTAGGCCATGGCGGCGATGGTCAGCGCCGCCACGTGGGCGGCCATGTGCACCCCGCCGGCCAGGAGGGCGATGGAGTTGAAGGCCAGTCCGCCCAGGATCTGCACCAGGAAGGTGACGGCGCAGATGCCGGCGGCCAGCCAGGCGCGCCGTTCGTTGCGGCCGTGGTGGGCGCCCAGATAGGTGCGGTCGACGCGGAAGGCGTCCATCGCGGCTTCAGGGGGGCGGTCTGGGTCCTGGGGCGGCAAGCGCGGGCTTTCGTTGGACGACGCCGGTCGGGCGGGTCGCTGTTATTCTATAACATCAGGGCCGGCGTCAAGCGCTCGAACGCCGCGCCGCCGGCTCTGACCTGTTCCCACGGCGCATGGCAGTGACTAGATGATAGCCATGACCGACAAGACCCCCGTCACCGTGCTCACCGGCTATCTCGGCGCCGGCAAGACCACGCTCCTCAACCGGATCCTCAGCGAGGACCACGGCAAGCGCTACGCCGTCATCGTCAACGAGTTCGGCGAGGTGGGCATCGACAACGACCTCATCGTCGGCGCCGACGAAGAAGTCTTCGAGATGAACAACGGCTGCGTCTGCTGCACCGTGCGCGGCGACCTGATCCGCGTCGTCTCTGGCCTGATGAAGCGCAAGGGCCGGTTCGACGCCATCATCGTCGAGACGACGGGGCTGGCCGATCCCGGCCCGGTGGCCCAGACCTTCTTCGTCGACGACGACGTGCGCGCCAAGGCGCAGCTCGACTCGGTGACGACCGTGGTCGACGCCAAGCACCTGCCCCTGCGCCTGGCCGACAGCCACGAGGCGGTGGAGCAGATCGCCTTCGCCGACCAGATCATCCTGAACAAGACCGATCTCGTATCTGAAAGCGAACTCGCCGCGGTCGAGGCCCAGATCCGGCGGATCAACCCGCTCGCCCCCATCCATCGGGCGCAGAGGTCGAACGTCCCCCTGGACCAGGTGCTGGGCCGCGGCAGCTTCGACCTCGCGCGGATCAACGAGATCGATCCGGAGTTCCTCAATCCGGCCCATGGCGAACCGGGCCACGTCCACGACGAGAACTGCGACCATGACCATCATCACGATCACGGCGATCACGATCATCACCACCACGACCATGATCATCCGCACGACCATGTCGCCGAAGCCGGCATACGCGGCGTCTCGCTCACGCTCGACCGGCCGCTGAACGGGACCAAGGTCACCCACTGGCTGAACGAGGTGCTGCAGGCGCAAGGCCCCGACATCCTGCGCGCCAAGGGCATACTCGACATCGCCGGCGAGGACCGCCGCCTGGTCTTCCAGGCCGTCCACATGATCCTAGAGGGCGACTTCCAGCGCGACTGGCGCGACGACGAGAAGCGCTTCAGCCGCATGGTCTTCATCGGCCGCAACCTGGACGAGGCGCAGCTGAAGGAAGGCTTCGAGGCCTGCGCGGCCTGAAGCGGCGGCGTCTTGCGTCCTTCGAGGCTCGCTGTCGCTCGCGCCTCAGGATGAGGGGCGTGGGGCGTAGCTTCTCATTCCGACCTCATCCTGAGGCGCCCTGCGCCAGCAGGGCCTCGAAGGACGAGGACGGTCCCACACAGCAAAACGCCCGCCGGCGGACCGGCGGGCGTTTCAGGTTCAGGCCTGATCAGGACGCGATCAGATGTCTTCGTTGATCAGCGCGACCAGGAAGTAGCCGTCCGTCTGCAGCTGGTTCATGACCGACATGAACTCGCCGTACTTCACGGTGCGGTCGGCGCGGATGTAGACGCGCTCTTCGGTCGGGACCGGCACGGCCAGTTCGCGGGCCAGGTCGGCGCCGAGGGTGGCGAGCGTGGTCGGCGTCTCGCCGATATAGAGCTCGCCGCCCTGCTGCACATTGATCAGGGTCGGCTCTTCGACGACCGCGCCAGGCGGCGGCGGGATCGCGGGCGGCAGGTCGAGCTTGATCGACACGGTCGCGGCCGGGATCGACACCATGAAGATGATCAGGAGCACCAGCATCACGTCGACGAAGGGCGTGACGTTGATGTCGCTGTTCTGGCCGAGATCGAACCTCGACCCCCCTCCGCCGGACAGCTTCGCCGCCATATGTAATTCCTTCCCTTTGGGCCGCACGCCTGCGCGGCCGTCCGTTTCGGCAAGACCATTCGCTTGGGAAAAGCGGCTTGTAAAGCCTCAACACGCGCGGGACGCGCCGCGGGGCCGTCTCACATGGCTCCCGGCGCCCGAAGCGGCGCAGCCGCCGCCGCAAATGGGGGCGCCGCTTTGCGCTGTGAAGACCGGCGTTCGGCGGCTATTGCAGCAAAATGCCCTACGCCTTCGACGCCTATGTCACCGCCGCCCTCTTCTCCAGGTCCCCGCAAGGGGGCGCCCAGGCCGCCTTCGCCCTGGGCGACGGAACCGTCCGCTTCGAATCGGGCGAGGTGGTCGAGGCCCATGACGGGGCGGCGCTCAGCGCCGTCGTCCATCCCTCCGGCGAGGGGATCGTCACCGGCGGCGACGACGGCCGCGTCGTCTGGTCGCGTCCCTCGGGCGCAGACGAGATCGCCCGCCTGCCGGGCAAGTGGATCGACGCGGTGGCCGCCAGCGCCGAATCGAAGCTGATCGCCTTCTCCGCCGGGCGCGAGGTCCACGTCCGCGACGCCGGCGACCCGGCCTTCGCCCGCACCTTCGCCCACGAGAAGTCGGTGGCCGAGCTCGCCTTCGACCCCAAGGGCCGCCGCCTGGCCGTGGCGACCTATAACGGCGCCTGGCTGTGGTTCGCCCGCATCGCCGAGCAGAAGCCGACCATCCTGGAATGGGCCGGCAGCCATATCGCGCTGGTCTGGAGCCCGGATGGCAAGTTCCTGATGTCGTCCATGCAGGAGAATCAGCTGCACGGCTGGCGCGTCGCCGACGAGAAGAACATGCGCATGGGGGGCTATCCGGCCAAGGTGAAGAGCCTGGTCTTCCTGTCCAAGGGCCAGATGATGGCCACCTCGGGCGCCCAAGGGGTGGTGATCTGGCCCTTCGGCGGCTCGACCGGGCCGATGGGCAAGCAGGCCGCCGAGGTCGGCTTCGACGCCTCGACCCTGGTCTCCCGCGTGGCCGCCCCGCCGACCGGCCAGCGGGTGGCCGCCGGACTGGAGGACGGCCGCGTCTGGGTCTGCGATCTGCAGGGTCAGAAGATCGAGATGCTGAAGGCCGAGAAGGGCCCGCCGATCACCGCCCTTGCCATCACGCCGGACGGCAAGCGCGTGGCCTGGGGCGACGAGGACGGCGCCGCCGGCGTGGCCGAGGCCCCCTGCGCCGCCGAAGGCGCGCATTCATTGAACCACAAAGGACACAAAGATCACCAAGGGGCCGGTGCGCGGGCGGTCTTCGTGCCCTTCGTGTCCTTTGTGGTTGAACTCTACTGCGCTGCGCGCGGGATCACTCGTCGAAGCCGCGCATTTCGGCCCAGGCTTCGAAGGGGTCGCGGCGGGTGCGCAGGGTGTTGATCGGCGCCGCCTCGTCGGCATAGCCCAGCGCCATGCCGGAGAAGATCATGTGGTCCTCGGGCAGGTTCAGGACCTCGGCCAGGGTCTGCGGATAGCGGGCCCAGTATTCCTGGGCGCAGGTGGAAAGCCCCCGCTCGGTGGCCAGCAGCATGACCGTCTGCATGAACATGCCCACATCGGCCCACTGCGGCGGGCCGACCTTGCGGTCCAGGCTGAAGAAGAGGCCGACGGGCGCCCCGAACAGCTCGCCGTTCTTGGCCAGCTGGGTCAGCCGCGCGGCCTTGTCCTCCCGCGGGATGCCGATCGTGGCGTAGAGGTCCTCGCCGCACTGGAAGCGCCGGGTGCGGAAGGGCTCCCAGAGGTTGGGCGGATAGACGTCGTATTCCGGCCTCTCGCCGAAGGGGTTGGCGCGGACCTTTTCCTTCAGCGCCTCGAGCGGGGCGCCGGCCAGCGCCTGGACCCGCCAGGGCTGCAGGTTGCCGCCGGAGGGCGCGCGGGCGGCGGCCTGCAGGATCTCGCGCACCAGGGCGCCGGGAACCGGGTCGGGCTTGAAGGCGCGGATCGAAACCCGCTGCGCCACAGCTTGCGTCACGTTCATCGCGCGGGGCCTTTGCGTCTTGTGCGTCCGTCTTCCCATCGCTAGCAGCCCCGCCTAGGGTCAAGGCAAGGACGGCGGAGCGTGAGCGACACCCAATCTTCTCCCGAGGAGACCACCCCGCCGGCGCCGGCCGCCGGCGCGGACGCGCTTCGCCTGACCCCGGCCGACGACGCGACGGGGGCGGCCGAGGCCGAGGCCGATGCGGAGCCGGCGCCGCGCCGGGGCGGCGGGTTCGGCCGCCTGGTCCGCACGCTCCTGATCCTGGCCCTGCTGATCGGCTTCGTCGGACCGGTCTTCAGCGTCGCCGTCTACCGCTTCGTGCCCCCGCCGATCACCTTCCTGATGGTGCAGCGCCTGTTCGAGGGGCAGGGCCTGCGCCGCGAGTGGCGGTCGATCGACACCCTGTCGCCGAATCTCGTGCGCTCGGTCATCGCCGCCGAGGACGCCAACTTCTGCAGCCACCACGGCTTCGACCTGGAGGCCATCCGCAAGGCCATGGCCCACAACGAGCAGTCCTCGCGGGTGCGCGGCGGCTCCACCATCAGCCAGCAGACGGCCAAGAACGTCTTCCTGTGGCCCGACCGCTCTTATGTCCGTAAAGGGCTGGAGGCCTATTTCACGGTGCTGATCGAGGTGATGTGGGGCAAGCGGCGGATCATGGAGGTCTATCTGAACTCCATCGAGTTCGGCCCTGGGATCTACGGCGCCGAGGCCGCGGCCAAGGCCAATTTCGGCGCCAAGGCCGACGACCTCACCGCCCAGCAGGCCGCCCGCCTGGCCGCGGTGCTCCCAAGTCCCCTGCGCTACAAGGCCGATACGCCGGGCCCCTATGTGCGACGGCGCGCCGGGCGGATCCAGGCGGCGGCCGGAACCGTTCGTCGCGATGGGCTGGCGGCCTGCGTGCTGGGTTGACGAAACAAGGTTCTGCCCGCAGACCTCCGTCCGAATGCAACAAATTGCCCCCTGGGAGGGACACATGCGCATCGGCGTGCCTCGCGAGATCAAGCCCAACGAGCATCGTGTCGGCCTGCCGCCCACCGCGGTGCGCGAATACGTCGCCCACGGCCACGCGGTGATCGTCGAGACCGGCGCCGGCGAGGGCGCGGGCTTCACCGACGATCTATACGAGCGGGCCGGCGCAAAGATCGTCCCTGATGCGGCCGCCGTCTTCGACCAGGCGAAGATGATCGTGAAGGTGAAGGAGCCGCAGCCCGCGGAGTGGGCGAGGCTGACCCCCGACCACATCCTCTTCACCTACCTGCACCTGGCGCCGGACCCGGCCCAGACCGAAGGCCTGCTGGCCTCGGGCTGCGCGGCGATCGCCTACGAGACGGTGACCGACCGCGCCGGCGGCCTGCCGCTGCTGGCCCCCATGTCGGAAGTGGCCGGCCGGATCGCCGTCTTCTCGGCCGGCGAGACCCTGCTCAAGCACAATGGCGGCATGGGCCTGCTGCTCTCCGGCGTGCCCGGCGTGCGGCCGGCGCGCATCTGCGTCCTGGGCGGCGGGGTCGTCGGCATGAACGCCGCGCGCATGGCCGCGGGCCTGGGCGCCGAGGTCGTGGTGCTGGAGCGCTCCATCCCGCGCATGCGCGAGCTGGACGACATGTTCCTGGGCCGGATCCTGACCCGCTACTCAACCCTGGACGCGGTGGAGGAGGAGGTGATCAAGGCCGATGTGGTGGTGGGCGCGGTCCTGACCGCCGGGGCCGCGGCGCCCAAGCTGGTCAAGCGCGAGCATCTGGCGCGCATGAAGCCGGGCTCGGTGCTGGTCGACGTCTCCATCGACCAGGGCGGCTGCTTCGAGACCTCGCGCCCCACGACCCACGCCGAGCCGACCTATGTGGTCGACGGCGTCGTCCACTACTGCGTGGCCAACATGCCCGGAGCAGCCCCGCGCACCTCGTCCGAGGCGCTGGTCCACGCCACCCTGCCCTTCGGCCTGGTGCTCGCCGACAAGGGGCTGGATGCGCTGAAGGCCGATCCGCACCTGGCCAAGGGCCTGAACGTCCTCGCCGGCCAGATCACCCACCCCGCCGTGGCCGAGGCGCTCGGCAAGCCCTTCGCCGATCCCTACGGCGTCTGGGGGTAGGGCCTCGGCTGTCTGCCGTCATTCCGGCCTTGCGGCGGGATCACGCGGGAGCCTTAGGCCGAACGCTGTAGAGACAGAACCGCGAAGTGCACGAAGGACACAAAGGGCGCCTCGACGCCTTCGTGTCCTTGGTGAGCTTTGTGGTTCGATCATTCCGCGCCCGCGGCGCGCCGTGGGGGCGAGCTTAGGCCGCCGCCCACTGGTTGGGGTCGAGCGCGACGGGGTCGTCGAGCGCCATGTCGTCCCAGTCGAGGTCCGGCGGGGGCGAGGCGGCGGCGGCGATCACCGCCTGGAGTTCGGCCGCCGAGGTGACGCCCACCAGGACGGTGGTCGCCTCGGGCCGCGAGAGGGCGAAGCCGAGGCAGGCCTGCAGCGGATCGGAACGACCCTCGGCGATCATCCGCCGCGCACGGGAGATGCGGCTGGCGGCGGCCTTCAGGTGGCTCGGGGCGCGGTCTGGCGGCAGGAAGATCAGGCCGTTGAGGAAGATGGAGCGCAGCTGCACCTCCACGCCCATGCCGGCCAGGGTGGCGAGCGTGCCGTCGATCAGCAGGCGCTGGTCGAGCAGGCTGGCCGGCGCCTGGATGACGTCGGGGCGGAAGCGGCGGGCCAGACCCACCGGATCGTCCGAGGCGAAGACCGAGACGCCGATCCGGCGGCAGAGGCCTGAGTCGCGCAGCTGCTGCAGCCGGGTCCACATGGCCATGCCGTGCGGGCCGAACAGTTCCGAGGCCGAGGGCACCAGGAAGCAGTCGGCCTGGGCGACGTTCAGCCGGCGCAGGGCGGCGCGGAGATCGGCCTCCACGGCGTCGGCGCCGCGGTCGGCGCGGATGGTGGTCAGCGAGACGCGGAAGGGATTGGGCTGCGGCAGGGCCTGGCCGATCGTGGTCTCGCCCTGGACCGAGCGGCCGGCCACGTCGAACACCGGCACGCCGGCGCGGGCGGCGACCGACAGGATGTCGCGCACCTCGGCCAGGACGGGCCGGCCGCGGACGGTGGCCTGGTCGAGGACGAACTGGCCCGAACCGAGGCCAAGCTTGCTGAGCGGAGAGGTCATGGTCGGGCGCACGCTCGAAGGACTGCACTTGTCGGGCGCCATGCTTATCTGTCAGGCCTAAAGAACCCGTATCTGGAACCTTTCGCCGGGGTTAATCCGTATGATGAACGAGGCCTTACCGGAGTGGCCCATGTTCGGCCTCGCCGAGGATGTCCGGCCGGCCCTGCGCGCGGCCGCGGCCACCGGAAAGCCCCTGGTCCTGGCGACCCTGACGGCCCTGGGCGGCGGCGGGCCGCGGCCGGTCGGGACCCAGATGGTCTTCGGCGAGGGCGTGGTTTCCGGTTATTTTTCGGGCGGATGCGTGGAGTCCGACGTGGCCGCGCACGCCGAGGCCTGCCGCGAAGACGGGGCGCCTCGAACCCTCGTCTATGGCGAGGGCAGCCCCTGGCCCGACATCCAGCTGCTCTGCGGGGCGCGGATCGAGATCTTCCTGGAGAAGGTGGCGGCCGACGATCCGGCGCTCGCCGAACTTCTTACCGCCCAGAATGAGCGCAGACCCTGCGTGTGGCTGAGCGACGGGCGCACGCGCCGCTGCACGGCGCCCGAGGCGGCTCAGGCGTGGGCCGGCGCCATCCGTCGCGACTACGATCCGACGCCGCGCCTGGCCGTGGTGGGCGGCGACCCGACCGCGCTCGCCATCGCGGCGCTGGGCGCCCAGTCGGGCTTCGAGACCACGCTCGTCCGTCCCAAGGGGCCCGAGGCGCCGCCGCCCCTGGCGGGCGTCGCCTATCGTCGGGAGGATGCGGGGGAGGCCTTGAGCGACCTCGGCCTCGACCCCTGGACGGCGGTGGCGGTGGCCAGCCACGACCTCGTCACCGACCAGTCGGCCCTGCTGGCCGCCCTGCCGTCGCGGGCCGCCTATGTGGGCCTGCGCGGCGCCCGCTCGCGCCTGCCCGAGCGGCTGGCCGGGCTGCGGGCGCTGGGAGTTTCGCAGGCGGCGATCGGGCGGCTGCATGCGCCCATCGGCCTCGACATCGGCGGCAAGGCGCCGTGGGAGGTGGCCGTCTCGGTGATCGGCGAGATCATGGCCCTGCGTCACGCCCGCCGGAGCGGCAGCACCTCGACCAGTCCGCCCTCGGGGACGGCCGCGGCGCCCGGCGCCCGGCGCAGCAGCGCGTCGGCCCCGGCGAAGACGCTGACCAGCGAAGAATCCTGATCGCGATAGGGCCGGGCGGTGAGCACGCCCTCGGCAGAGGTCAGGCGCGCGCGCATCCAGTGCTCGCGCGGGCCGTTGGCGGCCAGCGGCTCGGCGGCGCGGGCGCTGATCGTCGCGAAGGGTTCGGCCGCGCCCTGCCAGGCGTCGAGGATGGGCTTGAGGAAAAGCTCGGCGCAGACGAAGGCCGAGGCGGGATTGCCCGGCAGGCCGAGCATCCGGCGGCCATCTTCCAGCAGCCCGAAGAAGGTCGGCTTGCCCGGCCGCACCGCCACGCTCGCCACCCGCAGCGAAAGACCCAACGCCTCGCCGGCGGCGCGGACCAGGTCGTGGTCGCCCACCGAGGCGCCGCCGACCGTCACCACCAGATCGCAGTCCGCCTGCCGCAGCGCCTCGATGACGGCGTCGAGCTCGTCGCGCACGGGCTTCAGCTTGATCGCCTGCGCGCCCCAGCCGCGGACCATGGCCACGAGCGCCGGCGCGCCGGAATCGTAGATCTGGAAGGGGCCGGGCGCCCCGGGCGCCTCGACGATCTCCTCGCCGGTGGAGAGGATGGCGACCTTCGGCGCACGGGCGACAAGCACCTCCGCGCGGCCGGCCGAGGCGGCGAGCGACAGGCGCCAGGGATCGATGCGCTGTCCGGCCTTCAGCAGCACCTCGCCGGCGGCGAAGTCGCCGCCGCGGGGGCGCAGGTGGCGGCCGGGCTCGACCTGGGGGACCTCGACCGTGTCGCCGGCGCGGATCGCGTCCTCCTGGATGACGATGGCGTCGGCGCCTTTCGGCAGGGCCGCGCCGGTGAAGATGCGGACCGCCTGACCCGCGCCGAGCGCGCCTTCATAACCGTGGCCGGCGGCGCTCTCGCCGACGATGGCGAGGCGTCCGGGCGTGTCGGCGCTGCGCACGGCCCAGCCGTCCATGGCCGAGGCGTCGAAGGGCGGCTGGTCGCGGCGGGCGGCGACGTCCTCGGCGAGAATCCGGCCGATGGCCTGCAGGAGCGGAACGGGTTCGGCGCCGAGCGGCGCGATCTCGGCCAGCATGCGGGCCCGCGCGTCGTCCACCGCCAGCAGCTTCACGCCGCGCTCCAGTCGCCGGAGGCGCCGCCGGACTTGGCCCTTAGCCGCACCGCCTCGATGACCATGCCCTTCTCGGCGGCTTTCAGCATGTCGTAGATGGTCAGGCAGGCGACCGAGACGGCGGTCAGCGCCTCCATCTCCACCCCGGTCTGGCCGCTGGTGCGCACCCGGGCGGTGACGGAAAGCCCGCCATCCTCCTCGGCCACGCGGACCTCCACCTTGGACAGCATCAGCGGATGGCAGAGCGGGATCAGCTCGCTCGTCTTCTTGGCCGCCATGATGCCGGCGATCTCGGCGGTGGCGCGGACGTCGCCCTTCTTGGCGTCGCCGGAGAGGGCCAGGGCCAGCGTCTCCGGCGTCATGCGCACGAAGCCCTCGGCCACGGCCTCGCGGGTCGTGACCGCCTTGTCCGAGACGTCGACCATGTGGGCGCGGCCGGTCTCGTCGATATGGGTGAGCTTGCTCACCGCTCCATCAGACGCGGCATGAGTTCGACCATGTTGCAGGGGCCGTGGCGGCTGTCGAGCTGGGCTGAGATCACCTTGTCCCAGCCGTCCTTCACCGCCCCGTTGGAGCCCGGCAGGCAGAAGACGAAGCCCCCGCCCAGGATGCCGGCAGTGGCGCGGCTCTGCAGGGTGGAGAGGCCCACGGTCTGGTAGCTGACCATGTGGAAGACCACCGAGAAGCCGTCGAGGGTCTTGTCGAACAGCGGGCCAAGCGCCTCGGGCGTCACGTCGCGGCCGGTGATGCCGGTGCCGCCGGTGGTGAGGACCACGTCCACCTCGCCCGAGGCGACCCAGGCCTTCACCTGGCTGCGGATGGCCTCGACGTCGTCGCGGACGATGGCGCGGGCGGCCAGCGTGTGGCCGGCGCCGGTGATGCGGTCGGCGAGGACCTGGCCGGAGGTGTCGCTGGCCGCATCGCGGGTGTCGGAGACGGTCAGGACGGCGATGCGGACGGGGACGAAGGCCTTGGTCTCGTCGATCTTGCCGCCGGGGGCGAAGGCGGGGGCGTTCATGCTCGGCTCCTCCTGGGGGTCGGCTTGGTTCTACCGCCTGGACCGGCGCCCGTCACGCCGCGCGCCGTCAGAGGGCGGCCAGGACCGCGCCGCCCATCTGCACGGTGGAGAGGTTTCCGCCCAGGTCGCGGGTGCGGGCGCCGGTCTCCAGGGCCTGGATGACCGCGGCCTGCAGGCGGTCGGCGGCTTCGGCCCGCTCCAGCGACCAGCGCAGGGCCATCTCGAAGGAGAGAATGGCGGCCAGCGGATTGGCCACGCCCTGGCCGGCGATGTCCGGCGCCGAGCCGTGGATGGGCTCGTAGAGGCCCGGCTTGCCGGGCTCCCCAAGGGCGGCGGACGGCAGCATGCCGAGCGAGCCGGTCAGCTGGGCCGCCGCGTCCGACAGGATGTCGCCGAACAGGTTGTCGGTGACCATGACGTCGAACTGCTTGGGGTTCTTGACGATCTGCATGGCGGCGTTGTCGGCCAGGATGTGCTCCAGCTCGACATCGGCAAATTCGCGCCTGTGCAGGTCGGTGACCACCTCGCGCCACAGCAGGCCGGAATCCATGACGTTGGACTTCTCGGCCGAATGGACCTTGTTGCGGCGGCCCCGCGCCAGTTCGAAGGCCACGCGGGCGACGCGTTCGATCTCGGCGGTCGTATAGACCTGGGTGTCCACGGCGCGCTTGCCGCCGCCGGGCAGGTCCTCGATGAAGCGCGGCTGGCCGAAATAGACGCCGCCGGTCAGCTCGCGCACGATCATGAAGTCGAGGCCCTCGACCAGTTCGCGCTTCAGCGACGAGGCGTCGGCCAGCGGACCGAAGCAGAGCGCCGGGCGCAGGTTGGCGAAGACCTCCATGCCCGCGCGCAGGGCCAGCAGGCCCGCTTCGGGGCGCTTGTCGCGCGGGACGCCCGCCCATTTGGGTCCGCCGACGGCGCCCATCAGCACCGCCTTGGACGACTTGGCCAGCGCCAGGGTCTCCGCCGTCAGGGGTTCGCCCGACTGGTCGTAGCTGATCCCGCCGAAGGGCCGCTCCTCCACCTTCAGGTCCGGGGTGAGGGCGTCGATCACCCGGCGCACCTGCGCCGTCACTTCCGGGCCGATGCCGTCGCCGGGCAGGAGGAGAAGGTCGGTCATGAGATGCGCCCCGTGGCTGATGAACCTGCGGCGAGCCGCGAAGGCGATCTCCTAGGCCATGGGGGCTGGAATCGTAAAGCGCCTAGGGCTGGAAGCCGGGCGGCATCTTGTCGAACCGGGGCAGGGCCGGGTCGGTCAGGTCCCAGGAGGCCGCCCGGGCGGCGTAGACCACCACCTGAGGCTGGAAGACCTCCAGGTCGTCCAGGCTCGAGGCCCGCAGGAAGATGGCGTCGGGATTGCCGCTGTTGGTCGAATAGACCGGCGCGCCGCAGGTCGGGCAGAAGGCGCGGGTGACGATCGCCCCGCTGTCGGCGGGCGCGGCATAGGTGGCGACCGGACCGCTCACCCGAACCGAAGCGGCCGGAACGACCAGATGCGAGGCGTGGCCGGTGCCGCTGGACCGCCGGCAGTCGGTGCAGTGGCAGTGGCCGGCCATCATCGGCTCGCCGTCGGACACATAGCGCACCGCGCCGCAGAGACACCCGCCTTCGAACATGGTTCAACCCCCGTCGCCCAGTGACTTGCGAATTCCAAGTCACTCTAGGCGGGTCACTTGCGAAAGGCAAGTGAGGGCCGCACATTCGGGCCATGCCCGTCAATCCACTCGATTCGCCGCGCTCGGGGTGCCCGATCGCCACCACCCTCGATCTTCTGGGCGACCGCTGGTCCCTGGTGCTCGTGCGCGACATGCTGAACGGCAAGGCGCGGTTCGGGGAGTTCCTGGACTCGCCGGAGAAGATCACCACCAGCGTGCTGGCCGACCGGCTCGCACGGCTGGAGGCGGCCGGCCTGGTGCGCAAGACGCCGTACCAGGAAGCGCCCGTCCGCTACGCCTATGAGCTGACCGAGATGGGGGCGGCGCTGAAACCCATGCTGCAGCAGGTCTGCCGCTGGGCCAACCGCTTCGTGCCCGGGACGTGGACGCCGCCCGCCGCCTTCATGGCCGAAGGCTAGAGCGGCCGCTCGGCGGCGACTTCATAGGTGCGGAGGCGCCGGTCGTGGACCCCGAACTGCGGCCAGGCCGCGCGCCAGGCGGCCATGTGCGGGGCCTGGAAATGGGCGTCGATCGCGCCCTGGTCGCGCCAGACCTCGAAGACGCGGATCAGGCCGGGGTCGGCCACGTCCTGCGCGTAGGAATATTCGAGGCAGCCCTCCTCGGCCCGGCTGGCCGCCAGCATGGCCTGCATGTGGGGCTTGAA
>CAYQPL010000076.1:11160-16840 GCA_964419395.1 uncultured Phenylobacterium sp. | reverse complement strand
GCGTGCCGGTGGAGGAGATCCAGCGCGGCATCAAGCACGGCGTGCGCAAGATCAACATCGACACCGACAACCGCATGGCCATGACCGGCGCCATCCGCAAGGTGTTCGCCGAGAACCCCTCGGAGTTCGATCCGCGCAAGTATCTGAAGCCCGCCATGGAGGCGATGCGCGCCGTGGTGCGTCAGCGCTTCGAGGAATTCGGCACGGCCGGCTGGGCCGACAAGATCAAGCCGCTGCCGATGTCGGCCATGGCCAAGCGCTACGCCTCGGGCGAACTCGATCCGAAGATCGGCGTCACCCGCCAGGCCGCCGAATAGGCGAAAAGGGCGACCCGCAACGAAAGAGCGCCGGCCAGGCGGTCCTGGCCGGCGCTTTTCATTTGTCCGCCGCCGAAGGCCTGACGGGGCCTCAGCCCTCGCCCTCCATCTCGCCCATGGCCGATTGCAGGTAGTTCTGCTCGCCCAGGGACTTCAGCAGGTTCAGCTGGGTTTCGAGGAAGTCGATGTGCTCCTCGGTGTCGGAGAGGATCGCCTGCAGCAGTTCGCGGGTGACGAAGTCCGCCGAGGCCTCGCAGAGCTTGATCCCCTCAACCAGGGTGCTGCGGCCGCCGAGCTCGACGTCGAGGTCGGAGGACATGCACTCGCCGACGCTTTCGCCGACCTTGAGCTTGTGCAGGTCCTGGAGGTTCGGCAGGCCGTCGAGGAAGAGGATGCGCTTGATGAGCATGTCGGCATGCTTCATCTCGCCGATCGACTCTTCATAGACGATCTTGCCCAGGCGCCGCAGGCCCCAGTTCTCGAACATGCGGGCGTGCAGGAAATACTGGTTCACCGCCGTCAGTTCGTTGGTGAGGACGGCGTTGAGCAGCCGGATGATCGCCTTGTCGCCCTGCATGGCCACCTCTCATCTATGCACGCAATAGGATTCGACGGGCAAACTCGGTCGCGGGGCCCGAGTTGTCAAAGCCTATGTTTGCAACTGATTTGCGGTGTTGTTCTCGCGCGCCTGCGAGACCTTTAGCGTGCCTACTCGGCCGCGTAGCGCAGGGCGTCCCGCTGCTCCTGCAGCATCTCGCGCATGTCGCAGACGCAGCGCGCGCATTGCGGAGCGGAATCACAGGCCTTGAAGATTTCCGCCGGCCGAGAGGCGCCCGCAGCGATGGCGGCGCGAACCTCGCGTTCCCGGATGCCGTTACAGTTGCAGACGTACACGAGCCGACCGACTCCCCAAGCGACCTCGCCATACCTAGCAGATGCGAACGTCGTTGCAACTCATTTGCACCTCGAAAGCCGGCAGTGGGCGCGACCCTATGTCGCGCCGTCGACGCTTGTGCTCCGTGCGTTGCGCAGCGCAGGTGTCGCCCACACGCGGTTCAACCACCTGACGAGGGACGGGATGGATTTCGACGCGCTGATGCTCTCCAGGCTCCAGTTCGCGTTTACGATCGCGTTCCACATCATCTTTCCAAGCTTCACCATTGGACTTGCCAGCTACTTGGCTGTCCTCGAAGGACTCTGGCTCCTCACTCGAAACGAAGCCTTCAAGGCGCTCTACCTCTTCTGGGTGAAGGTCTTCGCCATCTCGTTCGGCATGGGCGTGGTGAGCGGCGTGGTGATGAGCTACCAGCTCGGCACCAACTGGTCGGTCTTCTCCGCCGTCGCCAGCCCGGTCATCGGGCCGCTGTTCGCCTTCGAGGTGCTGGCGGCCTTCTTCCTCGAGGCCTCCTTCCTCGGGGTCATGCTGTTCGGCTGGAAGAAGGTGGGCCCGCGTCTTCACTTCGCCGCCACGGTGCTTGTCGCGCTCGGCACCCTGATGTCGGCCTTCTGGATCATCGCCGCGAACAGCTGGATGCAGTCCCCGGCCGGGTTCGAGGGCACGGTGGAGGCGGGGCTGCGCGCCGTCTCCTGGCTGCAGGTGATCTTCTCGCCCACCTTCCCCGAGCGCCTGGCCCACATGGTGCTGGCGGCCTATCTGACCACCGCCCTGGTGGTGGCCGGCGCCTCGGCATACCGCCTGCTGCGGGAGCCCGGCGAGGATGAATCCGCCCTGGCCCTGAAGATGGCCGTAGGCATGCTGGCCATCGTCGCCCCCATGCAGCTGCTGGTGGGCGACCTGTCGGGCAAGGATGTCGGGCGCCACCAGCCGGCCAAGCTCGCCGCGATCGAGGCCTTCTGGGAGACGCGGAGCGAACAGGCCTTCCACATCGCCGCCTGGCCCGACCGCGAGATCCAGGGCAATCACTGGGAGCTGTCCATCCCCAAGCTCGGCAGCTGGATCACCGGCGGCTCGACCGCGGCCGAGATCCAGGGCCTGGAGGACTTCGCCCGCGAGGATCAGCCGCCGGTCCTGCCGGTCTTCTGGGCCTTCCGCGTGATGGTCGGGCTGGGGGTGGCGATGATCGGCCTGGGCTTCTGGGGCGCCTGGCTCTGCTGGCGCGGCAAGATCAGCCAGGCCCGCGCCTTCCTGAGGTCCTGCGTTCTGATGGCGCCCATGGGCTTCGTCGCCGTCGTCGCCGGCTGGATGGTGGCCGAGATCGGCCGTCAGCCCTACGTCATCTATGGCCTGCTGCGGACGGAGGACGCCGTTTCGCCGATCGGCGCCGGCGAGGTCTCGACCTCGCTCCTGGCCTTCCTGATCGTCTATGCGTCGGTGTTCAGCGCGGGCGCGATCTACATCCTGCGGCTGCTGGCCGAGGGTCCGGTGGCCATCGCGCCCCAGGAGCCCTCCGATCCCCCGCGGCCGCCCGGCACGCCCATGGGGGCCGCGCCCGACGAGCCCGAAGATCACCCCTCGCCGGACAGGGAGGCCCGTTGATGGATATCGACCTGCCGCTCGTATGGGCCGGCGTGATCGCCCTTTCGGTCCTGCTCTACGTGATGCTGGACGGCTTCGACCTGGGCGTCGGCATCCTGTTCCCCTTCGCGCGCTCGCCGCGGGACCGGGACACGATGATGAACACCATCGCCCCGTTCTGGGACGGCAACGAGACCTGGCTGGTGCTCGGCGGGGGCGGCCTGTTCGCGGCCTTTCCCCTCGCCTACGCCGTGCTGATGCCGGCGCTCTACGTTCCGGTGCTGCTGATGCTGATGGCGCTCATCCTGCGGGGGGTGGCCTTCGAGTTCCGGGCCCGCGGACGTAAGCGGGGCAAGGCCTTCTGGACCCGCGCCTTCGCCGTCGGGTCGACCGTCGCCGCCGCGGCCCAGGGGCTGATCCTGGGCGGCTTCATCCAGGGCGTGACCCTCGACGGCGACAGCTTCGGCGGGGGGCCGTTCGACTGGCTGACGCCCTACACCCTGCTGGTCGCTCTGGGCCTGGTGGCCGGCTATGCCCTGCTCGGCGCCGCCTGGGTGATCCTGAGGACCGAGGACGAGCTGCACGGCGACGCCCGGCGCTGGGCCTGGCGTGCGGCCATCGCCACCGCGGCCCTGCTCGCCGCCGTCAGTCTGGCGACGCTCTTCGTCCACCCGCAGGTGGCCGAGCGCTGGGGTTTTGCTGTCGGCGACTTCGACTTCGACCGGCTGGGCCTGCTCTCGCCCATCCCGCTGCTGGGCCTGGCGGGCCTGCTGCTGATCGTGCGCGGCCTGCGCCGCCACTCGCATATCCAGCCTTTCCTCGGCGCCCTGACGGTCTTCCTGTCGGGTTATATCGGCCTGGCCGTGGGCTTCTTCCCCGACATCGTGCCCTACGACCTGACCTATCGGCAGGCGGCGTCGGAGGACAACGCCCTGGCCCTGATGCTGGTCGGGGTGGGCATCCTGCTGCCGGTGATCATCGGCTACACCGTCTGGGTCTACTGGGTGTTCCGCGGCAAGGTGGGCGCCGATGCGGGATATCATTGAGGGGCCGCCCGAGGCGGGATCGCCGACCCCGCCCCTGTGGCGCAGGCTCGCCTGGTTCGCCGCCCTCGCCCTGGCCGGCCTGCTGGCCACCGCCGCGGCAGCCTACGCCCTGCGCGCCATGCTGGGGCTGTAACGAGCCCCTCCCCTTGCACGGCCATCGCCGCTAGAAGCCCTCAATGACCGCGCCCGACTGCCGCCTCTATCTGATCACGCCCCCCGTCATCGCCGACCTGGCCGCCTTCGGCCGGGACCTGGCGCACGCGCTGGACGCCGGCGACGTGGCCGCCCTGCAGATCCGGCTGAAGGACGTGCCCGACGAGGTGGCCGCCGCCGCCGTCGACGCGCTGGCCCCCATCGCCCAGAGCCGCGGCGTCGCCGTGATCCTCAACGACCGGCCCGACCTCGCCGCCCGCCTCGGCTGCGACGGCGTCCATGTGGGCCAGGACGATGCGCCCTATGCCGAGGCGCGCAGGATCATGGGGCGCGAGGCCATGATCGGGGTCACCTGTCACGACAGCCGCCACCTGGCCATGGAGGCCGCCGAGGCGGGGGCCGATTACGTCGCGTTCGGCGCCTTCTTCCCGACGACCACCAAGGACGCCCGCACCCGCGCCGAGCCGGAGATCCTAACCATCTGGCAGGAGACGATGGAGGTCCCCTGCGTCGCCATCGGTGGCATCACGGCCGACAACGCCGAGGGTCTGGCCGCCGCTGGGGCCGACTTCCTGGCCGTCTCCGGCGGGGTCTGGAACCACCCGGAGGGGCCGGCCGCGGCGGTGGCCGCGATCGATGCGGCGATCGCGCGCGGACTGCAGACGCGCGCGCGCCTTGCCAGCGGCGGGTCCCCCGACTAGGTTCCGCCGCCGATTTCCCGCCCGAGACGACGCACCGAGCCCGCCAATGCGGGCCCGCGCACTGGACAAGCCCGTGGCCACCCAAACCGCACTGCTCAAAGTCATGTCCGACGCCGCCCGCAAGGCCGCCCGCGGACTCAATCGCGATTTCGGCGAGCTAGCCGAACTGCAGGTCTCCAAGAAGAGCGCCGCCGACTTCGTCTCGGCCGCCGACATCAAGGCCGAGCAGACCCTGTTCGAGGCGCTCACCGCCGCCCGCCCGGGCTACAGCTTCCTGGGCGAGGAACGCGGCATGATCGAGGGCACGGACAAGACCCATACCTGGATCGTCGACCCGCTCGACGGCACCACCAACTTCCTGCACGCCATCCCGCACTTCGCGATCAACATCGCCCTGCAGCGCGAGGGGACGATCGTGGCGGCGGTGACCTACAACCCCGTGACCAACGAGCTGTTCTGGGCCGAGAAGGGCAAGGGCTGCTACGTCAACGACCATCGCCTGAGGGTCGCGGCGCGCACGCGCTTCGACGAGGCGGTGTTCGCCACCGGCATCCCCTTCC
Source organism: uncultured Phenylobacterium sp. (assembly GCA_964419395.1). Lineage (GTDB taxonomy): Bacteria > Pseudomonadota > Alphaproteobacteria > Caulobacterales > Caulobacteraceae > Phenylobacterium. The sequence goes on along the minus strand of CAYQPL010000076.1, from coordinate 11,587 downwards.
TCGGTCACGGCCAGCACGCCAAGTTCCTGAAGGAGCTGCACCAGATCAGCCAGCGGGTGGCCGGCGTCCGCCGCTTCGGCTCGGCGGCGCTGGACATGGCCTATGTCGCGGCCGGTCGTTTCGACGGCTACTGGGAGCGCGACCTCAGCGCCTGGGATCTGGCCGCGGGCACGCTGCTGATCACCGAGGCGGGCGGCAAGGTGACCGACGCCGACGGCGGCGAGGACGTCCTGGCTACGGGCTCGGTCTGCGCGGCCAATCTCGAACTGCACCCGCAGCTGCTGGAGCGCCTGCGCGCCGCCGCCTGAGGGCGAGGGCGGCCTTGACGGAACCGTCACACGGGCGGGCTAGATCGCGGGCATGACCCGCCTGACCCGCCGCGGCTTCGCCGCCCTCTCCGCCGCCGCCCTCTCCGCCGCCATGGGGG
>CAYQPL010000076.1:0-11150 GCA_964419395.1 uncultured Phenylobacterium sp. | reverse complement strand
AGCGCCGGGTTCGAGCCCCAGGCGCCCGCTCGTCATCGCCCATCGCGGGTCGAGCGGCGAGCGGCCCGAACACACGCCCATGGCCTACCGCCGGGCGGTCGAGCAGGGCGCCGACTTCATCGAGCCGGACCTAGTGATGACCAAGGACGGCGTGCTGGTGGCCCGGCACGAGAACGAGATCTCCGAGACCACCGACGTCGCCGACCATCCGGAGTTCGCCGCCCGTCGCACCCGGAAGACGATCGACGGCGTCCCGATCGACGGCTGGTTCACCGAGGACTTCACCCTGGCCGAACTGAAGACCCTCCGCTCGGTCGAACGCCTGCCGCAGCTGCGCCCGGCAAGCGCAGCCTTCAGCGGCCAGGAGGCGATCCCGACCTTCCAGGAGGTGGTCGAGCTGGCCCGGGCCGAGAGCGCGCGGACGGGCCGCACCATCGGCGTCTATCCCGAGATGAAGCACCCGACCTATTACGGGAAGATCGGCCTGCCGATGATCGAGACCCTGGTCGGCGCGCTGAAGGACAACGGCCTCGACGCCCGCGACGCGCCGGTCTTCGTCCAGTGCTTCGAGCCCGAGCCGCTGCGCGCCTTCCGTGGCCTGTCGAAGGCGCCGACGGTGATGCTGGCGGGCGCGGGGCCACTGCCCGAGGGGCTGTTGGCCGAGCTCGCCGAATTCGCCGACGGCTTCGGGCCGGAACTGCGCATGGTGCTGGACATGAGCACGGCCGAGCTGAAACCGACGCCCCTGATCGCCCAGGCGCAGGCGGCCGGCATGCGGGTCCACCCCTGGACCGTGCGCAAGGAGAACGCCTTCCTGCCGCCGGTGCTCCAGAAGGGTCAGGACCCCGCCGCCCACGGCGACGCCGCGACCATCCTGCGCGCCCTCTATTCGGCCGGGGTGGACGGCGTCTTCACCGACTTCCCGGAGCTGGCCGTGCAGGTGCGCGCGGAGATGTTCGGCGGCTGAGGCCTCAGGCCGCCTCGCCGAACTGCAGGGCTGCCAGCCGCGCATAGAGTCCGCCGCGGGCGGACAGCTCGGCGTGGGTCCCCTGCTCCACCACCCGGCCTTCGTCCATCACCACGATGCGGTCGGCCTTGAGCACGGTGGCCAGGCGGTGGGCGATGACGAGCGTCGTGCGGCCGCTCATGGCCTCGTCGAGCGCCTGCTGGACCAGCCGCTCGTTCTCGGCGTCCAGGGCGCTGGTGGCCTCGTCGAGCAGCAGGACCGGCGCCTCGCGCACCAGGGCGCGGGCGATGGCTAGCCTCTGGCGCTGACCGCCGGACAGGCTGCGGGCGCGGTCGCCCAGGGGGGTGTCGAACCCCTGCGGCAGGGCGGCCAAGAAGCTTTCGGCCTGGGCGGCGCGGGCGGCGGCCAGGATCGCTTCCTGTGACGCGTCCGGCCGCGCGAAGGCGATATTGTCGGCCGCCGAGCCGGAGAAGAGGGGCGAGTCCTGGGCCACCAGGGCGGTGCGCGCGCGGACCTCGCGCGGGTCGGCCTGGCGCAGGTCGACGCCGTCCAGCCGGATCGCGCCGCCCTGCGGATCGTAGAAGCGCAGCAGCAGCCGGAAGACGGTGCTCTTGCCCGAGCCGGAGGGCCCGACAAGGGCCACCCGTTCGCCGGGCCGGACGGTCAGGGAGAAGCCGCGCAGGGCGGGCCGGTCCGGGCGGCCCGGATAGGCGAAGGTGACATCCTGGAAGACGACCTCGCCGCGCGCCGGCGCAGGCAGGGCGGTCGACGTCGCCGGCGCGGCGATGGTCGGGGCGGCGTCGAGCAGTTCGGCGATGCGGTCCATGGCGCCGGCGGCCTTCTGCACCTCGCCCCAGGTCTCGCCCAGCGCGCCGACCGAGCCGGCCGCCATCACCGCCAGGAAGGCGAACTGGAAGAGGGCGCCCCAGCTCATCTCGCCGCGCAGCCCCGCATGGACGCCGAGCCAGAAGATCACCACCACGCCGCCGAACACGAGGCCGATGACCAGGGCCGTCATCACCGCCCGCGCCCGCATGCGGCGCAGGGAGGTGGAAAAGGCCTGCTCTACGGCGCCGGAGAACCGCCGCGAGGCCGCCGTCTCGCCGCCGAAGGCCTGGACCGTCTCCAACGCCTCCAGGGTCTCGCCGGCCTGGCCGACGGCGCCGGCGAACTGGTCCTGGGTGGAGACGGTCAGCCGCCGCACCCGCCGGCCGAAGAGGAAGAGCGGCGCGATCACCACCGGGAAGAGGAGCAGGACGAGGCCGGTCAGCCGCGGGCTGACCCAGACCAGCAGGCCCATCGCCCCGATGAGGGTCAGCAGGTTGCGCAGGGCCGAGGACACCGAGGCGCCCAGCAGGTTCTCCACGATCTGGATGTCGGTGGTCAGGCGCGACAGCACCTCGCCGGTGCGAAGGCGCAGGAAGAAGCCGGGGTCCAGCGTCAGGATGTGGCCGTAGACCGCCTGGCGCAGGTCGGCGACGATCCGCTCGGCGAGCTTGGTGACGAAGAAGTAGCGCAGGGCCGAGGAGGCCGCGAGCGCCAGGGCCACGCCGCCGATCAGCAGGAACCAGAGGTCGACCCGCTGGGCCGAGACGCCGGGCCGGGTCAGGCCGTCCACCAGCAGGCGGACCGCGCCGGACAGTCCGAGCGTCGCGGCCGTGGCCGTCAGCAGGAAGACCAGCGCGCCGGCCGCATCGCCCTTGTGCCGGCCGGCATAGGGGAGCAAGCGGCGCAGGGCGCCGACATTGCGGCTGCGGGGCCGCCGGGCCGCGGCCTCGCCGAGGGTCTGGGCCAGTTCCGCCCCGGCGCCGGGCCGTCCCGGGGCCTCGGCCTGGGACGGTTCGGACGGGGGGGTCGTGTCACTCATGGAATCCGTGCGCCCTTGCTTCAGGGCCGCCGTTTCTGTATACGCGCGGCTCGTTTGCGCGCCGACGCTCAGGCCCGGCTGCGCATGACCTGCTGCTCTTTACGTCGGTTGTCCTCGCGATGAAACAAGACACCCACCCGGACTATCACTTCATCACCGTGGTGATGACGGATGGCACGACCTACCAGACCCGCTCGACCTACGGGAAGGAAGGCGCGACCCTGAACCTGGACATCGATCCGAAGACGCACCCGGCGTGGACCGGCGGTTCGCAGACCCTGCTCGACCGCGGCGGCCGCGTCTCGCGCTTCAACGCCAAGTTCGGCGCCTTCACCCGCAAATAGGCCGGTCGCGGCCGCCCGGCGGCCGGACGAGCCTTGCGCACACGAAAAACGCCGGAGGCCCGAGCCTCCGGCGTTTTTCCGTGCCCGCGACCGGACGAGGCCTCAGCCGGCGCCGAAGGCGCTCTTCAGCCGGTCGAACTGGCTGAGCACCGGATTGGGACCGGCGACCTCGCCGGAGTCCACATACATCCGCCGGTCCAGATGGCGGACGCGCTCGAACAGGCGCTCCGAGCGTTCGACCAGCTCCACCAGGCTCGGCGGCAGCAGTTCGAGCGCTTCGGCCGGCCCCCGCGGCGCATCGGCCGCCAGGCGGTAGCGGTCCTCGCCGGCCGATTCCGGCGCCATTTCCCCTTCCCGCACGGCGCGCTGAACCAGCAGCCAGGAGGCCACCTGCATCAGCCGCGTGGTCAGGCGCATGCTCTCGGCGGCATAGGCCAGGGCGGCGTTGCGCTCCAGCCGCTTGGACTCCTGCCGCCCGGCGCCGTCGAGGTAGCCGGCGGTGATCTCCACCAGCTCCATGCCTTCCTGGAAGGTGCGCTCGAAGAGTTCGGAGCGGGCGAAGTCCTGGACGACGTCGCCGCGCCAGGGCGCCTCCTGCGCATTGAGTTCGCTCATCATCTTCATCAAGCCCCTGACTGCCGCACGCTGGACGAGGGATCGTCCGTCGCCATGCGGTGTGCAACCCCCATGCCATCGCCCGCCCTGCGCCACGGCGTCACGCCCCACACTGGGCGCGGATCCGTTCGGACGGACGGTTACTCGCCTCCGCGGAAGAGGGCGTCCGCCGCCGCCCGTCCGGCACGCTTCCTGTCGATCTGGGCCCGCGCCCGGGCGATCTCCGCCTCCAGCAGGGCGATCCGCGCCTCCAGCTCCTCGACCGCATAGAGTTCGAGGTCCTCGCGCGCCGCCTCGGCCAGGCGCTGTCCCCGGCCCATCCGCACGTCGGCAGGTTCGTCCATCGCTCGCCGCCTCCCTTTGCCTCGGGCGCCCCCAAGGGGCTATCCAAGCCCCAACGCCGATCAGAGCGCAAGCACGAGGAGGCCACACCCATGGGCCAATACGACGTTCCCGCCCAGATGACCGCCGTCGCCGTCAAGGACGGCAAGGGCCCCGCCGAGGCGCTGTATACGGCGGAGATCGCGACGCCTACGCCGGCCCCCGGCCAGATCCTGGTGCGGGTCGAGGCCGCCGGGATCAACCGCCCCGACGTCCTCCAGCGCCTGGGCTACTACCCGCCCCCGGCCGGAGCGCCCGACACGCTCGGCCTCGAGATCGCCGGCGAGGTCGTGGTCGCCGGCGGTCGCTGGGAGGTCGGCGACCGGGTCTGCGCCCTGCTCGGCGGCGGCGGCTACGCCCAGTACGCCGTCTGCGACGCCCGGCACGCCCTGCCCATCCCCGCCGGGCTTAGCGCGGTGGAGGCCGCCGGCCTGCCCGAGACTGTCTTCACCGTCTTCGCCAACGTCTTCGAGCACGGCGGGCTGAAGGCCGGCGAGACGCTGATGGTCCATGGGGCCACGTCCGGCATCGGGACAACGGCGATACAGATGGCCAAGGCCGCCGGCGCCAAGGTGATCGCCACGGCCCGCGGCGCGACCAAGGCGCGCCAGGCCCGGGACCTCGGCGCCGACGTCGCGGTGGACGCCACCGAAGAGGACTTCGCCGAGATCGCCCAGCGTGAGGGCGGCGTCGACGTCGTCCTCGACATGGTCGGCGGCGACTATTTCGCCAAGAACGTCGCCGCCCTGAAGACGGGCGGCCGCATCGTCTTCATCGCCTCCCTGGGCGGCGGCAAGGCCGAGCTGAACATCGGCCAGCTGATGCAGAAGCGCGCCGTGGTGACCGGCTCGACCCTGCGCCCGCGCGACGCCGACGAGAAGGCGCGCCTCGCCGCCGCGGTCGAGGCGACCGTCTGGCCATGGATCGCCAGCGGCAAGGTCCGCCCCCAGATCGACAAGACCTTCCCTCTCGCTCAAGCGGATCTCGCCCACGCCCACCTGGAACAGGGCGGACACGTGGGCAAGGTGGTGCTGACGCTCTGACGGCCGGTCACAGTACCCGGGCCAAGAACCGCACCCCTCCCGCCATGCTGCAGCGCGGTATGGCGGAGCGCGCGCGACGCCGCGGCGGAGCGGAGGAACGGTGGTTGACGGGCCGCCCGCAACCCTTTGGCGCATCTCGGATAATTTGTGTCAGACTTGTAAGATCATAAGCGTTGACGCTGCGATAGGCCTCCCGCACGCTCACGCCTGATCGCCCCGATCGGCCCTTTCCCCGAGGGGGGCCGAACCCGGACGCGATGCAAGAACGACCGGACGGAAAGACGTCCGGCAGGAGGAATGCGCTGCGATCTCCCCGTCCCCTCAGGCGGTCCCCGTCGGCTGACCGCAGGCCGTCGGCCCAGACCGCCCCGTCTTCCGATTTCCGCGGCGCCCGGCGCCGCACCCCCGGCGCGCCCGCATTTCAGCGCCGCCCCATGACCGGCTCCTCATTTTCAGCCCCTGCCGCCCGGAGAATTTGATGACGGCGACACCCTCGGAAATTCCGCCGCTGAAGGCGCACACCAAGCTGCTCTATTCGCTTGGGTCGGTGGCCAATGCGGTGAAGCAGCGGGGCCTGGCGACCTTCCTGATGGTCTTCTACAATCAGGTGGTGGGCCTGCCGCCGGCGACGGTGGCCGGCGTCCTGATGATGGCTCTGGTCTTCGACGCCTTCGTCGATCCCCTGGTCGGCCAGATCTCCGACAATTTCCGCTCCAGGCTCGGCCGCCGCCACCCGTTCATGTACGCCGCCGCCCTGCCGGTCTCGGTCGCCTATTTCCTGCTCTGGAACCCGCCCGGCGGCTGGAGCGACAACGCCGTCGTCGCCTGGCTGGTGGCCTGCCTCCTGACCGTGCGGCTGTTCGACACCTTCTTCGAACTGCCCTCCAGCGCACTGGCGCCCGAGCTGACGCGGAACTATGACGAGCGCACCAGCCTGACCTCCATGCGGGCCTTCTTCACCGTCGTCGGCGGCCTGGGCATGACGGTGGCGGCCTACCAGTACTTCCTGGCCGAGAATCCGGACGGATCGGGCGGCATCCTCGCCCGCGAAGGCTACTTCGCCTATTCCGTGGTCGCCGCCCTGCTGATCTTCGTGGTCATCCTGGTCTCCACCGCCGGCACGCAGAGCCGCATCCCGTATCTTCGCGCCGCGCCCACGCGGAAGATCACCTTCAAGGCCATGGTCGGCGAGGTGCTCCACACGCTGAACAACCGCGCCTTCGTCATCGCCACCCTGACCGGCATGTTCATCGCCGTCGCGGCCGGCTCGAAGAACGGCCTGGAGATCTATTTCGCCCTCTATTTCTGGGAGCTGACCCAGAGCCAGCTGGCCCTTCTCGCCACGGTCGGCGTGGCCGGCAGCCTGGCCGGCGTGGCGGTGGCGCCGCACGTGGCCAGGGCGCTGGGCAAGAAGCACGGCGCCATACTGATGTTCTCCAGCGCCCTGGCGGTGGGCATCACGCCCATCACCCTGCGCCTGGTCGGCCTGATGCCGCCCAATGGCACGGACCTGCTGTTCGGCATCCTGGTCGTCGAGACCTTCCTGAACTCCGGCATGGCGGTGGCCACCGGCGTCATGCTCTTCGCCATGGTCGCCGACGTGGTCGAGGACGCCGAGGTCAAGACCGGCCGCCGGTCCGAGGGCCTGCTGCTGTCGGCCGACAACCTCTTCAAGAAGGTCGTCTCCGGCCTGGGCGTGCTGATCGCCGGCGCGGTCCTGACCTGGGTCAGCTTCCCCGAGGGCGCCCGGCGCGGCGAGGTCTCGCCGGAAATCCTGCAGAACATGGGCCTGATCTACCTGCCCGTGGTCACCTTCCTGTACGGCATGGGCATCGTCTGCCTGTCGCTGTTCAACATCGACAAGGCCAAGCACGAGGAGAACCTCCGCAAGCTGGAAGAGGCGGGAGCGGCGGCCGAAGAGGCCGGCCTCACCGCCGAGGCCGGCTACGGAACCCTCTCCGGCGGCGCGCCGCCTGCGACCTCCAAGGCCTGAGGACATCCCCATGACTGCGACCACGACCTCCACGCCGGTGGCCGAAGCCCCGCGCCTGAACTGGCCGACCAAGATCCTCTACGGCACCGGCGGCGCGGCCAGCGCCATCAAGCAGCGCGGCCTGTCGACCTTCCTGCTGCTCTTCTACAACCAAGTGGTGGGCCTGCCGCCGCAGATGGTGTCGACGGCGCTGATGATCGCGCTGATCTTCGACGCCTTCGTCGACCCCATGGTGGGGCAGATCTCCGACAACTTCCGCTCCCGGCTCGGCCGGCGCCACCCGTTCATGTACGCCGCGGCCCTGCCCGTGGCGGTGGCCTTCTTCTTCATCTGGAACCCGCCGCAGGGCTGGGAGCAGGCGCAGATCTTCGCCTTCATGCTGGTCTGCCTGCTGACCATCCGCCTGTTCGACACCTTCTTCGAACTGCCCTCCAGCGCGCTCGCCCCCGAACTGGCCAAGAACTACGACGAGCGCACCAGCCTGATCTCGCTGCGCTACTTCTTCAGCGTCGTGGGCGGGCTCGGCATGACGCTGCTCGCCTATCAGGTCTTCCTGAAGGAGAACCCGGACGGCACCGGCGGCGTGCTCGCCCGCGACGGTTACTTCAACTACGCCCTGTTCGCCGCCGGCCTGATCTTCGTGATCATCCTGGCCTCGACGGCGGGCACCCACCGCCAGATCCCCCATCTGCGCCAGCCGCCGGCCCGGAAGGTGACGCTGAAGGGGATGGTCCGCGAAGTCGCCCACACCCTGAACAACCGCTCCTTCGTCGTGCTGACCATCTCCGGGATGTTCATGTCCCTGTCGCTCGGCGTGAAGGGCGGACTGGAGCTCTACTTCTTCATCTACTTCTGGGAGCTGACCCAGACGCAGCTCGCCGCGCTGACCGTGGCCGGCGTGATCGCCAGCATGGTCGGGGTGACGCTCGCCCCCAAGGTGGCCGCGGCCATGGGCAAGCGGAACGGGGCCATCACCATGTTCGCCGGCGCCGTCCTGGCCCTGCTGGGCCCCATCGCCCTGCGGCTCGTCGGCCTGCTGCCGGCCAATGGCAGCGACATCCTCTTCTACATCCTCTTCGTCGACGTCCTGGCCAACGGCGCCATGGCGATGATGACGGGCGTCATGCTGGCCTCGATGATCGCCGACGTGGTCGAGGACGCGGAGGTGAAGACCGGCCGGCGGTCGGAGGGCCTGCTCTTCTCGGCCGACAACCTCTTCAAGAAGATGGTCTCGGGCCTGGGCGTCTTCGTCTCCGGCGTGGTGCTGGCCACCGTCTCCTTCCCCCAGAACGCCCAGCGTGGCGGGGTGGACGAGGAGGTGCTGCGCAACATGGCGCTGATCTACCTGCCGACCCTGCTGATCTTCTACGCCATCGCCATCGGCTGCCTGTTCCTGTTCCGCATCGACCGGGCGACGCACGAGGAGAACCTGCGCAAGCTGGAGGAGGCGGCGCTGAAGGCCCAGACCACCGGCGCCGAGGCCGAGACCGGGACCCCGGCCGCCGTCGGCCCCGCCGGACCGGAGTCGCCGCCCGTCCCGCGCAGCTGATCCCTTGCGGCGCAAGGGATTGCGCACTCCTCTTTGGCCTTGTCCTTCAGCTTGGCCGCAACTTAGATGCGCGGCGGCGCCGGGAAGCCGGGGCCGCCGTGTTTCGTCGGCGCCGCGCGTCGATCAGCCGAGGATGACGCCGTGACCGACGCCCCCGTCCGCCCCGCCGCCAAGCGGCTCAGCCTGCCGACCAAGCTCTTCTACGGCTTCGGCACGGTGGCCTTCGGGGTCAAGGACCAGGGTTTTTCCTACCTGCTGCTGATCTTCTACAATCAGGTGATCGGCATGCCGGCCCAGATGGTCGGGCTGGTCATCATGATCGCCATGATCTTCGACGCCGTCTCCGACCCCCTGATCGGCCAGATGTCGGACAACTGGCGCAGCCGCTGGGGCCGGCGCCACCCGTTCATGTACGCCGCCGCCCTGCCCGTGGCGATCACCTACGGCCTGCTGTGGAATCCGCCGGAGGTGTCGCAGACGGCGCTGTTCTTCTACCTGTTGGCCGTGGCGGTGATGATCCGCACCTTCATCACCCTCTATGAGATCCCCTCGACCGCGCTCGCCGCCGAGCTGACCACCGACTATGACGAGCGGACCAAGGTCCTGAGCTACCGCTACTTCTTCGCCTGGTGGGGCGGCCTGGCCATGACGCTTGCGGCCTTCCAGATCTTCCTGCGGCCCGACGCCGACAATCCGGTGGGCCAGCTCAACCGCGACGGCTACGTCAACTACGGCCTGTGCGCGGCCGCCGTCATGCTCTTCGCCATCCTGGTCTCGGCGATCGGGACCCACCGCCACATCCCCGACCTGGTCACCCCGCCGCAGCGCAAGATCTCCTTCGGCCAGATGATGCGCGAGATGGCCGGGACGCTCGCCAACAAGCCCTTCCTGGTGCTGATCTGCGCGGGTCTCTTCAACGCCATGGCCGGCGGCCTGGTGCTGTCGCTGAACCTCTATTTCAACACCTACTTCTGGGAGCTGACGGCCCGCGAGATCTCGATCTTCGCCATCGGCAACTTCATCTCCGCGGCCATCGCCTTCGGCCTGGCCGCGCCGCTGTCGATGAAGATGGGCAAGAAGGGCGCGGCGCAGGTGACCAAGGTCGCCTCCTTCCTGATCGGCGCGGCCCCGATCACCCTGCGCCTGCTGGGCGTCTTCCCTGAGAACGGCGACCCGATCATCGTGCCGATCCTGTTCGTGCAGACGACGCTGTCGACCGGACTTTCGATCACCGCCTCGATCCTGATCTCCTCGATGATCGCCGACGTTGTGGAGAATTCCGAGCTGAAGACCGGCCGCCGGTCCGAGGGCCTGTTCTTCGCCGCCGCCAGCTTCGTCAACAAGGCGGTCTCGGGCATCGGCATCTTCGCCTCCAGCCTGATCCTGCTGCTGATCGCCTTCCCGCAGGGGGCCCAGCCGGGCCAGGTGCCCGACGCGGTGATCCGCCACCTCGGCCTGCTCTATGTGCCGACGCTCGGCACGCTCTATGCGGCGGCCATCGCCTTCGTCGCCTTCTACGGCATCACCCGCGAGGGCCACCGGGAGTCGGTCGCGAGGCTCGCGGCCGAGGCCGGCGCCGACGGCATCGAGACGCCGGGCCCGCGCGGCGGCTGACCGGCCTCAGCGCCGGAAGACGCCCATCAGCATCGGCCGGACGAAGACCGCCGGCGCCGCCTTCTGCCGGACGCCGGGCACCCAGAAGCCGAGCTCGGCGCCGGCGTTCAGGGTGGCGTTCAGCATCTGAGCGGCGATGAAGGGGTCCACGGGCCGGATCGAGCCCTCGGCGATGCCGTCGGAGATCATCGAGGCGAAGCGGTCGGACACCCGGGTCGAGTGCTGCACCATCTCCTCGCGGATCTCCTCGGGGAGACTGGAGAGGGCCGAGCTGCGCAGCAGCGGCCCGTAGTCGGAGAGCTGGTATTCCGCCAGCGCCGCCGCGGCGCTCGACAGCTTCGTCCACTGGTCGCCTTCGCGCGCCAGGGCCAGCCTCTGGACCCGGCGGATGACCTCGAAGCTGCGCTCGAAGCAGGCCACCACCAGATCGTCCTTGGCCTCGTTGTGGTGGTAGAAGGAGCCCTTGGTGACGTTCAGCTCGGCCGAGATCTTGTCGACCGAGGCGCCCTTGTAGCCGCGCGTGTTGATCAGGCGGGTGGCGGCGCGCAGGAAGGCGTCGCGGCTCATCTCCTGCCCCTCGCCCGGGGCCAGTTCGCTCATCGGCGCCGGGCGCGGCGCCCATTCCGCGCCCTCCACGGCCAGGCCGTGCAGCAGGATGTCGGCCATCCGGTCGCGGATGCGGCCATAGTCCTCCGGCTCGTACTTGGGCAGCCAGGCCGCCGCCCAGAAGAGCTGCTCCAGCAGCAAGTGCGTACGGGCCGTACGCCGCCCGCGGGT
>CAYQPL010000075.1:16666-16960 GCA_964419395.1 uncultured Phenylobacterium sp. | reverse complement strand
CGCCCGCCACGCCGCGGTCGGGGAGGACTGCCTGTTCCTCAATGTCTGGGCGCCGGAGGACGCGCGCGACGCGCCGGTCTTCGTCTGGATCCACGGCGGCTCGCTCGTCACCGGCGCGGGCAGCGAGCCCATGTACGACGGGACGAAGCTCGCCGCCCAGGGTCTGGTCGTGGTCACCCTGAACTACCGCCTGGGCGTCCTCGGCTATCTCGCCCATCCCGAACTGAGCGCGGAGTCGCCGGACGGCGTCTCCGGCAACTACGGCCTGCTCGACCAGCTCGCGGCGCTGAAGTG
>CAYQPL010000075.1:15508-16656 GCA_964419395.1 uncultured Phenylobacterium sp. | reverse complement strand
GCAGGACAATATCGCCGCCTTCGGCGGCGACCCCGGCGACGTCACCGTGGCCGGCGAGTCCGCCGGCGCGCTCAGCGTCATGTACCTGCTGGCCTCGCCCAAGGCCCGCGGCCTCTTCCACAGGGCGGTCGCCCAGAGCGCCTACATGATCTCCACGCCGGACCTGCGGACCGAGCGCCACGGCGCGCCCGCCGCCGAGGCCGCCGGCCTCGAGCTGGGGCGGCGGCTGGAGGCGCGCAGCCTGGCCCGGCTGCGGGCGATGGACGCCCAGGCGCTGACGGTCCAGGCCGCGCTCGCCGGCTTCCAGCCCTGGGGCGCCATCGACGGCCAGGTCCTGCCGCGCCAGCTGGTCGAGACCTTCGACCGCGGCGAACAGGCCCCGGTCCCGATCCTGGCCGGCTTCAACCAGGGCGAGATCCGCTCGCTGCGCTTCCTCGCGCCGCCGCCGCCGGAGAGCCCGGCCGCCTACGAGGCCGTGATCCGGGCGCGCTACGGCGACCTCGCCGAGGACTTCCTGGCCCTCTATCCCGCCGACGACCTCGCCGAGAGCGTGCTGGCCGCGCCGCGCGACGCCCTCTACGGCGGGACGGCCGAACGGCTGGCGCGCGCGCAGACCGCGCTCGGCCAGCCCGCCTGGCGCTACCTCTTCGATCACGGCTATCCGGCGGCCGAGGCCCTCGACCTGCACGCCTTCCACGCCGCGGAGATCCCCTATGTGTTCGGCACGCACGACCGCACGCCCGCCAAGTGGCCCGCGCCGCCGGACACTCCGGACGAGGCGGCCCTGGCCCGCGCCATGATGGGCTACTGGGCGAGCTTCGCGCGCGACGGGGCCCCGGCCGCCGAGGGCGCGCCCGAGTGGCGGCCCTATGGCGAGGCGGAGGCCTTCATGGCCTTCGCCGCGGCCCCCACGCCGGGGGAGAACCTGGCGCCGGGCATGTTCGAGCTGCACGAGAGCGTCGTCTGCCGGCGGCGCCAGGAGGGGACGACGGCGTGGAACTGGAACGTCGGCGTCGTCGCGCCGCCGCTCCCGGCCGGAGGGTCGCGATGCCCATAGCCGACGGGGAGATGCAGGCCTACGCCCTGACCCTCGACAAGTTCCTCGACCATGCCGCCAAGTGGACGCCGCAGGCCGCAGTCGTCACCGC
>CAYQPL010000075.1:14462-15498 GCA_964419395.1 uncultured Phenylobacterium sp. | reverse complement strand
ATCGGCTATGCCGGCCTGCGCGCGCGCGCCCGCCGCGTCTCGCAGGTCCTGGCCGAGCGGGGCGTGCGCCCGGGCGCCCGCGTGGCCACCCTGGCCTGGAACAGCCAGGCGCATCTGGAGGTCTGGTACGGGATCATGGCCATGGGGGCGGGCTGCCACACCCTGAATCCCCGCCTGACCGAGGACCAGCTGGCGACGATGATCGCCCGGTCCGAGGCCCGTATTCTCATCGCCAGCGGCGACCTTTCGGCTCCGGCGAGCCGGATCGCCGCCGCCGCGCCGGACGGGGCGGAGGTGCTGATCATCGATCCGGAGGGCCCGCCCGCCCCGGACCCCCGGCCCCTGGAGCCGCTGATCGCCGCCGCCGCCGAGCCGTCGTTTCCCTGGGGCGCGTTCGACGAGACCGCGCCCTGCGGCCTCTGCTTCACCTCCGGCACGACCGGGGCGCCCAAGGGCGTCACCTACACCCACCGGTCCAGCTACCTGCACACCCTGCGCCTGCTGCAGGCCGACGTGCTCGGCCTGACGTCGCGCGACAGCCTGCTGACGGCCGTGCCGATGTTCCACGCCAACGCCTGGGGCCTGCCCTTCGCCGCGCCGGCGGCGGGGACGAAGATGGTGCTGCCCGGCCGCCGGCTGGACGGCGCGGCCCTGGCGCGGCTGATCGCCGAGGAAGAGGTCACCATCGGGGTGGGCGTGGCGACGGTGTGGCTCGGCCTTCTCGAACATCTGGAGGCGACGGGCGGCGAGACGCCCTCCCTGGAGCGGCTGGTGGTCGGCGGCGCGCCCCTGGCGCCGGCCCTGATGGCGCGCCTGGAGGACCGCCTGGGCGTCAGCGTCCAGACCAGCTGGGGCATGACCGAGCTGTCGCCCTCGGGGACCTTCGCGCGGCCCCACGATCCGCAGCGCGCCGCCGCCCGGTCGGGCCGTCCGGCCGTCGGCGTCGACCTGCGGCTGACCGACGCCGAGGGCCGTCCCCTGCCCGACGAGCGCGGCGCGGAGGAGAAAGAGTGGATCTCGTACGACCGCCTGCTGC
>CAYQPL010000075.1:0-14452 GCA_964419395.1 uncultured Phenylobacterium sp. | reverse complement strand
CTGAGGGTCCGGGGCGCGGCCGTCCTGCAGCGCTATTTCGGCGAGGCCGAGCCGGCGACCGACGCGGAGGGCTGGTTCCCCACCGGCGACCTGGCGCGCATCGACGCCTCGGGCGAACTGACCATCACCGGCCGCGCCAAGGACCTCATCAAGTCGGGCGGCGAGTGGATCAATCCGGCCGAGATCGAGGCCGTGGTCAGCGAGCTGCCCCAGGTGTCCCTGGCCGCCGTGATCGGGCGCAGCGATCCGAAATGGGGCGAACGTCCCGTCCTGGTGGTGCAGGTCCGCGACGGGGAGATCAGCGACGAGGCGCTGCTCTCGCCTTTGCACAAGCGGGTGGCGTCGTGGTGGATTCCGGACGCCGTCATTCGCCTGGACCAGATGCCCCTGGCGTCTACTGGTAAGATCGACAAGTCCCGATTGAGAGCTGAGTATGGCCGCGCGTAGTTCCTCCCCCCAGACCGCCCTGCAGACCGCCCCCCGACCAGCCCCTGGGGCCCCGTCGAAGGCCGAGGGCGCCCCGCCGCACCGCAAGCCCAAGCGCACGGCCAAGGAGCAGCAGCGCGCCGACAAGATGGAGCAGCTCCTCGACGCGGCCGAACGCCTGTTCTCGCGCCATGGGCTGCACGGGGTGACCCTGAAGGACGTGGCCAAGGAGGTCGGGGCGCACCACACGCTCCTGAACTACTATTTCAACGACAAGAAGCAGCTGTTCGACGCCGTCTTCGCCCGCCGCGCCGTGGTCACCCGGGACCTCCGCATGGCGGCCCTGGACCGCTACGACGCCGAGACGAACGGCAAGCCGACCGTCGAGGGCGCCCTGCGCGCCTTCCTCGACACCGACCTCGACCTGTACATCCAGGGCGGCGAGCCGTGGAAGAACTACGGCGCCCTGGGCGCCCAGGTGGCCAACACGCCGGAATGGGGCGCCGAGCTGATGGACCAGCACTTCGATCCCGTGGTCCTGCGCCTGATCGACCTGCTGAAGAAGGCCCTGCCCGACTGCGCCGAGGCGGACATCTTCTGGGGCTACCACTTCGTCACCGGGGCGCTGATGCTGACGCTCGCCCGCACCGGCCGTATCGACAAGCTGTCGCACGGCGTCTGCAGCTCGGAGGACTTCGTCGCCGTCAAGGAGCGCATGGCCGCCTTCATGGCCGGCGGCTTCATGACCATCTGCAAGCCGAAGGGCCGCGCCTCCTAGGGCGCATTCCCATAAGCGGGAACCGGCTATCGGGCGAAACGCGCGTCAGTCGGGAATCCAGAGCGGCGATCTGACGCCATCAGATCGCTCACGCCCTAGCTCGGCGCGGCCGCCACCCTGGCGACCAGCCGGCGGAAGCCGGCGGCCGCCGCCGCCGTGGCGGCGGGGTTCAGGCAGCGCTCGTCGTCCTCGGCGACGTGATGATAGCGATGGATGCCGAACACCCCGGCGGCGGGGCTGTAGCCGGCCTTGATCACCTCGACCAGCTCGCCGGCCGCCAGGACCTCGCTGGAGACCGGCGCCTCGTAGCCGGGCTGGCCGGCGAACACCTCCTGCGCCAGGGGCAGGAGGTCGGGCGACAGCGACAGGAAGCGCTGGCTGTCGACGCTGGGCAGGGGCGTCGCCTGGCCCACCGTCTCGCGCCAGTCCCGGGCCGCGACATTGGCGCCGAGATGGAGCCAGAAGCGGGTCGCCGTCGGCGGCGGGGCGATCGCCTTCATGGCCTCGGCCGCGCCGAGATATTCGTACTCGTGGCCGGTGTTGCATATGAAGGCCAGGTCGTGGTCCGGCAGGGCCGCGACCGCCCAGCGCGCGAGGTCGAGCCAGACCGCCACGCCGGGGCCTCGCTCGGCCGCGCAGACGAACCAGCCCGAACGCGGGGTGGAGATCGCGAGCCAGCGCCCCCGGCCGCGGTCCATCTTCCCGACGAAGTTGAAGGCCGGCCGATGGCCGCCCTCCCCTTCCAGGACCAGCCGGGCCTCCTGGCGCGACAGGGCGGCGGCCAGGAAGTCGCCCGCATCCTCCGGGGCCAGCAGGGCGACGGGGCCTTCGAACATCGGCCCGCGGCCGTCGGCGTTGAGGGCGATCACCTTGCCCGTCGGACCGTTGGTGATCGCCACAGCCGCCTTGGCACCGCCCGCGAACGCCGCCGCGATCGGGCCCCGGGCGCCGGGCGAGAGCAGGGACGACCAGCGGGCATGGGCCAGGTCCAGCAGGGCGACGGCGCCGTCCAGCGGCCCTGCCGCGCGGCCGGCCGAGTCGACCCGCACCAGGGGACCGCTCACGCCCTCGGGCCCGGTCGGGACGACGATGGGCTGGGGATGGACGGCGGCCCGCGCGGCGCCGCAACGGATCTCCGCGCGCCGCGCCTCGAAATAGGGTGCGGCGAAGGTCTGCCGCCGGACCTCGTAGCCCAGTCGCTCGAGTTCACCGGCCAGCCATTCGCCGCAGGCGGTGTCTCCGGGGCCGCCGGCCCGCTTCTCGCCGTGACGGACATAGCGCAGCAGGTCCGCCTCGATGGTTCGGTCGGTCATGTTCGGCTCCGATGCCTGCGCGCCTGCGCCTGCCGGCCCGAGCGCCATCAGCGCGCCTGCCCCGATCAGGGTGCGGCGGTCGGGATCCATCATGCCTGCTCCTCCTGCTGGCTTCACCTGTCGTCTGGCCGCCTCACCGGTTCCGCCGGCCGCCGCGCCAGTGTACGACAATCCCATGGCGGCTCCGGACGAAGACTGGCCCCGCAGGGCGCGGATCGCGCCGCGCCCGTTGCGGCGGGCGCCCGCAGGACCGCGGTCATGATATCCCGTCCCAAGGTCCACGCCATGATGGCGGCCCTCGTCCTGTCGGCCCTCGTCCTGTTGGCCCTGGCGCCGGGCGCCGGCGCCCAGCCCGGTCCCCAGGCCATCCCGGAGGCGACAAGCTCGGCGGAAATGACGGACCTGCTCACCTATCTCCAGAGCCAGAACAGCACCGGCTTCATCCTGATCGAGGACGGCCGTGTGCGGATCGACGCGGCCTGGCCCGCGCCGGACGGCGACCCGATGTTCGTCAACTTCGTCCACGGCCACACCGCCGACGGGGTCCTGCTGGAGGACGTCGCCTCGCAGCAGAAGAGCTTCGTCGCGCTCCTCGTCGGGATCGCCGTCGACAAGGGCCTGATCCGGGTCGACGCGCCGGTGTCCGACTATCTCGGACCGGGCTGGTCCAAGGCGTCGGCCGAACAGGAGGCCCGCATCCGGGTGATCGACCTCCTGACCATGAGTTCGGGACTCGACGAACGGTTCGCCTATGTCGCGCCGCCGGGGACCGTCTTCTTCTACAACACCCCCGTCTACGCCATCACCCAGCAGATCGTGACCGCCGCCGCCGGGCAGGCGCTGGAGACGGTCACCCGCGACTGGCTGACCGCGCCGCTGGGGATGGCCGACACCGCCTGGCGCCGCCGCCCGGCCGCCCTGGCCTCCGTGGGCAACGATCTGGGCCTGGTGACGACGCCGCGCGACGTCGCCCGGCTGGGCCTCATGGTCCTGGCCGGCGGCCGGGCGGAGGACGGCGGGCAGGTCATCTCGCCGGCGCAGCTCCAGGCCCTTCTGCAGCCCTCCAGGACCAACCCCGCCTGCGCGTCCAGGGACAGCGCACCGAGGGCCCCCTGATCCCCGCTGCGCCCGCCGACCTGGTCGGGGCCTACGGCGCCTTCGACCGGCGGCTCTATGTCGTCCCCAGCCGCAGGCTGGTCGTCGTGCGGACGGGGGCGGCGGTCGCCGACCCCGACTTCGACCAGGCGCTCTGGCTCCGGCTGATGAGGCTGCTCGGCTGATCGCCGCAGCCCGCGCCCGGCCTCAGCCGGTCAGGGCGGCGAGGGCGAGGAGGAAGACGGCCTCGAACGCCTGCTCCACCGCGCCCAGGACGGCGCCCGTATAGCCGCCGAGGCGGCGAACCGACAGGCGCGCCAGGGCCGCGCCGCCGGCGGCGGCGAGGACGGCGCTCGCCGCCGCCGCCCACAGGGGCAGCCCCAGCAGCGGCCACAGGGCGATCAGCGCCGCGACCGCCGCCGAGCCGCCGCCGACGGCGGCCGGGGTCCACTTTCCCGAACCGGCCGCGGGGGCGTAGGGCGCCCGCGCCATGACCATGACCGCCGCGGCCCGGCCGCCGCCGTGGGCGGCGAGCAGGCCCCACGCCGCCTGGACCGGGGCGAGGCTGGCGAGCGCCGCGACCTTCAGGCCGAGGGTCAGGACGAGGGCGAGGACGCCATAGGTTCCGATGCGGCTGTCCCGCATGATCTCGACCCGGCGCGACGGACTTGCGCCGCCGAACAGGCCGTCGGCGGCGTCGGCCAGGCCGTCCTCGTGCAGGGCGCCGGTCAGGAGGATGCCCGCCGCCACGGCCAGCAGCGCCGCGACGGCCGGGGACCAGACGAGGCCGGCCGCCAGCAAGACCAGGGCCGCGCCGCCGCCGACCAGCTGGCCAACCAGCGGGAAATAGCGCGCGCTCCGCGCCAGCGCCTCGGGCTGGAAGGCGACCGCCGGCGTCGGCAGGCGGGTCAGGAACTGCGCCGCCGTCAGGACCAGCGCCCCCTCGCGGCGGAGACGCTCAAAGGCGCCCATCGAGGACGTCCTCCAGGCTGGCGACATCGGTGAGGAGCCGGGCGGCGGCGCGGACCAGCGGCGCAGCTAGGAGGGCGCCCGTCCCCTCCCCCAGCCGCAGGTCGAGGTCCAGCAGCGGATCGGCGCCCATGGCCTGCAGCAGGCGGGCGTGCCCCTTCTCCGCCGAGCGGTGCGAGAACAGCAGATAGCCCGCGATCTCCGGCGCCAGCCGCCAGGCCGCCAGGGCCGCGGCCGAGGCGATGAAGCCGTCGACCAGCACGGGCCGCCGCCGCGAGGCCGCGCCGATGGCCGCGCCGGCCATCATGGCGATCTCCAGCCCGCCGAACTCCGCCAGGACGGCGAGCGGCGCGGTAACCGCCGTGCGCGCCGCCGCCGTCGCCAGCGCCGCGCGCTTTCGCGCCATGCCCGCCGCATCGTGCCCGGCGCCCGCGCCGACGCAGTCCTCCAGCGGCGCCGGCGCCAGCCGGTGCATCAGCAGGGCCGCCGAGGCGGAGTTGCCGATGCCCATCTCGCCGAGCGCCAGCAGGTCGACGCCCGCCTCCACCGCGCCGATCGCCAGGGCCGCCCCGCGCTCCACCGCGGTTTCGGCCTCCGCGGCGGTCATGGCCGCCTCGCAGGCGGCGTCGGCCGAGCCGCGGCGCACCTTGGCGGAGATCAGCCGCGGATGGGACGGCAGCTCGGCGTCCACGCCGGCGTCGACCACGATCACCTCGGCGCCGACGGCTTCGGCGAAGGCGATGGCGCTCGCCCGTCCGGCCAGCAGGGTGGCGACCATGGCCGGGGTGACGGAGGCGGGATAGGCCGACACGCCCGAACGCGTCAGGCCGTGATCGCCGGCGAAGACCATCAGCCGGGTGCGCTCGATCCTCGGCTCCTCCTGGCCGGTGATCAGGGCGAGCTGCAGCGCCAGGGCCTCGATGCGGCCGAGCGCGCCCGGGGGCTTGGCCTTGCCGTCGAGGGCCGCCCGTACGGCGGGCTCGAGCTCCGTGGCCAGGGGCGGGATCTGCGGCAGCCTCATCGGCCGACCCCCGCCAGGCGGCCGATCTCGTCGATGTCCAGGGCCGCCTCGAGCGCCGCGGCGATCTCGTCCAGCGCCGCCTCGACCGCCGCCTCGCGATCGCCCCCGCTCGCCGCCACACCCAGCGGCGCGAGCAAGGCTGTGCGGGCCGTCTCCAGGTCGAAGAGGCCGTGCACATAGCCGCCGGCGATCCGTCCGTCGGGGGAGACCGCCCCATCGGCCGTCCCGTCCGCCAGGCGCAGCAGGGGCCGCGCGCATCCGGGGCCGGTGGTGCGCCCCACATGGATCTCATAGCCGGCGAAAGCGGCCCCCCCGGCCAGGACGCCGTGCGCCGGGCGCACCAGCTTCTCGCCTGTCAGCACAGTCGAGACCTCCAGCAGGCCGAGCCCCCGCGCCTCGCCCGGCGGCCCCTCCACCCCCTGCGGGTCGGCCACGACCTGGCCCAGCATCTGATAGCCTCCGCACCCGCCCAGCACCCGCCCGCCGCGGCGGACGAGGTCGGCGAGCGTGGCCTTCGTGCCCGGCAGGACGACCAGGTCGGCGTCACCCGGCAGGGGCCGGCCCGGGGGCACGAAGGCGAAATCGACTTCCGGTTCGTGGGCCAGAGCGTCGAAGTCGTCGAAATTGGCGATGCGCGGGAGCATCGGGACGACCACCTTGGCGCGCGCCGGACCTGCGCCTGCGCGCTGCTCCAGCACCACGGCGTCCTCGGCCGGCAGGGCCCGCGCCGCCGGCAGCCACGGCACGAGGCCGAGATCCGTCCAGCCGGTCCGCCGCGTCACCTCGCGCCGGCCCTCGTCGAAGAGGCTCGGGTCGCCGCGGAACTTGTTGACGAGGAAGCCGCGCACCATGGCCCGGTCCGCCGGCGCCAGGACGGCATGGGCGCCGGCCAGGGCGGCGATCACGTGGCCGCGGTCGATGTCGCCGACCAGCACCACCGGCGCGTCGACGGCGCGGGCGAAGCCCATATTGGCGATGTCGCCCTCGCGCAGATTGGTCTCGGCCGGACTGCCGGCCCCCTCCACCAGCACGAGGTCGGCCTCCGAGCGCAGGCGCTCGAAGCTCTCCACCACGGTCGGCAGCAGCGAGGCCCTGTGCGACTGGAAGGCGCGGGCGGCCCACGCGCCCTCCACCCGGCCGCGCACGACCAGCTGGGCGCCCACATCGGTCTGCGGCTTCAGCAGCACCGGATTCATGTCGACCGTGGGGGCGACGCGGCAGGCCTGGGCCTGCAGGGCCTGGGCGCGCCCGATCTCGCCGCCCTCGGCCGTGACGGCGGCGTTGTTGCTCATGTTCTGGGGCTTGAACGGCCGCACCCGCAGGCCGCGATCGGCGAACAGGCGGCAGAGACCCGCCACCAGCACCGACTTGCCGACGTCGGAGCCGCAGCCCTGGATCATCAGCGCGGCCATGCGAGCGCTCCCGCCATCACCAACACCCAGAGCAGCAGGCCGGCGCGGCGATAGAGGACGAGGCCGCGGTTCAGGTCCGCCGGGGCCGGCGCGGGGCCCGCTCCGAAGGTGGCCCGCTCGGCCCGGACGCTGTCGTACCAGGCCGGCCCGCCCAGCCGGACGGCGAGCCCGCCGGCCATGGCCGCCTCGGGCCAGCCGGCGTTGGGCGAAGCGTGGCGGGGCGCATCGGCCGCCATGGTCCGCCAGCCCCGGCCGGCGGCGAGGCAGACGAGCGCGCCGGCGATGCGGGCGGGGATGAGGTTCATGGCGTCGTCCGTTCGGGCCGCCGCCCAGCCGAAGTCCCGCCAGCGCGGCTCGCGGTGGCCGATCAGGCTGTCGGCGGTGTTGACCGCCTTGTAGGCGAAGAGGCCCGGCAGGCCGAACAGGGCGAGCCAGAAGGCGGGTGCGACGACCCCGTCGTTGAAGCTCTCGGCGAGGCTTTCCAGGGCGGCGGCGGCGACGCCGGCGACGTCGAGTCGCTCGACGTCCCTTCCGACGATGGCGGCCACGGCGGTCCGGGCTTCGGCGAGATCGCCGGCGGCCAGCGGAGCGGCCACGGCGGCGACATGCGCGTGCAGGCTGCGCTGGGCGAGGCCGAGGGTGGCGACCAGGGCGAGGAGCGCGAAGCCGCGGAGATCGGCCGGCGCCAGGCGTTCGACGGCGAGTCCGGCGGCCATGGCCAGACCGGCGACGAGGACGAGACTGACGATCCCCAATCCCCGCCGGACGGGCGCCGGCCAGGCGGGCCGGTTCAGCCTTGCCTCCAGCAGACGGATCAGGGCGCCGATCCACACCACCGGGTGCGGCAGCCGACGGTGCAGGCGCGGCGGATAGCCGATCAGCGCCTCCAGCGGCAGGGCGGCGGCGGCCAGGGCGAGGCTAGGCACGACCGAGGATGTCCAGCTGCGGCGCGCCGGCCCGCTCGGCCAGCTGCGCCTCGACGCCATAGACCTCCCGCAGCACCTGCGGCGTCAGGGCCTCGGCCGGCGGCCCGTCGGCGGCGACGGCGCCCCTGGCGAGCACCACCACCCTGTCGGCGAAGCGGGCGGTGAGCGCCAGGTCGTGCAGGGTCGCCACCACGCCGCGCCCCTCGCCGGCGAGGTCGCGCAGCAGGGCCAGCGCATCCAGCTGATGGCCGATGTCGAGGCCGGTCAGGGGCTCGTCGGCCAGCAGCCACTGCGGATCGCCGGCCAGGGCCCGGGCGATCAGCACGCGGGCCCGTTCGCCGCCGGACAGGGTGGTGACGAGGCGGTCGGCGAAACCGGTCATGCCGGTGCGGGAAAGGGCGCTGTCGATGGCCGCCGCGTCGTCCGCCGACAGGCCGCGGGCGCCGATGAAGGGCGTGCGCCCGAGCCCGACGAGGATTCGCACCTCCACGGCCCAGGCGATCTCCGGGCTCTGCTCCAGATAGGCGATCTGGCGGGCGCGCTGGCGCGGGGGCAGGGCGAGCACCGGGCGGCCGTCGAGTTCGACCACGCCACCCTGGGGCCGCTCCAGGCCCGCCAGGCGTGTCAGCAGGGTCGACTTGCCGGCCCCGTTCGGCCCGACGATGGCCGTGACCTCGCCTGCCCGCAGGGTCAGGTCGAGGCTCTCGAGGATCGGGCGGCGGCCAAGTTCGACCGACAGGCCGCGCGCGGTGATGGCGCCGCTCACAGCGTCCTCCGGCGCAGGGTGATCAGGAGGCCGAAGAA
Source organism: uncultured Phenylobacterium sp. (assembly GCA_964419395.1). Lineage (GTDB taxonomy): Bacteria > Pseudomonadota > Alphaproteobacteria > Caulobacterales > Caulobacteraceae > Phenylobacterium. The sequence goes on along the minus strand of CAYQPL010000075.1, from coordinate 5,708 downwards.
GAAGGGCCCGCCGAGGGCGGCCATGGCGACGCCGAGCTTCACCTCGTTGGCCCCGGGCGTCAGGCGCACCAGGATGTCGGCGGCGAGCACCAGCAGGGCGCCGCCCCGCGCGCTGGGGCCCAGCAGCGCCCCGGGCCGCGCGCCGACCAGGGGTCGCAGCAGATGCGGCACGATCAGGCCGCCGAAGCCGATGACCCCGGTGACCGCCACGCTGGCCCCGCTGGTCAACGCCACCCCGAGCGCCAGCAGCACGCGGGCGCGGCCCATGTCGACGCCGAGCGACCGGGCCGTCGTCTCGCCCAGCGTCAGGGCGTCCAGCGCCCGGCCGGTGAACAGGATCAGGGCGACGCCGGCGAACAGGAACGGCAGGGCGAAGCGCACCTCGTCGAGACTGCGGTCGGCGAGCGAGCCCATCAGCCAGTTGACGATCTCGTTCACCGCCCACGGGTTGGGCGCCAGGCTGAGCGCCAGGGCCACGCCGGCGCCGGCGAGCGTCTGCAGCACCACGCCCGACAGCACGAAGGTGACCATGGTCGAGCCCGTTCCGGCCAGGGCCAGCAGGCCGACGACGGCGGCGAGCGCGCCCGCCATGGCGAAGGTCGAGATCACCCAGGGCGCCTGCGCCCCGGCGCCGAAATAGAGGGTCAGCACCGCGCCCAGCGCCGCCATGGCCGAGACGCCCAGCGCTCCGGGGTCGGCCAGGGGATTGCGGGTGTAGCCCTGCATGGCCGCGCCGGCGATGCCGAGCGCGGCGCCGACGGCCAGGGCCAGGAGGGTGCGCGGGACGCGCAGTTCGAAGATGATCGCCCAGCGGGGATCGGCCTGGTCGCTCCACGCGGCGATGGGAACCCAGATGCGCCCGGCCATCAGGCTGAGGCCGCACAGGAGGACCAGCAGCACCGCCATGGCCGCCAGGGTCAGACCGGCCCGGCGGCTCATGTCCGCGCCTCCAGTAGGTCTGTCCGGATTTCGGCCAGCCGGCGCGCCGCCTGGATCAGCACCGGCCCGCCGCAGAAGGTCAGCGACGAGGGGAAGTCGGCCCGCCGCATGCGATGGGCGATGGTCTCCAGCGCCGGGTGGCCGAGGATGCGGTCGGCCCAGGCCGGCGCTCCGGGACGGACCCTTCCGGCCAGCAGCACGTCCGGCGGATCGGCGATCAGCAGCTCCAGCGGCACATTGCCGGTGCGCGTCAGCCCGTAGCGCGTGGCGGCGTTGTCGAAGCCTGTCCGCGTCATCAGCTCGTCCATCATGGTGTCCTTGGCGGCCGCAAAGCCGCGGGCCTGGAAGACCAGGGCGGAGAACCGCGGGGCGCCCGGCGGCGGCGCGGCGGCGGCGACGGCCGCCTCGATCCGCGCAGCGAGCGTCCGGCCGCGCTCGGCGTGACCGACCAGCGCGCCCATCCGCACCACCTGGGCGACGCTTTCGGCGATGGTCGCGGGCACGCCGAAGAGTTCGGTGCGCACGCCGAGACGCGACAGGGCGGCCCGGGACGCCGCGCCGCCATACTGGCCTGTCAGCACCAGGCTCGGCCGCAGGGCGACGACCTCCTCGGCGCTCCCGTAGGTCTTCGGATAGGTGCGGCCGAGCGGGCCGATGCTGGAGGCCTCGGGATCGTGAGAATAGTGGCTGATGGCGGCGATCTGCGCCCGGTCGGCCACCTGCACCAGAATGGCGTCGAGGCAGGGATTGAGGGAGACGATGCGTTGCGGCGCGCTCGTCGCCGCCCGCGCGCCGCCGGCGCTGGCGGCCAGGCCCGCGGCGATCAGGTCGCGGCGGTTCAGGACCATCGGCCAGCCTCCTGCAGGGCGGCGCGCACGCGTTCGCGCTCGCACGGCGCCGGCAGGCCCAGGCGCAGCCAGTCGCCCTGCCCTTCGAAGGGGCGCGTGAGGACGCCGCGGGCGCAGAGACGCTCGAACACGCCCCCGGCGTCGGGGCGGCGCACCAGCCGGAAGAGCGAGGTCCCGCCGATCACGGGCAGATCGGCGGCGGCCAGGTCCTGGTCGAACGCGGCCGCCTCGGCGGCCAGTCGTCCGGCGGTCGCCGTCCGCCACGCCGTGTCGGCATAGGCGCCGAGGCCGAGCGCCAGGGCGTCGGCGCTGACCGGCCAGTCCCCCAGCATGGCGCGGGCCTCGGCGGCCAGGGCCGGTTCGGCGATCAGGAAGCCGAGACGCGCGCCGGGCAGGCCGTAGAACTTGCCGAAGGAGCGCAGGACGATGAGCCGCTCGACCCTCTCGCCCGCCAGACTGAGTTCCGGCGCCGTCTCGACGAAGGACTCGTCGACAAGGGTCCAGGCGCCCCGGGCCGACCGCGCCGAGACCATGGCCCGCAGATCCTCCCGCGGCAGCCTCCGCCCGTCCGGATTGTTCGGATGGACCAGGACGACGAGGCGCGCCGGGCATTCGGCCAGGTCTTCCAGGCTGATCTCGCGCCGCCGCGCGCCGGCGGCGGCCCAGGCCTCCCCATGGCCGCCGTACGTCGGACCGACGATGGCGGCTTCGCTCACGCCCAGCAGGTGGGGCAGAAGGCGCAGCGCGGCCTCCGCGCCCGACGTCGCCACCACCTGGGATGCGTCGGCCACGCCGAAGGCCGTCGCGGCGGTCATCTCCAGCCGCGCCAGGTCGTCGGGGTCGGGCAGGCGCCGCAGCGCCTCAGCCGGCGCGCGCGCGCCAGGCCAGGGCGTGGGATTGATGCCCGTCGACAGGTCGATCCACGGCGCAGGCGCTAGGGGGTAGGCGGCGCGGGCCGCGGCCAGCGCGCCCCCGTGCCGTCTCGCCGCCACCGCCAGGTCCCGCGCCATGGATCTCCCCCGCGCCTAGAAGCGCGCCCGCAGGCCCACGAAGGCCCCGCGCCCGGCCGCGCCGTAGTTCAGGATGGTCTGGTAGTCCTCGTCGAACAGGTTCTCCACCCGGCCATAGACCTCCAGCCCCTCGCGCAGGGGATAGGCGGCCCGCAGGTCGACCAGGGTGTAGTCGGGCAGGGTCACGGTGTTGGCGTCGTCGTTGAAGGTCTCGCCCACATAGCGCACCGCCGCGGCGGTGGAGAGGCCGCCCGGCCAACGGTACTCGGCCTGAAGGTTGCCCGAATGCTCCGGCCGCCGGGTCAGGCGACGGCCGTCATGGATCCCCGAGGCGTACCGGGCGTCGACATAGGTGTAGTTGGCCGAGAGGCTGAGCCGCGCGCCGACCCTCGCCTGGCCGATCAGTTCCAGCCCTTCCGTCTCGGTCGCCTGGACGTTGCGATAATAGCCCCAGCGGGGGACGCCGCCCGGCGCGCAGAGCGGATCGGCCGTGCCGGGCGAGCAGCTGTTGTAGCGGATCTCGTCATCGGCCTCGCGGCGGAACCAGGTCGCCGAGACGCGCAGGGCGTCGTGGAGGAAGGCCTGCTCGACGCCGGCCTCCCAGGCGTCGAAGGACTCCGGCTCAAGGGTCGTGTTGCCGTACTCGCTGTAGAGCTCGTAGAGGCCGGGCGCGCGGAAGCCCTGGCCGAAGCTGGCGCGCAGGACGGTGGCGCCCGCGTTCAGCGCCCAGGCCGCGGCGGCCTGCCCCACCGTCTGGCCGCCGAAGACGTCGTGATCGTCCTGGCGCAGCCCGCCCGTCAGGGTCAGGCCCGGCAGGACCTCGCCCTGGACCTGCACATAGGCGGTGTCCAGCTGCGCCTCGCCCAGGCGGAAGGGCGGGTTCGGCGCGAAGCTGCTGGGCGAGCGGGTGCGCATCTGCGCCGTCTCGCGCTCCAGGCCGAAGACGGCGCTCCAGCCCTGGGCGAGCGCCCACGTCCCCTGATACTCCCAGCGGCGGTTCTCGCCGTCGGCGTCGAAGGTCAGGTCGTTGGGCGCGGCGCCGGGATTGAAGTTCCGCCGGTCGGTGTCGGTGTAGGCGTAGCCCAGCCGGTTCTTCAGCCGTCCCTCGAACAGGTCCAGGGTCGCGCCGGCATAGGCGACCAGCTCCTCGGTGCGGCCGTACTCTTCTGAATCGCCGTTGAAGGCGTCGAATTCGGTCCGGCCATTGGAATAGACGGCGCGCGCCTCGACCCCGAAGGCGTCGGTGACGTCGAAGCGCACGCGGCCGGAGGCCCCGGTGTTGTCGTAGCCGTCGTCCTCCGTTCCGGCGTCGAAGGCGGAGAAGCCCTGCGTCTCGTAGTGGGCGCCGGCCAGACGCCATTCGTAGCGGTCGCCTCGGCCGCCGACGCCGGCGCGGACATAGCCCGTCCCGCGTGAACCGGCCTCGACGGCGGCGGTGGCTTCGAAGGGGCCCTGGGGCTGGGCGGTGATCATGTTGACCACGCCGCCGACCGCCTGGCTGCCCCACAGCGTCGACTGGGCGCCGCGCAGCACCTCGATGCGGGCCACGTCGCCGATCAGCAGGTTGCCGAAGTTGAAGCCGCCCTGGGTCGAGGACGGGTCGTTCAGCTTCACCCCGTCGATCAGCACGACGGTGTGCTGTCCCTCGGCGCCACGGATGTTCACCGTGGTGGCGGCGCCCGGCCCGCCGTTGCGGGTGAAGCTGACGCCCGGCGTCCGGGCGAGCAGCTCCACGGCCGCGACGCCCTGGCTGGCCTCGATCTCGGCCTGCGTCAGCACGGTGACCGAGGCGCCGATCTTCTCCATCGGCTGGGCGGAGCGGGTGGCGGTGACGACCAGTTCGGAAACCGCCTGGGCGGCGTCCGGCTCCGGCGCCGTCTGGGCCGCGGCGGGAAGTCCGGTGAGGACGGCCGCCACAGCGGCGGCCGCGAAATAGACGCGCTTCATCTTTCATCCTTCAAGACGACCTGCGCGCGCCCGGGCGTGTCGGCCAGGCAAGCGCAGCCGGCCGCACGAGCGGCCGGTGACCATGGGTAGTCGTCTCTCGGGGGCTCCCGCTCGCCTGGCACACCCCGGCCAAACGATGGACGACCGCGCCGGGCAGGTCTCCTGGCTCGCGGGTCTTCACCTTTGCGCGTCGCCTTCCCAGACCTTGCGGTCCAGTGGCGTGTGACGCGCGGGCTCGCCGCCTACAGTTGCGGGGACAGCCGGGGATTTGAATTCCCCCGTTCCCTTTTCATCCTCTCTCGAGGAACCTTGCGCGGGAGTCCCGATATAGGCTCCACCTTGGGGCGTCAATCGGAGCCGGACGTGGGACAGATCGCACTGGTGCTGGGCGGGGCGCGCTCAGGCAAGACGGCCTTCGCGCTTCGGCAGGCGGCCCAGGCGGCGGGGCGCTTCCCGCCCGTGATGATCGCCACCGCCCAGGCCCTGGACGCCGAGATGGCCGAACGCATCGCCCGCCACCGGGCCGACCGCGGCGAGGCCTGGCGCACCGTCGAGGCGCCGCTGGATCTGGCCGGCGCGCTGGCCGCCCTGGGGCCCGACGATGTCGCGGTGGTCGACTGCCTGACCCTGTGGCTGACCAATCTGATGATGGCCGAACGCGACCTCTGCGCCGAACGCGAGGGCCTGCTAGCGGCCCTCGCCGCCTGCCCGGCGCGGGTCTGGCTGGTCAGCAACGAGGTGGGGTGGGGCGTCGTGCCCGAAAGCGCGCTGGGCCGCCGCTTCCGCGACGAGGCCGGCTGGCTGCACCAGGCGATCGCCCAGGCGGCCGACGCGGTCACGCTGGTGGTCGCGGGCCTGCCGCTGGCGCTGAAGGGCCCCTGAACGCCGGCCCCGACCCGGACGCCCGCTGGTGGGCCCGGCAGGACTCGAACCTGCAACCAGCCCGTTATGCGCGGCCGGCTCT
>CAYQPL010000074.1:16050-16993 GCA_964419395.1 uncultured Phenylobacterium sp. | reverse complement strand
TGGCGCAAATGCTATCTTCGCATCGAACACTTCGACCCTGCCAGTCTCGGGGCTGGCAGGATCCAGTAAAAGGCCGGAAAGCTTCGTGGGGATGCATTTTTTCTCTCCCGCTGACCGGATGAAGCTCGTTGAGGTGATCCGCGGAGAGAACACGTCAGACGCCACCGTCGCCGCTGCCATGGATCTGACAAAGCAACTCGGTAAGACGCCGATCCTCATCAACGACTCGCGGGGATTCTTCACAAGCAGAGTGATCGGAACATACCTGAATGAAGGACGAACTCTTTTAATGGAGGGCATCTATCCCGCCCTCATTGAGAATGCTGCCAAATTATCTGGTTTCCCGGTTGGGCCTCTGGCTTTGTGCGATGAAGTATCTCTCGAGCTCGAGCAATGCATTTAATACCAAACCAAGGAGGCGCTCGGCGATGGCTTTAAACCTCGCACCGGCGCCTATGTGATCGTCGACTGGAGCGCGGCCGCCAAGCCCGCCACGGGCGCGGACTCCGTGTGGATCGGCGTGCTCAAGCGCGACGTGCGCTTCCGCATGTCCTTCGAGTCGCACAACCCGGCGACGCGCCAGGAGGCCGAAAAGGTCCTAGGCGCCGTTCTGGACGACCTCAAGAAGCGGGGCGAGCGCGCCCTGCTGGGCTTTGATTTCCCTCTGGGATTCCCCCGCGGCTTCGCCGATGCCCTGAAGCTGGGCGGCGAGGCGCCCTGGCGCGCCGTCTGGGACCAGGTGGACAGGATGGTCAAGGACAAGGCCGACAACACCAACAACCGCTTCGGGGTCGGCTCGGAGCTCAACCGGCGGATCACCGGCGGCCCCTTCCCCTTCTGGGGCTGCCCGCCCAAGGACGCGCTGACCACCCTGCAGCCTAAGCGCACCCGCGCCCACGGCCCGGACGACCTGCCGGAATTCCGCCATGCGGACCTGGCGGCC
>CAYQPL010000074.1:15416-16040 GCA_964419395.1 uncultured Phenylobacterium sp. | reverse complement strand
AACGCCGAGGAAAACAAGCTGATCGGCCGGGCGCGCCGCCTGCTGGCGACCTATGAGCAGGCCGAGCCGATGATCCAGATCGGCCTCTACAAGGTCGGCGCCGATCCCGAGATCGACGAGGCGGTGCGGGTCTGGCCCTTCGAGACGGGGTTCAAGGCGCTGAACGAGGCCGATCTCGAAGGCGTCGAGGCCGTGGTGGCCGAGGTCTATCCGTCGCTTCTGAAGATCAAGGCCGCGCCGGGCGAGGTGAAGGACCTCGTCCAGGTGCGCGAGACGGCCGAGCACTTCGCCCGCCTGGACGAGGCCGGCAAGCTCGCCGAGCAGTTCGCCCCGGCCGCCGGCATGGACCCGGCCGTCGTCATCGACGCCGAGCACGAGGAAGGCTGGATCCTGGGCGCGGGGCGCTAGATCGGCCGGCGCGCCAGCATCCAGAAGCGGCCGGCCAAGAGCCCTGCCGAGATCAGACTGGCGACGATGACCGCCCAGACGATCCCGGTGACGCCCAGGTCCCGCGGCAGGGCGAGCCACCAGGCCAGCGGCATCATGATCAGGATGTAGCTGGTCAGGTGGGTGAAGGTCGGCATCCAGACGTCGCCGCGCGCCCTCAAGGCATGAGCGATGACC
>CAYQPL010000074.1:0-15406 GCA_964419395.1 uncultured Phenylobacterium sp. | reverse complement strand
GTCCGCCAGCAGGAACAGGCACGACAGCACGAGCGCGCCCGTGGCGATCGCCAGAACCTCCGGATTGGTGGTGTAGGCGGCCGCGATCCAGGGCGCAGCGGGCCAGACGACCAGCGAGACGGCGACCCCGAACAGGGCGGTCACCCCGAACCCGACGAGGCCGGCGCGCACTACGCCCTCGCGCTCGCGGGCGCCATAGGCGCTGCTGACCAGCACAGCGGTGGCCGCGGCGATACCCAGCGGAGCCATGAAGACGATGGCGACGACGTTCAGCACCACCGTCCAGGCCGCCAGCGCCAGGGTGCCGATCCAGCCGGCGACGACGTTCAGCGAGGCGAAGGCGGCGACCTCGAAGAAGTTGGAGGCCCCGGCGCCGTAGCCGACCTTGCGCTGCTCGGCCTCGGCGGCGCGATCGCGGGCGGGCTTGTCGAAGACGCCGAGGCTGCGGGCCTCGCGCATGTTGGCGATATAGGCGACGAGCGCGACCAGCAGGAAGGCCCGCGCGGCGAAGGTCGCCCAGGCCGCCCCCACCGCGCCCAGGGCCGGCAGGCCGAACATGCCGGGCACCAGCAGCAGCAGGAAGACGAGATTGACGATGTTGGCCAGCCACATGGCGACGGTGGCCGGTCCCGGCCGCGACAGGCCCTCCAGCCAGAAGGAGGCCACGCAGGACAGCACATAGGTGGGCAGCGAGAGGGCGAAGACGATGACCGGCAGGACGGCGCCGGCCGCAAGGCGCGGCTCGAGCCCCATGTGCGGCAGGCCCAACGGGGCGAGGACGGCCAGGGCCACGGCCGAGGCGACGCCGCTCCATGCGCCATAGGCCATGCCGCGCCGCAGGACAGCGCCGCTCTCGTGCCGGCGGCCCTCGCCGACGGCGCGCGCGGTCATCACCTGCACGCCGGTCAGCAGGCCAATGGCCATGGTGAGAACGACCGAGGTCGGCGCCCAGGCCATGGCATGAAAGCCCAGTTGCTCGGCGGAGAAGCGGCCCACGACGATGGCGTCCATCAGGCCCATGGTCATGATCCCCAGGCGCGCGAGCACCACCGGCCCGGAAAGCTTCAGGAGCCTTTCGAGATCGGCGCGAACGAGGCTGGGACGTCCGGCCGGAGCCGGCGCCGTGGGGGCCGACAGACCGGCCAGGGAAGCACCTGGAATGAGAAAGAGGGCGCGGAAGGTGAGCGCCCTCACCCCGCCGCGCAAGCCCGCTTGCCGCGCGCCTGGACCTTCTTCAGGGCGAGGGTGGCTCCGGGGCCACAGCCGGGCCCGGTCAGCTGGCCGCGCGCTCGGCGACCGCGCTGCGCTCTTCCTTGAGCTTCTCGGCGACCAGGAAGGCCAGTTCCAGCGCCTGCTCGCCGTTGAGGCGCGGGTCGCAGTGGGTGTGGTAGCGATCGGCGAGATCGCCCTCGGTCAGGGCTCGGGCCCCGCCCAGGCATTCGGTGACGTTCTGGCCGGTCATCTCCAGGTGGACGCCGCCGGGATGGACGCCCTCGGCCTTGGCGATCTCGACGAATGACTTCTCCTCCGTCTGGATGCGATCGAAGGGCCGCGTCTTGTAGCCGGTGGCCGCGGTCAGGGTGTTGCCGTGCATGGGATCGATGGCCCAGACCACGTTGCGGCCGCCGGCCTTGGTCGCCTGCATCAGGCGCGGCAGGCGGTCGGCGATCTTGTCGTGGCCGAAGCGGCCATAGAGGGTCAGCCGGCCGGGCTCGTTGCGCGGGCTCAGCACGTCGATCAGGCGCAGCAGCTCGTCGGGGTCCACGGTCGGCCCGACCTTCACGCCGATCGGGTTCTTCACGCCGCGGCAGAACTCGATGTGCGCGCCGTCCAGCTGGCGGGTGCGCTCGCCGATCCACAGCAGGTGGGCCGAGGTGTCGTACCAGTCGCCGGAGGTGGAATCGACGCGGGTCATCGCCTCCTCGAAGCCCAGCAGCAGGGCCTCGTGGGAGGTGAAGAACTCCACCCGGTGCAGGTCCGGCTGGCTCTCCGGCGTCACGCCGATGGCGGCCATGAAGGTCAGGGCTTCGCTGATCTTCTCCGACAGCTCGCGATAGCGGGCGCCCTGCGGGCTGTCCTGGACGAAGCCCAGGGTCCAGCGGTGGATGTTGTAGAGGTCGGCATAGCCGCCGCCGGCGAAGGCCCGCAGCAGGTTCAGCGTGGCCGAGGACTGGGCGTAGGCCTTCAGCAGGCGCTCCGGATCGGGCGTGCGGGCCTCGGCCGTGAACTCCATGCCGTTGATGTTGTCGCCGCGATAGGAGGGCAGCTCGACCTCGCCCACCTTCTCCACCGGCGAGGAGCGCGGCTTGGCGAACTGGCCGGCCATGCGGCCGACCTTCACCACCGGCTTGCCGCCGGCGAAGGTCAGCACCACCGCCATCTGCAGGATCAGCCGGAAGGTGTCGCGGATATTGTCGGCGTGGAATTCCTTGAAGCTCTCGGCGCAGTCGCCGCCCTGCAGCAGGAAGGCCCGGCCCTGGGCCACGTCGCCGAGCAGGGACTTCAGCCGCCGCGCCTCGCCCGCGAACACCAGCGGCGGCATGCCGCGCAGGGTCTCCTCCACCCGCTCGACAGCCGCCGGATCGGGATAGTCCTGCGGGATGTGCTTGGCGGGCTTGGCCCGCCAGGCGGACGGCTTCCAGTTCTCGCTCATGGCTCAACGCTCCGGGCCGCCGGCGACGGGCGGCGGAAGAAAGACGGGGTTCTACTCCGACAGATGGGGAAAGGTCGATGGCTTCGCAGGCGCCTGCGACGTCGCCGGCGCCCGGGCCTCGGAGACCAGGCGCTGCGCCCCGAGGCTGGTCACCGCTCCCAGGGCGCCGAGCGCCAGCCACCATTCCTGCCAGACGCCGAAGCTGACGGCGGCGAAGGTCAGGTAGGCCACCGCCGCCGCCGCGCCGGCCATGGCGCCCGGATCGGCGGCGCGCCGTTCCAGCCGGTGGAACAGGCTCGCCCAGAAGACGGCCGCCGCGGCCGCCCCGATCAGGCCGAGCTCCAGCCAGATCTGCAGGGCGCCGTTGTGCGGATGCAGGCGGATGCCCGGACCGAACATGCGGCTGGCGTCCAGGCCCCAGCCGCGGAACGGCTTGTCGCCGATCCAGCCGATCGCATAGCTCCAATAGTCCATGCGCATGCTCCAGGAGAGCGACACGGCCGCCTGGATGCGGGCGTAGAGACCCGACTGCTGCAGCCCCCAGACCAGCATCGGCGCGGCCAGGAAGAAGAGCGCCGCGCCAGCGGCCATCGCCCGCGCCCCGGCGCGCGGCCAGCGCCACAGGACCGCCGCGGCGACGCCCCCGGCGACGAGCGCGATGATCGGGGCGTCAGCGGCCAGGCCGATGCCGCCGGCGGCGACGCCCGCGGCGAGCAGGACGGCGAGCTGCCACCAGCCCAGGCGGATGGCGGCCAGGGCCGCAGGCGCCCAGAGGACCGCCAGGACGAAGACTCCCTGGGCGACGTTCTTCACCGCCAGGTCCGGCCGGATCGGGTCGCCGATGGCCGCGCGGAGCTTTTGGTAGAGGAACGCGCCGGTGGCGGCCTCGACGATGAGCAGGGTCGCCAGCAGGCTGAGGCCGATCACCAGGACCCACATGGCCTGGCGCAGGATCGCGGCCTCGGCCCGCCGCACGGCGCACCAGGCCGCCCAGTAGAGGACGCCCTGGGCGATGAGCTTCGCGGCCGTGCCGCTCCACAGGGCCTCCGGCCGGTACGGACTCCAGATCATCGAGCCGGCCGCCCAGATGACGATCACCAGCAGGGCGACCGCGGCCGGCCGGTCGGCCTCGCGCACCTCCAGGGCCGGCAGGGTCAGCAGGCCGACGAGGGCCATCAGCGGCGCGAAGGCGAGCGGTCCGAGCCATCCGAGCAGCGGCGTCATCACCGCCGCGAAGATGAGGAGCCAGCCGCACCACCGGGCGAAGAAGGGGCCCAGCCGGCCCTCGGCCAGGGTCACGCCGCCGCGCCCAGGTCCTGCGGCACGTGCTTCTCCCGCATGGTGACCAGTTCTTCGGCCAGGGTCGGATGGACCGCGCAGGTGGCGTCCCACTGCGGCTTGGTCACGCCCATCTTCAGCGCGATGGCCGCCATCTGGATGATCTCCGGCCCGTCGGGCGCCACCACGTGGCACCCCAGGATGCGCTCGCTGTCCTGGTCGACCACCAGCTTGATCAGCGCCCGCTCGTCGCCGCCGGCGAAGGTGTTCTTCATGGCCCGGAAGCGGGAGAGATAGATGTCGACCTTGTGGCCGGCGTGGCGCGCCTCGGCCTCGCTCATGCCCACCGCGCCGATGGCCGGCTGGGAGAAGACCGCCGAGGCGACCATCTCGTGGTCGAAGGTCGTGGGATTGTCGTAGAACTCGGTCTGGGCGAAGGCCGCGCCCTCGCGGATGGCCACCGGCGTCAGGTTGATCCGGTCGGTGACGTCGCCGACGGCCCAGATGTTCTCCACATTGGTGCGCGAATAGGCGTCGACGGCGATGGCGCCGTCTTTCAGCTCGACGCCCGCCTTCTCCAGGCCCAGCCCCTCCACATAGGCCTGGCGGCCCAGGGCGAAGAGCACCACGTCGGCCTCGACCTTGGCGCCGTTGGTCAGGTGGCTGACCAGGCCGGCGCCCGTCTTCTCCACCTTCTCGTGCTGGCAGCCGAGCAGGACGTTGATCCCCTTCTTCTCCATCTCTTCGGCCAGGTGGGCGCGCACATGGTCGTCGAAGCCGCGCAGGATGTTCGGGCCCCGATGCACCAGCGTCACATCCACGCCCAGCCCCTTGAAGATGCAGGCGAACTCCACGGCGATGTAACCCCCGCCAGCGATCACCATGCGCTTGGGGAGCGTCTCCAGGTGGAAGGCCTCGTCGGAGGTGATGACGTGCTCGATCCCCTCCAGGTCCTGCGGCAGCCAGGGCCGGCCGCCGGTGGCGACGAGGATCTTCTCCGCCGTCACCGTCCGGTCCTTGCCGACCAGTTCGACGGTGTGGGCGTCCACGAGCCGCGCCTTGGCATGGACCAGTTCGGCGCCGGCGTTCTGCAGATTGGTGACGTAGATCCCCGACAGCCGGGCGATCTCCTTGTCCTTCTCGGCCAGGAAGGCGCCCCAGTCGAAGCTCGGCTCGCCCAGCGTCCAGCCATAGGCCTTGGCCGTCCTGAAGTGGCTGGCGTATTCCGAGGCGTAGACCATGAACTTCTTGGGCACGCAGCCGCGGATCACGCAGGTGCCGCCGACGCGGTGCTCCTCGGCGACGGCCACGCGCGCGCCGCTGATGGCCGCCAGGCGCGCGGCGCGCACGCCGCCGGAGCCGGCGCCGATGACGAAGAGGTCGTAGTCGTACTCAGCCACGGGGGCGCGCTCCTTACGGTTCCAGGGTGATCACGCCGTCGGGCGTTCCCACCAGGGCCATGTCGGCCAGGTCGAGGAAGAGGCCGTGATCGACCACGCCGGTGACGCTCTTCAGCGCATCGGCCAGCGCCGCGGGTTCCTCGATCCGGCCGCAGGCTGCGTCATAGATGAGGTTTCCCCCGTCGGTCCGCACCGGGGCGCCGTCCTTGACGCGCAGGCGCGGGGCGATGCCGATGTCGCACTCGGCCAGGGCGTCGCAGATCCGGTCGGCGGTCGTCTCGTGCCCGAAGGCCACCACCTCGATGGGCAGGGCGAACCTGCCCAGCGTCTTCACCTGCTTTGCGGCGTCGGCGATGACGACGCAGCGCTTCGAGGCCTCCCAGACCAGCTTCTCGCGCAGCAGGGCCGCCCCGCCGCCCTTGATCAGGGACAGGGCCGGCCCGATCTCGTCGGCGCCGTCGACGGTGAGGTCGATGGATTTCACCTGGCCCAGCTCGCCCAGGCGGATGCCGAGGCTCTGCGCCAGTTCCGCCGTGGCGAGCGAGGTGGGCACGCCGAGCACATCGAGCTGGCGCGCCGCCAGCGCCTTGACGAACCAGGCGGCCGTGGAGCCGGTGCCGAGGCCCACCGTCATGCCCGGCTCGACCAGGGCGGCGGCGGCTTCGCCGGCGGCTCTCTTCTGTGCGTCAGCGTCCATCGCGCACACACGATGCTCCTTGTCCAGACAAGGGCCCGTTCATAGGCGCCCGCTGCGCCCCCGTCAGCCCTTCGCCTTCGACATCTTGGCCGTCTTGGCGGCGCGGAAGCGGGCGGCCCAGCCGGGCTTCTCGACCTGCGTCGCGCGCTCGAGGGCGAGCGCATCGGGCTCCACGTCGCGGGTGATCACCGAGCCCGATCCCGTATAGGCCCCGGCGCCCACGCGCACGGGCGCGACCAGGGCGGTATTGGAGCCGATGAAGGCGCCCTCGCCCACATGGGTCTCGTGCTTGTCGAAGCCGTCATAGTTGCAGAAGATCGTGCCGGCCCCGATGTTGGCGCCCGCGCCCACCGTCCCGTCGCCCAGATAGGTCAGGTGATTGGCCTTGGCCCCTTCGCCGACCTTGACCTTCTTCACCTCGACGAAGTTGCCGATATGGGCCTGCGCCCCGATCTCGGCGCCCGGCCGCAGGCGGGCATAGGGACCGATCAGGGCGCCTTCGCCCACGCTGGCCCCTTCCAGATGGCTGAAGGCGCGGATGACGGCGCCCGTCGCCACCGTCACGCCCGGCGCGAAGACGACGAACTGCTCGACCGTCGCGCCCGGCGCGATCTGCGTGTCCCAGGAGAAGTGCACCGTCTCCGGCGCCGGCATGGCCACGCCCTCGCCGAGGAAGTGGGCGCGGCGGCGCTGCTGGAAGCTGGCCTCGGCGGCGGAAAGCTGGGCTTGCGAGTCCGCGCCCATGACGGCGGTCTCGGGCGCGAAGACGGCGCGCACCTGGGCCTCCTCGGCGACGGCGTGGGCGACCACCTCGGTCAGGTAGTACTCGCCCTTGGCGTTGTCGTTGCCGACCCTGGCCAGCCAGCCGAACAGCCGGTCCCGGTCGGCGACCATCATGCCCGAATAGCAGGCGCGGACGTTGCGCTCCTCCTCGTTGGCGTCGCGGGCCTCCACGATGCGCAGGACGTGGCCGTCGGCGCCGCGGATCAGCCGGCCATAGAGGGCCGGATCGGCCGGCTCGAACCCCAGCAGGGCGAGCGCGGCGCCCTTCTCGCGCAGTTCGAACAGCGGCTCGAGGTCCTTGCCCTCCAGCAGCGGGCAGTCGGCGTTGGTGACCAGCACGTCGCCGTGGAAGGCGGCCAGCGCCCCCTGCGCGGCCAGCACCGCATGGCCGGTGCCGAGCGGCGGGTCCTGCACGGCGATGGCGTTCTCGCCCAGGCGTGCGACGGCGGCGGCGCGAACCTTCGCCCCCGTCTCGTGCGCGCCGACCACCACCACCACCTTCTCGCAGCCCGCCGCCTGGACCGCGTCGATGGCCCGGTCGAGCATGGTGCGCCCGCCGACCCTGTGCAGCACCTTGGGGAGGGGCGACTTCATCCGCGTGCCCTGTCCGGCGGCGAGGATGACGGCGGCGCGTTCGGTCATGGGCGATCAGGCTCCCGAGTCGGCGGCGAGGTTTGCAATCTTGCGGCGTTTAGCCGAAACCGCGACAGGTTTCGACGCAGGAGGCGCCTCGCCTTGCCCGCCCATCCGCACTTCGCCGCCCTGGACCTCTCGCCGCTCGCCGGCGCAACGCTCGCCTTCGACCTCGACGGCACCCTGGTCGACACCGCCCCGGACCTCGTGGGCACGCTCAACGTCATCCTTCAGGAAGAGGGCCATGCGCCCCTGCCCGTCGAGGACGCCCGCCCGTTCATCGGCCGCGGCGCCCGCTTCCTGCTGCAGCGGGGCTTCACCGCCGCCGGCGCGCCGATCGAGGAGGCCCTGATGCCCGGCCTCTTCGAGCGCTTCATCGCCCGCTACAACGCCCACATCGCTGACGAGAGCCGCCCCTTCGACGGCGTGGTCGAGACGCTGGACGCGCTCTCCGACGCCGGCGCGCGGCTGGTGGTCTGCACCAACAAGCGGACCGATCTCTCCACCGCCCTGCTCGAC
The DNA here is from genome assembly GCA_964419395.1 of uncultured Phenylobacterium sp. GTDB lineage: Bacteria > Pseudomonadota > Alphaproteobacteria > Caulobacterales > Caulobacteraceae > Phenylobacterium. The sequence continues at coordinate 7,443 of CAYQPL010000074.1, read as the reverse complement.
ACGCTGGGCATGAGCCGCCACTTCGCCGCCATCGTCGGCGCCGACGCCGCCCCGGCCCAGAAGCCCGACCGCCGCCACCTGGAGACCGCCATCGCCAGGGCCGGCGGGGCGCCCGACCGCGCCCTGATGGTCGGCGACGCCGCCCCGGACGCGGGCGCCGCGCGCAACGCCGGGGTGCCGCTGGTGCTGGTCAGCTTCGGCTACACCGAGAACCCCGTGGCCGAGAAGGAGCCCGCCGAACAGATCCACAGCTATCTCGACCTGCCGGCCGCCGCCTTGCGCCTTCTGACCGCTTGCCCTGCGCGAAGCGACGCGTTATAGGCGCACCCCTTCCGGCGGATGCGTAGCTCAGCGGGAGAGCACCTCGTTCACACCGAGGGGGTCACAGGTTCAATCCCTGTCGCATCCACCATTCCTTCAAGGCGCTTCGGCCCCTAAGGCCTGAGTTGTTCACCGGAAGCGCCCCGGATATCCGGTCCTCATTCCTTCGGCAGGCGGCGCGAAACCACCGCAGGGGTCATCCGTTGCAGCCTGCGCAATGGCGGACCTCCGACGCTACTTCATCCCGACGCCCCACGGCGAGGTGGGGCTCGTCTTCGGGTCTTTGGCCCGGGCGGACGTGCTGGCGATCATCCATGGGGCCGCCCGCCGGTCGCTGCAGCTGAGGCCCTGGGCGGAGCGCGACGCTGTCCTGGTGGAGCTGCCGGGGCATGGGTCCGCCCCGATGATCGAAGCCAGGATCGAGGTCTGGGCCGCCGCCTTTCAGGCGGCGCTGCGCCAGCTTTGGCCTGACCGGCCGCTGACGCTGGTCGGCGAGAGCCTGGGCGGCGTCATCGCCCTCCATATGGACGCCGAACGCCGGATCCTCCTCGACCCGCCGCTCGAAGCCACCCCCGCCGTGGCCCATGAGATCCGGCATGGCCATATCGCCCCGTGGCTGCAGCCCCTGATCACGGCCGACTACTGGCCGCTGCTGGACAGCCAGTCGCAGACGGTCGAGGTGGTCTGCGCCTCCGACGGAATCCTGCCCGAGCGGGCGCGCCGGCGGCTCTGCGTCCATCCGAGGGTCGCCTACAGCCTCGTGCGCGGCGGGCACGTGCTGCTGGACGACAATCCGCAGGCCGTGCTTGAGCTGATCCAGAAGCGGCCGCCGGGCGACTCGCCGGCCGCAGAGCGCCGCCAGACGGGACATCCTCCGCTGAAGCCATGGGACGCGCCATGAACCCCGAAGACGAACACCCCGAAGAGGGCGGCGGCTACGACGCCGAGGACTGGACGCGGCTGACGCCGTTCGCGGGCGCCGTGGCGAGCCTGGAGGACGTGCAGGCCAGGCGCGCGGTCTTCGCGCTGGCCGACACCCAGGACCCGCGCTATCTGGCCGCCTATTCCGACCCCACCTGGCGCTACCTCGTCGAGCGCGCCGGGGACCCGCTCGACGACGACTGAGGCCTCTGTTCAGCCCGCCGCCGTCGCGCCCCGCCCCCCGCGTGTCGTCCACGCGTACCAGGTCAGACCGATGACGAGCCAGGCGAGCAGCAGACCGTAGGGGCGCTTGTCGGTCTCCAGGCCGAGGGCGGCGATGCCGACGGCGGCCAGGACGCCCAGCACCGACAGCACCTGCACCGTCGCGCGGCTGAAGCGCAGGCGCGCCTCGGCGTGGACCTCGGGATGGTTCCGGGCGACGCTGAAGGCGGCCAGGCAGGTGCCCATGTACTTCATCATGGTCGGCACATTCACCGCCAGCAGCAGGAAGAGCAGGCTGGACGGCAGGAAGACCGCCGCGACGCAGGCGCAGAAGGCGACGAGGGTGGCCACGTGCGGCGTGCCGAACCGCGGGTGCACCGCGCCGCGCGCCGCCGGCAGGACGCCGGAACGGCCCATGGCGAACAGGAAGCGGGCATAGACCAGGAAGACGGCGTTCATCGACTTGGCCAGGGCGAAGACCGCCGCGGTGACGATCAGCGGCGTGGCGAACGGCCCGAGCGCGGCCTTGGCGGCGTCCAGCAGCGGCGCGGTGCTGCCAGCCAGCACCTGCGGCCCCACGAGGCTGAGCGCGGCGAAGGTGACGGTCAGATAGACGAAGACGGTGAGCGCCAGCGCCCCGGCCATGCCCAGGGGCACGACCCGCTTGGCGTCGGCCACCTCCTCGCCCACCTCGGTGGCGGTCTCGATGCCGAGGAAGAGCTGGATCATCAGCGGCAGGGCCGCGACGATGGGCAGGAGCCCGCCCTGCGTCGCCTCGACGAACAGGGCCGGCCGGAAGGACGGGGCGGCGGCGGCCACGAAGATGGCCAGCGCGCCCAGCAGCAGGAACATCAGGACCGTCTGGGCGCGGGCGGCCACCGCGACGCCCACATAGTTCAGGGCGAAGATGGCCGCGAACATGGCCAGGATGGCCGGCGTGGCCGGGAAGTCGACGACCATGGAGAGGTAGTTGGTCAGCACGCGGGCCAGCACGATCATGACGACGGCGTTGGAGAGCACCCGCATCCAGACGATGGCGAAGGCGAGCGTCGGACTGGTGAACTGCCGCTGCCACTCGTAGGAGGCCGCCGTCCGCGGCGCGGGCGAGGAGAGATAGGCGTAGACCAGGGCGAAGAGGCCCATCGGCACGGCGGCCAGCGCCGTGGCGATCAGGATGCCCGACCCGCCGACCTGGGCCGCCGGTCCCAGCACGGTGAAGATGGCCGCGCCGATGGCCGTGCCGGCGCCCAGCATGACGACGTCGATCAGGCGGACGCCGCGCTTCAGTCCGGCCTCGGTGGCGGAGGGTTCGGTCATGGCGCCGCCCTCAGCGCGCCGACGCCGGGCGCACCGGCGGCGGCGGGGCGAAGGGTTCGATGCTGAAGTGCGCGTAGATCTCGGCCGGGAAGTAGACGACGCCGCCGACCATGGTCATGCGGGTGTTGCGGATGTCGCTGATGTCCGCCGTCGGATCTCCGGCCACCAGGATCATGTCGGCGAGCTTTCCGGCCTCGATGGAGCCCAGGCGATCCTCTCGCCCGAAGTACTTCTCCATGTCGTAGGTCGCCAGGCGCAGGGTCTTGCCCGCCGGGATGCCGGCCTTCACGTAGAGCTCCAGCTCGCGCAGCAGGGTGAAGCCCGTGCCGTCGTCGGTGCCGGGCAGCAGCAGGACGCCCTCGTCGTCTAGCAGCTTCAGGGTGTCGAGTACCTTCTGGAAGCCCTGGCGATAGGCGCGGTCGTCGTCGGGGCCGTAGAGCGAGACGAAGCCGCGCTTGCGATAGCGCTGGTAGCCGATCGGCACATGCGAGAGATAGGGCGCGTCGCCCGGATTGATCTCGCCGGAGCGCGACAGCATCAGCCGCTCCAGGATGACGGCGGTGGTGTCGAGCGCTACGCCGTGTTCCTTCATCGCCTCCACGGTCTGGCGCACCTTCGGCGACGACAGGTCGAGATCGGCGGCGCGTGCCATGCCGGTCAGGCGCAGGGGCGTGCGGGTGTCCTCGCCCTCCTCCAGGATCCAGCCGAGCATGAGCTGGTTGACGTGGGCGATGTCGTCATAGCCTTCGAAGATCACTCGATCGGGGCTGGAGAAGGCCGGCACGTGACCGGTGACGCCCATGCCGCGCGCATGCGCCTTCTCGATGACCGGGGCCACCCAGTCGGGATTGAAGGAGTTGTAGATCTTGATCTGCCAGTAGCCGTGGTCGTGGTACCACGCCACGTCCTTCAGGGCCTCGTCCAGGCTGTCGGCGATGAAGCCATGTCGGGCGGAATAGGGGCTGCGGCCCTCCAGGAAGCCGTTGCGCACGATGCGCGGCCCGGCGAGCTCGCCGGCCTCCAGCAGCTTGGTCCACTCTAGCAGCACCTCGTTCTCGTTGCCCTGGTCGCGCACGGCGGTGACACCGGCGGCCAGGTTGAACAGGGCCGAGGACAGGCTCGTGTGATGGTGCATGTCGTGCAGGCCGGGCAGCAGCGCCCCGCCCTGCCCGTCGATCACCGTCTCGCCCGACGCCGGCTTGGCCGCGCCATGGGCGGTGACCGAGACGATCCTGTCGCCCTCGATCAGGACGTCGGACGGCGCGCCGAGCTTCATGGCGACGGGGTCGAAAACCCGCACATTGGCGATGCGCACCGGGCCGTCGAAGCTGTGGGCCAGCTTGTCGTGGGCCGCCTTGGCGCGGTCCATGGCCAGATCCTGGTTCATGTCGCGCAGGGCCTGGAGTTCGGCCTCGTAGCCCGCGCGCACGACGCCGGCGCCCGGAAGGGCGAAGAGGTCGCCGTCCTCGTCGAGCACCACATAGCCGGGCTGCAGGTCGATGCCGCTCATCTCGTAGATGGTGAGCGCCTTGGCGCGATCCCCCTCGCCCAGGGTCAGGTCGCGCACCTTCTCCAGCTTCAGCGAGCCGGAGGGCAGGACCGGCAGGGTCTGGCCGGGCGCCTTCAGCAAGGCCCGGGCGAACTGGCCCTCGATCCAGGGGCTGGCGTCGGCGGGCACATAGAAGATGGGTCGCGCCGCCTCGACCTCGCCTTCGTCGGGCGCGCTCTTCCAGGCGGCCTCGCCATCCTTCCAGGCGAAATGTTCCTCCACGGCGTTGCCGAACAGGGAGGAGCCCTTGATGGACCAGGCCACGGGGATGCCGTCGGGGCCGAGGGTGATCGTCTCCTGCGCCTTCGGACCGCGCCCATTGTTGCTGACCGCGTAGTCGATCTCGACGCTCGAGCCCTCGACCTCGGCGGTCAGGTGGACGCCGCGCTCGCCATAGGCGATCACGACATAGCTCTCCGTCTCGGCCGCCACAGGACCGGCCAGGGTCATCAGGGCGGCGAGGCTCGCGCCCAGGAGGGACATGCGCATGGGAAACTCCTTCACGGCCGGACGAAGGCGCGGACGGCGTCGGCCAGCGCCTTGCGATTGGTCTCCTCGGTGAAGACCGAGTGTCCGCCCGGGAACTGGGCGGCGACCAGGCGCTCGGGCGGCACGCCCGACTGGTCGAGGATGTAGCGCCCCCGATAGGAGGGCGTGCTCAGGTCGTAGAGGCCCGAGACCCAGAAGAGCCGCAGGTTCGGATCGGCCTGCATGGCCTCGCCCAGGAAGCCGTTGGCGTCGCCCCAGCCCTCGAAATCCCAGGCCGAGTTCACGTCCAGGTTCAGGGAGTTGTAGGTCTCGGCGCTCTCGAAGCCGAGAGTCTGACGGTAATAGGCCTCCAGGGCCGGCGGCTCGTCGCTGGTGGCGGCCACGCCCTCGACCCTGGGCGGCGCCGGCGGGGCGGCGGGCGGCGGCTCCAGGCTGAAGTTCAGGCCGGGATCGTCATAGGGCGGCCGCTGGGCCGGGGCGTCCAGGCGGCGCGTGGCGCGGCCGTCGAGCTGGCCGGTGCGCAGGCCCTGGTCGGCGAGCAACTGGAACATGAAGTCGGTGTTCTTCAGCCGCAGGTTCTTGGACTCGATATAGTCCGCCGGCAGGCCGATCAGATCGGACATGCGCTCCGCCACCCGCCGCTTTTCCGCCGCCGGCAGGCTGGCGCCGCGGATCAGCGCGGTGACGTAGTCGGTGCGCGCGAATTGGACGGCCTCGTCATAGACCTGCTGAACCGTGCGGCCCTTGCGGTCGATCTTCCGGTGCCACCAGGCGACCGCCGCATAGCTCGGCAGACTGGTGACATACGGTATCTCCAGCCCCTCGGGACTGGCGACCAGGGCGAACAGCAGCACGCCGTCGAACTTCACCTCGCCCAGCTTCACGATCAGGGCCGCACGGGTGGTGCCATAGCTCTGCCCCAGCAGATAGCGCGGCGAGGCTTCGCGGCCGTTCGCCGCCAGCCAGGTCTCGATGACCTTGGAGACCGAGGCCGCATCGCCCGACCGGCTCCAGTACGACTGGCCTTCATGTCCCGGCAGCGGCCGGCTGTAGCCCGTGCCCACGGGATCGATGAAGACGAGATCAACGGCGTCCAGCGGACTGTCGGGATTGTCCACCATCACCTGGGCGTCGCCCTCGCCCAGGCGCCGCTTGGGCCCGAAGGCGCCGAAGTGCAGCGGCGTGGTGGAGGCGCCCGGGCCCCCGTTGAAGAGGAACATGATCGGACGGGCGGCGGCGTCCACGCCCTCGCGCAAATAGGCCGTCGTCACCACCGAAGCGGCCGGCGCGCCGTCGGCGTCGGCCAGGAAGGTTTCGGAGACCAGAGCGCGGTAGCCGATATCCGCGCCGTTGAAGCGTCCGGCATGACGGGTCTCTGCGACCTGCGGCGTGCGAACGGCCGGTGTCGGCGCCGGTTGGGCGGAGGCGAAGCTCCCCGGTCCGGCAAGGACAAGCGCCGCGGCCAGGGCGAAACTGCGCATCGACATGGTTCGAACTTCCCCCGCCCACGACGGCAACCCACTGCGCATCATCCTACCTGCGAGACCAGGCATTTCTATTCGAACTGGCGGCGGCGCCTCAAAGGGCCCGCATGGGTGATGCACACCCGCGCTTCGACGCCGCATATCCTATGCGGGGAGCGTCGATGCGGCGCGACTGTTCGAAAGGAAATGCCGGGCGCCGGTCGCTAATCTGGCGCAGCGGACGAAAAAGGGGCGGATCATGGCGTCGATCACCAAGCGGCAAATGCTCACCACGGCCACGGCGGCCGCAGGCCTGGCGGCGGCGGGCCGCGTCGTCGCCCAGCCGGCCGCTCCGCCTTTCGTGACGCGTCACCAGGGCGTCTTCAACGGCGAGCGCGTGCGCTATGTCGCCACGGTCGGCGAGACCCTGGTGATGAACGAGACCGGCGCGCCGGCGGTGCGTTTCGTCACCACCGCCTATGTGCGCGAAGGCGTGGACAAGGCCCGGCGCCCCGTTCTGTTCGCCTTCAACGGCGGCCCCAGCAGTTCGTCGGCGACCCTGCACATGGTCGCCCTGGGGCCGAAGCGGATCCTCGTGGCCCAGGATCTCGAGGCGCCGGAGCCTGCGCCGCAGACGGTGGACAACGCCGAGTGCGTCCTGGACGTGGCCGACATCGTCATGATCGACCCGCCGGAGACGGGTTTCTCCCGGGTCCTGGCCGGCGGCAGCCGCGAGGACGCCTATTCGGTCCTCGGCGACGCCCGCGCCGTCTCCGACTTCGTGCTCGCCTGGAGCAAGGCCAACGGCCGCGAGGCCTCGCCGAAATATGTGCTGGGCGAGAGCTACGGGACCATCCGCGCGGCGATGATGGCCGGCATGCTGGCCGAGACGGCCCCGCTGGACGGCGTCTTCCTGTTCGGCCAGGCGGTCAACATGATCGAGACCAGCCAGCGGGCGAAGAACGCGCTGGCCTACGCAACAAACCTGACGGCGCTGGCCGCCATCGCCGCCTATCACGGCCGCGCCGAGCGCAGCGAGTGCGACGTCGCCGGGGGGCGTCGGAGCCTCCTCCCCAGCGTCGTCGTCGCTGTCGGACTGCTCCATCTCTACCTCCACCTCCACTTCCCCCGCCACCTCCACGTCCACCTCCATCTTCTGTG
>CAYQPL010000073.1:11104-17282 GCA_964419395.1 uncultured Phenylobacterium sp. | reverse complement strand
CCACCCAGTCGACCGCGGCGGCCATGATCGCCACGATCAACACCTCGATCGCCAATGTTTCGGCCGCTCTGTCGAAGCTGGGCACGGGTTCGAAGGCGCTGTCTTCGCACCTGGAGTTCGTGGGCAAGCTGCAGGACTCGATCGACGCCGGTGTGGGTAACCTGGTCGACGCCGACCTGGCGAAAGAAAGCGCAAAGCTCCAGTCGCTGCAGACCAAGCAGCAGCTGGGCATCCAGGCGCTCTCCATCGCCAACCAGTCGTCGGGCACGGTGCTGTCCCTGTTCCGTTAACGTCTTGAGGCCGGGCGGCGCCTTGTGCGCCGTCCGGCAGACTTTTCACCGGGCAAGGTCGGCCCGGCGCCTTTTGCCGGCCAGGGGTGGGCAAAAAGTGCAGGCCCGAGGGGCGCTCGGCAGGATCTGCCGGGCCCAAACGTGCCTAACAGGCATATAACGTAGTCATTTCAAATGCTTGGGACGGGCGTCGCTCTGCGGCCGCCTTGGCCCGGGCGTTGCTGCCATGTCTTCCGGGCAAAACGCCCCCGGCTGTCAAAACGACGCCGGTTTCCTTGAGAATAAGGACGGAAAGCGCATGAACAGCGTTAACACCAATGTCGGGGCCATGGTCGCCCTGCAAAACCTCAACAAGACCAACGGCGAACTGTCGACGGTTCAGTCCCGCATCAACACGGGCCTGAAGGTCGCCAGCGCGAAGGACAACGGCGCCATCTGGGCCATCGCCCAAAACCAGCGTTCGGAAGCCGGCGCGCTGAACGCGGTCAAGGAGAGCCTCCAGCGCTCCATCTCGACCGTGGACGTGGCCCTGTCGGCCGGTGAAAGCGTCTCGGACCTGCTCCTTCAGATGAAGGAAAAGGCCCTGGCCGCGGCGGACACCACCCTCGACTCCGCCAGCCGCACCGCCCTGAACGACGACTTCAAGGCCCTGCGCGACCAGATCACCAAGGTGGTGGACAACGCCGAGTTCAACGGCGCCAACATGATCACCGGTTCCACGCCGACGACGGTCGCCGCCCTGGCGAGCGCCGACGGTCAGAACAAGATCACGGTGGCGGCTCAGAACCTGTCGCTCGGCGGCGGCAACGTCTCGGTGACGGCGACCAGCTCGATCGCCACCCAGTCGACCGCGGCGGCCATGATCGCCACGATCAACACCTCGATCGCCAACGTCTCGTCGGCCCTGTCGAAGCTGGGTACGGGCTCCAAGGCCCTGGCCTCGCACTTCGACTTCGTCGGCAAGCTGCAGGACACGATCGAGGCCGGCGTGGGCAACCTCGTCGACGCCGATCTGGCCAAGGAAAGCGCCCGTCTCCAGTCGCTGCAGACCAAGCAGCAGTTGGGCATCCAGGCGCTGTCGATCGCCAACTCCTCGAGCTCCACGCTCCTGGGTCTCTTCCGCTAACGGAAGCCCGGCCGCGGGCTTCACCTACCGCGGCCGGACCTTGGCGGCGGGGAGGGCGACCTCCCCGCCGTTCGGGTTTCACTTGAAGGGAGGCCGGCGACAGAAACGTCCCGGCAGATGACATGGAAAACAGAGTGGCGGCTGTGGCGGCCACGACCTCCGTCAGTCTCGACCGGTCGCCGCCGAATGCGGTGCGGGCCAACGATCCCCCGCCGCCGGAGTGGGCGGTCCAGAAGACGGAACAGGCCGACCTGCGGCTGATCATCGAGGAAGCCCCCGACCACGGCGCCTATGTCTACAAGACCGTGGACCGCCGCACCGGCGAGGTGGTCTCCCAGATTCCCCGCGAAGAGGTGCTGAAGCTGCGCGAAGACCCCGACTACGAAGTCGGCGACGTCGTCAGCGCCCGCGCCTGACCTGCAGGCCCGGTTCCGGGTCCAGGGAAACCGAGTCCTTTCAACCGTCTCGCCCCGGGCGCGGCGGGCGCCGCCGTTTGGGCGTTAACCATCTGGACACCATGATTCCATAGCTTCCCCCTCGAACAGCACCCCGCGACTCGCTCTATGGAAATGCGAACGGGGCGGCGGCCGACGAAGGAGGTCCGGGCATGGCGATCAGCGTTCACACCAACAAGTCTGCGTTGGTCGCACTGCAGAACCTGAACAAGACGAACGACGAGCTGTCGGATGTTCAGAACCGGATCAACACCGGGCTGAAGATCGGCAACGCCAAGGACAACGCCTCGGTCTGGTCGATCGCTCAGGGACAGCGTGCGGACATCGGCGCCCTCGGCGCGGTGAAGATGAGCCTCAACCGGGCCCAATCGATCTCCGAAGTCTCCATGGCCGCCGGCGAGTCGGTCTCCGACCTGCTCGTGCAGCTGAAGGAGAAGGTCGTCGGGGCGATGGACACCTCGCTCGACGCCCAGGCGCGCCAGGCGCTGGACGACGACTTCAAGTCGATCCTCCGCCAGATCACCCAGGTGGTCGAGAACGCCGAGTTCGACGGCGCGAACATCCTCGACGGCTCGGCCGGCGGCGCGATCCGCTTCCTGGCCAACGCCGACGCCAACGCCTACATCACCCTGTCCACCCAGAACCTGTCGCTGGGCGGCGCGATCCTGACCATTCCGTCGACGGCCTCCATCTCCACCAGCACGCTGGCCACGGGGATCCTCACCCAGCTGGACGCCTCGATCGGCAATGTGAACGCCTCGCTGGGCAGCCTCGGCGCCCAGGCCAAGCAGATCGAGGCGCACAACAAGTTCGTCGACAAGCTGACCGACGTGCTCACCGCCGGCGTGGGCAACCTGGTCGACGCCGACCTCGCCAAGGAAAGCGCCCGGTTGCAGGCGCTCCAGGTGCAGCAGCAGCTCGGCGCCCAGGCGCTCTCCATCGCCAACGAGGCGCCGCAGGTCATCCTTTCGCTCTTCCAGTAGGCGAGCGGACACAAGTTCAAGACGGGGCGTCTGGAAAAGGCCCGGGTCGCAAGGCGCGATCCGGGCCTTTTCTCATGGTGGCGCTTAACGGGTCGTAAGGGCTTGGGGCGCAGCATGGACGCGCGGGCGCGTGTCCGCCGAAAGGATCTGCTGCGTGATCAGCTTCGATTCGAGCCTGCTGGTGAACTACTACCAGTCCAAGCTGACCGGCTTGGGCGGCGCGGCCGCGTCCGGCTCCGGCGGCGTGACCCGGAAGTACGCGCCCACCGCGCCCTGGTCTCCGGCGGCCGAGAAGGTCGATTCGAGCAAGCTGCTGCGCGAGGCGCTGCAGGGGAAGAAGTTCATCGACGAGGGGGCGGCCAGCCTCGATCTCTCCGGCGCGAGCTCCGACTACAAGAAGCTCTTCGCGATGTACCAGGGGCTCGGCACGCTGACGGCCATCGCCGAGAAGATGCAGGCCAACAACCTGACCAGCTTCGACAAGGCCCGCCTGACCAGCGCCTTCGAGCGCGGCATGTCCGAGGTGGCCTCCTATGTGGACGCCGCCAAGTTCGAGCAGATCCGCCTCGGCTTCGCGGAGGTCTCCGACAAGGCCAAGTCCAAGGTGGGCGTGCCGCGCGCCAACTACGAATACGTGACCGCCCCCCTGGTGACCGGTTCGGCCTCGACGGTCGTGCCGGGCTTCGAGGGCGACGTCCGTTTCAACATCTCGATCAAGCAGGTCAGCACCACGGTCGACGTCGCCATCGACCTGGCGGAGATGGGCGGCCAGCCGCGGACCCTGGCCAACGTCATCAACCACATCAACGGCAAGCTTCAGGCCGCCGGCGTCACGACCCGTCTCGGTCAGGAGCGGATTCCTGGCGAGGAACGCTCGATCCAGGTGGGCGGCAAGAGCGTCAAGCTGCCCGCCGGCGAAGACAGCTGGGCGCTCAAGATCAAGAGCGACATGACCGAGACGGTGAGTTTCACCGCGGTCCAGACGGCGCCGGCCATCTATCTGGCGCAGAAGGCCGGCGATCCCGACCCGGACGGCAAGCCCGACACCAAGGACAGCGCCGAGTTCAACCAGCTCCTGAAGTTCCAGGCCGACACCTCGACGGTCGCCGGGCCTCAGCAGAAGAGCGGTGAAGCGAACTGGGTCGAGGGACGGGTCTTCGCCAAGGCCCTCGACGGCAATGTCGACACCGTCCGCGCCACCCAGGTAGGGCCCGACGGGGCGGTCTACATGCTGGCCGATGTCACCGGCGCCGTGGACGGGCAGGGGATCAAGGGCGAGCGCGACGTCGCCCTGCTGAAGTACGATTCGGCCGGCAACCTCGTCTATTCGCGGGTCCTGGGCGCCTCCGACGAGGCCGAGGGCCTGGCCCTGGCCGTTTCGGCCGACGGCAAGGTGGCCGTCGCCGGCCGGGTGACCGGGAAGCTCAGCGGCGCCGTCGAGGGGCCGCTGAACTCAGGCTCCACCCCCGCGCTCGCCGACCGTACGGACAGCTTCGTGACCGTCTTCAACGACGACGGAGAGGAGCTGTGGACCGCCCGGCGGGGCTCGCGCCAGGACGACGAGGCCAGCGAGATCGCCTTCGGCGCCGACGGAACGGTCTATGTGTCCGGCCGCTCCAAGACCTCCATGCCCGGGACCACCGCCCTGGGCGGCTGGGACTCCTATGTCGAGGCCTTCGGCCTGAACGCCAAGGGCCAGCCGGAGGCGAAGTTCACCCAGTCGTTCGGGACCAGCGCCGACGACCGGCCCGCCGGCCTGGTGGTCGACGGCGACCACCTCGTCACCGCCAGCGTCGAGGACGGCCGGGCCGTGCTGCGGCGCTTCGACATCTCCAGCGGCTCGCCCGTGCAGGTGGCCCAGCGCGATCTGGGCGATCTGCAGGGCGGAACCCTCGAAGGCCTGGCCATGAACGGCGACCAGGTCGTGCTCGTCGGCTCGACGCGCAACGCCGCCCTGGCCGCCGGGACCGTGACCCGCGGGCACGCCGGGGGCATGGACGCCTTCGCCGCCCAGGTGTCCGCCGACCTGTCGAGCGCGCCGACCGACGCCGTCGCCTATTATGGCGGGGCGGGCGACGACAAGGCCGCGGGGCTGGCCGTCTCCGGCGGCCAGGTCTGGATCACCGGCTCGGCCGACGGCGCCCTGCCGGGGCTCACCGCCCGGGGCGAGGCCGACGGCTTCGTCGCCCAGCTCGACATCGGGGCCGGTTCGGTCGTCTGGCAGCAGCAGTTCACAGGGCAGGGCGGATTCGCGACGCCGGGGGCGATCGCCGTCGCCCAACAGGGCGCCAGCGTCCTCGACCGGCTGGGGCTCCCGTCGGGAACCATCGACTTCAAGGACTCCTCCAAGCTGACCGCCGTCAGCTCCCTGCGGGAGGGCGACCACTTCTACATCAGCGCCAATGGCGGCCGGGCCAAGGCCGTCGAGATCGGACGCGACGAGACGCTGGAAAGCCTGAGCCTGAAGATCCGCCGCGCCACCGGCTTCCAGGTCAAGGTGGAGATCGCCGTCAGCAACGGCGTCCGCACGTTGCAGATCAAGCCGCTGAACGACCGCAGCCTGATCGAGCTGACGCCCGGCAAGGAAGGGCAGGACGCGCTCTCGGTGCTCGGCCTGAGCGAGGGGCTTCTGCGGGCGACCCGGTTCGAGGACGGCAAGACCGTCTCGGCCGACGGCAAGAACACCTTTTACGGCCTCAACATGCACACCGGCATCAAGCTGGACACGCCCGAGGACGTCCGCCACGCCCTGGCCGAGCTGACCTCCGCCCAGGGGATCATCCGGACCATCTACAAGGACCTGGAGAAGGCCGCGACGCCGGAAAGCGTGCTGCGGCAACGCGAGGCCGCGAGCGGCAAGGCGCCGGCCTACCTGACCAACCAGATCGCCAATTACCAGGCCGCCCTCGACCGCCTGACCGGCGGCGGCTAAGTCTCATTCTTGAAACCGTCGCGGGCGCGGTCTAGAGCCCCGCGATTGTGGCGCGGACCACCGTCCGGCCTCGCCGGCCCGGGCTGGGGCGGCCATCGCTTGTGAGGCTCCATGGACTTCCTGAACGACCGCCGAACCGTCCTCGCCCTGATCGGGGGCGCGCTCGCCCTCCTGGCGGGCATGGGCATCGCGGTCGCGATCATGGGCGGCGACAAGGACGACGCGCCCGATCCGCCGCCGCCCGCCTCCAAGGGCGGACTGGTGGTCGAGACCGTGGACATGGAGGAGGGGCGGCTCGATCCGGCGCGGCCTCTGCGCTGCTTCGTGAACGGCCAGTTCGTGGGCGACATCACCCTGGCCGAGTGCGCCAAGCGCAACGGCGTCGCCACCGG
>CAYQPL010000073.1:2871-11094 GCA_964419395.1 uncultured Phenylobacterium sp. | reverse complement strand
GTGCGCCATCCCGACCATGAGGACGACCCCGATGTCGGGGTGGACGAGACCGGCGCCCTGGCCGCCGCCGACCAGGCCGGCACGGTGCTGACCCCGCTGCCGCCGCCGGTGGAGCCCGTCGTCGCCCCGGCCGCGCCCGCGCCCTCGGGCCCGGCCCCCACGCCCTCGACCCTGCCCAATGTCGACGCCCAGCCCCAGGCCCCGGCCGGCGCCTGCTGGCGCTACGCCGGCGGGGAATGGCGGCGCATGCCCGGCGACCTGACGCTCAACGCCTGCGTCCAGTCCCTCTTCGCCGGCCGTTGCGAGCCTTCGGGCTCGGCGACCTATGGCCGCTGGATGCAGCAGACCCTGCGCCTGGTGCCGGGCCGCGTCGAGGTTTCGGCCGACAACCGCCGGTTCCGCACCCTGGCGGAGCAGGGGCCCGGCTGCGCCATCCCGGCGATCGGCTGACGCCTCGCCGCCGCCACGAAGCCGGTGTAGCATCCGCCCATGTTCCGAACCGCCATCCTTCTGGGCGCGTGCGCCCTCGCGCTCGCGGCCTGCCAGAAGCGCACCCTTCCGCCCGGCGACCGCGGCGTCTGCTATCACGTGACGCGCTCGCCGGAGGGCGAGCTGAAGTACAATCGGGTTCCCGGGGCGCAGCCGGACCTGGAGCACTGCGCGGCCGCCCTGGAGGCCATCCGCGTCCGCTTCCTCGCCATGGGCGGGTCGCAGCGGACCCTGGTCGGCGCCTATCAGGGCAACTTCCTGTTCCTGCAGCCGGAAGGCATCTTCACGGCGCCCTCGCTGGAGCAGAACCGCTATCTCGCCCTGGTGCGGACGGGCGACGGCCGCCTGGCCGTGCCGGGCGCCATGCCGATGCAGTAGCCTCGGTCTGGAACGTAGGAAGAACGCCGGCGTTGATCGCGCCGGCCTCAGGGGCTAGCGTTGCGGCTGGCCCCTGTTTCATTCAACAGGCAGTTTTCAAGGACATCCACATGGCGGGCAGCGTCAACAAGGTCATTCTCGTCGGCAATCTCGGCGCCGATCCGGAAATCCGTTCGCTGGGCAGCGGCGATCGGGTGGCCAATCTGCGCGTGGCCACCTCGGAGACCTGGCGCGACCGCTCCTCAGGCGAGCGCAAGGAGCGCACCGAGTGGCACCGGGTGGTGATCTTCAACGAGAACCTGGTGAAGGTGGCGGAGAACTACCTGCGCAAGGGCTCGAAGGTCTATATCGAAGGCGCCATCCAGACCCGCAAGTGGACCGACCAGTCGGGGCAGGAGCGCTATTCCACCGAGGTCGTGCTGCAGAAGTTCCGCGGCGAACTGACCATGCTCGACGGCCGCGGCGGCGGCGATGACGAGGGCGGCGGCGGCTATGGCGGCGGCTTCTCCTCGTCGGGCCCGCGCAACACCTCGTCCGGCCCGCGCGAGGACTTCTCCGCCGATCTCGACGACGAGATTCCGTTCTAGGCGAAAGGGCAGGGGATCGGCGGCGCGTCAGCGCCGTTCTGCTGACCAATGGCGGGCGCTTCGGCGCCTGCGGCTGGGAGGCGGCTGCCGATGAGCGAGGTCCGGATCGGGACGTCGGGCTGGGTGTACAAGCCCTGGCGCGGCGCCTTCTACCCTGAGGACCTGCCGCAGAAGCGCTGGCTCGAATTCTACGCCGGGCGGTTCGCGACGGCGGAGCTCAACGGCACGTTCTACCGCCTGCCCACCCAGGCGTCGGTCGCCCGATGGCGCGAAGCCACGCCGGCGGGCTTCGTCTTCGCCTGGAAGGCCTCGCGTTTCCTCACCCACATGAAGCGGCTGCGCGAGCCCGAGGAGTCGCTGCGGCGAATCTATGCGCCCATGTCGGCCCTCGGCGACAAGCTGGGCCCCGGCCTGTTCCAGCTGCCGCCCCAGATGCGGCCCGACCTGCCGCGGCTGGCCGACTTCCTCGCGCTGCTGCCCGGGGACCGCCGGCACGTGGTCGAGTTCCGCGATCCCGCCTGGTACGTGGACGAGGTGTTCGACCTTCTCCGCAGGCACGGCGTGGCCCTCTGCGTCTCCGATCATCATCACGCGCCGGCGCCCTGGCTCGCCACGGCGCCCTTCGCCTATGTGCGGGGCCATGGTCCAGGCGGGCGCTACAGCGGGTCTTACGGCGACCGCGAACTCGACCGTTGGGCCGAACAGATCGCCGCCTGGCGCGACGCGGGGCGGGCGGTCTTCGCCTATTTCGACAACGATATCGGCTGCGCCGCGCCGGGCGACGCGCGGCGTCTCATGCGCCGCCTGGGTCTTGCGGAGCCGAGCTAGCGGCCCCTGTGCGTCGGGGTCAGCCGCCAACTGTCGGCCAGCACGTGGTAGATCGGCTGGGGCATGATCAGGCCCGACACCCAGCGGGCCAGCAGCGAGGTCAGCATCAGGGGCGCCACCAGCCCCGGATCGCGGGTCATTTCCATCAGGATGACGGCGCTGGTCAGCGGCGCCTGGACGACGCCGGAGAGATAGCCGGCCATGCCGAGGACCACGGCGTCGCGGCCGGCGAAGGCCAGGAAGCTCTCCGACAGGGCCGAGCCGATGCCGGCCCCGGTGGCGAGCGACGGCGCGAAGATGCCGCCGGGCGCGCCGGACACCGCGGCGGCCAGGCTCGCCACGAACTTCCACACCGCCAGGTTCAGGCCCCCGCCGCCGTCGCCATGCAGGAGCGCCCGCGCCTCGAGATAGCCGGCGCCGAAGGTGACGCCGCCGGAGATCAGGGCGGCCCCGACCGCCACCAGTCCGCACAGGAAGGCGAAGACCACGGGCCGGGCCTGGCGCCAGCGGGCGATCGGGTTCTCGCCCGGTCCGATGACGAAGGCCAGTAGACGCGAGAACACTCCGCCGGCCAGCCCGCTGATCACTCCGATCACCGGTGCGGCGAGCCAGGCCGCCCGCAGGTCGGTCTGGCCGCTGAGCGTCCCGAAATAGGCGTAGTCGCCCTGCAGCGCATAGGCGGTGAAGCCGGCGACGACGACCACCAGGATCACCGTCGTGTGGGTGCGCCGCTCGAAGCTGCGCGCCAGTTCCTCGAAGGCGAAGACGACGCCGGCGATGGGGGTGTTGAAGGCCGCGGCGACGCCCGCGGCGCCGCCGGCGATGATCATGGCGCGCCGTCCGGGCCCGCCCTTCAGGCCGCGGGTCAGGGTGCGCATGACGCCGGCGACCACCTGCACGGTGGGTCCCTCGCGGCCGATCGAGGCGCCGCACAGCAGGAGCCAGGCGGCCATGACCACCTTCCAGGCGGCGGTGCGCAGGGTCACGCGCCGGCCGCCCCAGCGGCCCCGCCAGCGCTGCTCGGCGGCGGCGATCACCTGGGGAATGCCGCTGCCGGCCGCCTCCGGCGCGAACCGGCGGGTCAGCCAGACGGCCGTGGCGAAGCCGATCGGCAGCAGCGACAGGGTGAAGGCCGGCGACCATTCGTAGAGGCGGGCGTGCAGCTCCATCGCCGCGTCGCACAGGCGGGCGAAATAGGCCGCCGCCAGACCCGCCAGGACGGCGACGAAGACGATGAGGGCCGTGCGCCAGGCGCGCCTGGCCTGCAGATAGGCGGCGACCTCTTCACGCCGCGAGGGCGTGGCGGACGGGCGGAAGAAGGGCGGCGGGGGCACGCCGCCTTATGCCCCGCCGCATGCGGCGGGACAATGACCCCGCGGGCGACGGGCGGACTTACTCTCCGGAATCCTCGGTCGGCTTGGCCGGACAGACATCGCCGATGCGGCGCGCCTCCGTGCTGGCCCGCCCGGAGATGGGGATGCCGGCGAAGGTGGTGGCGATGTTGGCGGTCAGGTTGAAGCTGGTCGGCGTGAAGGCGCCCTGGCCGGACACCTCCACCTCGCGGCCCTTCTTGCTGACGCAGGTGCCCTTGAGCAGGATCTTGCCGTTCGCGAAGGAGCGGACCGGATAGGTGCACTTATAGTGCCGGTTGCTCGGCCCCATCATGAACTTCTCCACCTCCTCGGGCGTGATGCAGCGACGCTCCACGTCCTTGGTGCGGATGGGCGAGAGCACGCGATTGGTGCTCTCCCAGTAGCCGGGCAGGATCCCCTCGGCTGCGCCGGCCGGACCGGCCACGGCGGCGGCCGCAAGTGCGAGGGACAGGATACGCTTCATCGATACCTTCCTAAGGGACGTCAGGACGCCCTTCTAAGCCTTTGGACCTGAACGGATGCTGTCCGTCGGCCAGGCGCAGGGCGTCCCGCCTCGGGCGCAGCCGGCGATCACGCCGCACGCCACCCGGGCGCCGGCGCCGCCGATGGGCTGCGTCCTGTGGTCGTCGGGACCGGCGTGGATCACCACCGCCGCGCCGTCCTCGTCCAGCAGGGCCGCCCGGCCGCTCTGGCCGTCGAGCGACACATAGGTGCTGAAGAGCTCGACGACACCCTTGCCGTCGGCGCCGACATGCAGGTTCGGAAGGTCGCCGGCCTCGTTGGCGTCGGGGTTCAGCAGGCCGTGCACCATGCTCGCCTCGGTGTGGACGTGGCCGCCGGCCGAGGTGAAGTCCGATTTCGAGCAGTCGCCCTTCTCGTGGAAGTGGAGGCCGTGCCAGCCCGGCGTCAGTCCGGAGACCTCCAGACGCAGGACCACCCCCTTCGGCGCCTCGGTCAGGGTCGCCTCGCCGATCGTCTCTCCGGCGTTGTTCTTCATCTCCACCGTCTTCTGGGCGCCGATGTCGGCGGCGAGGGCCGCGCTGCTGGCGAGAAGGGCGGCGGCGAGGGCGGGGGCGAGGAGCTTCATGGGAGTCACCTTCCGGGAACGCGAACGGGTCGGGGGGGCCGAAGTTGGCTCAGCCTTCCGGGGATGCTAACACCTCAATTCGTGTTTCGTGTCCGATTCTGACGGCATTTCCCCACTTTGACTGACGACTCTCATACCCCACCGGATGACGGCCGGCGCGGGGGCGTCGCCCCAATCGCCATCGAGGACGAGCTCAAGCGCTCCTATCTCGATTACGCCATGAGCGTGATCGTCAGCCGCGCCCTGCCGGACGCGCGCGACGGTCTGAAGCCGGTGCACCGCCGCATCCTGTTCTCGATGAACGAGCAGGGGCATACGCCCGACCGCGGCTACGTGAAATCGGCCCGCGTGGTCGGTGACGTGATGGGTAAGTATCACCCGCACGGCGACGCGGCGATCTACATGACGCTCGTACGCATGGCGCAGCCCTTCTCCATGGGCCTGCTGCTGATCGACGGCCAGGGCAACTTCGGCTCGGTGGACAACGACCCGCCGGCGGCCATGCGCTACACCGAATGCCGGCTGACGCGGGCCTCGATGTCGGTGCTGGCCGATCTCGACAAGGACACGGTCGACTTCAAGCCGAACTATGACGGGTCCGAGCACGAGCCGGCCGTCCTGCCGTCGCGCATCCCGAACCTGCTGGTCAACGGCGCCGGCGGCATCGCCGTCGGCATGGCCACCAACATCCCGCCCCACAATCTGGGCGAGGTGATCGACGCCTGCACGGCCTTCATCGACAATCCCGAGGTCAGCCTCGAGGAACTGGCCGACATCGTGCCGGGGCCGGATTTCCCGACCGGCGGCGAGATCATGGGCCGCACCGGCGCCCGCCAGGCGCTGCTGACCGGCCGCGGCTCTGTCGTCACGCGCGGCAAGGCGACGATCCAGGAGATCCGCAAGGACCGCGAGGCCATCGTCATCACGGCCCTGCCGTTCCAGGTGAACAAGGCCGCGCTCGTCGAACGCATCGCCGAACTGGTCCGCGAGAAGCGCATCGAGGGCATCGCCGACCTGCGCGACGAGAGCGACCGCGACGGCATGAGCGTCGTCGTCGAGCTGAAGCGCGACGCCACGCCCGACGTCGTGCTGAACCAGCTTTATCGCTACACCGCCCTGCAGTCGTCCTTCGCGGTCAACATGCTGGCGCTCGACCGCGGCCGTCCGCGGGAAATGAACCTGCGCGACCTGATCGTCGCCTTCGTGGACTTCCGCGAACAGGTGGTCGTCCGCCGGACCAAGTACGAGCTCTCCAAGGCCCGCGACCGCGGCCACGTCCTGGTCGGCCTGGCCATCGCCGTGGCCAATATCGACGAGGTCATCCACATCATCCGCTCGTCGAAGGACCCGGCCGAGGCGCGTGAGCGCCTGACGGCCAAGGCCTGGCCGGCCGGCGACATGATGCCCCTCGTCGACCTGATCGCCGACCCGCGCACCGTGCTGGTGGACGGCAATCAGATCCGGCTGACCGAGGAGCAGGCCCGCGCCATCCTGGCCCTGACGCTGTCGCGCCTGACGGGCCTGGGCCGCGACGAGATCTTCGGCGAGGCGGGCGAACTGGCCGGGGCCATCCGCGGCTATCTCGAGATCCTCGCCTCCCGCGACAGGATCATGGGCATCGTCCGTGAGGAGCTGATCGCGGTGAAGGACGCCTTCGCCGTGCCGCGCCGCACCGAGATCCTCGAGGGCGGCGGCGACATGGAGGACGAGGACCTCATCGCCCGCGAGGACATGGTCATCGCGGTGACCCACTCCGGCTATGTGAAGCGCACGCCGCTGGCCACCTACCGCACCCAGCACCGGGGCGGGAAGGGGCGTTCGGGCATGTCCATGAAGGACGAGGACGTGGTCACCCGCGTCTTCTCGGCCAACACCCACACGCCGGTCCTGTTCTTCTCCTCCGGCGGCAAGGTCTACAAGCTGAAGGTCTGGCGCCTGCCGGTCGGCGCCCCGAACTCCCGCGGCAAGGCCTTCGTCAACCTGCTGCCCATCGAGCAGGGCGAGAGCATCACCTCCATCCTGCCCCTGCCGGAGGACGAGGCGAGCTGGGATCAGTACGACGTCATGTTCGCGACGCGCTCGGGCAATGTCCGGCGCAACAAGCTGTCGGACTTCGTGCAGATCAACCGCAACGGCAAGATCGCCATGAAGCTGGACGAGGGCGACGCCATCGTCGGCGTGGCCGTCTGCCGGGCCGACCAGGACGTGCTGCTGACCACGGCGGCCGGCCGCTGTATCCGTTTCTCGGTGGGCGATGTCCGCGTCTTCGCCAGCCGCGATTCCACCGGCGTGCGCGGCGTTCGCCTGGGCGAGGGCGACAGCGTCATCTCCATGGCCATCCTGCGCTCCGTGGCGGCGACGCCGGCCGAGCGCGCGGCCTATCTGAAGCACGCCACCGCCATCCGAGCCGCCGCGTCGGGCGAAGCCGACGAGCCTGCCGCGCCGGACGCCGGCGACGAGGAGGAGGCCGAGGGCGGCGACATGACCCTGTCGGTCGAGCGCATCGCAACCCTGGGCGCGGCCGAGGAGTTCATCCTCACCGTCTCGTCTGAGGGCTTCGGCAAACGCAGCTCGGCCTACGACTTCCGTCGCACCGGCCGGGGCGGCCAGGGCCTGATGGCCCAGGATCTGACCAAGCGCGGCGGTCGCCTGACCGCCTCCTTCCCGGTAGAGGACGGCGACGAGATCCTGCTGGTCACCGACCAGGGCCAGCTGATCCGCACGCCGGTGTCCCAGATCCGCATCGCCGGACGGAACACCCAGGGGGTCACCATCTTCCGCACCGCCCCCGACGAGCACGTGGTCTCGGTCGAGCGGCTGGCCGAACCCGCCGGAGAGGCCGACGACGCCGACCTGGACGAGGACAGCGGCGAAGAGGACGGCGAGGCCTGACCGGCCGGGCATTAGGGCTTGCTTTCGCCGCAGCGCGCGGCGAAAGCCGAGGGAACCAAGGGAAAAACGGGGAAACGCCATGACCCGCATCGGGCTCTACCCGGGCACGTTCGATCCGATCACCAACGGCCACACCGACATCATCGGCCGGGCCGTCAAGCTGGTGGACAAGCTGGTCATCGGCGTGGCGATCAACGCCGGCAAGGGCCCGCTCTTCTCGCTGGAGGAGCGGGTGGCGATCATCCGGGCCGAAACCGAGCATCTGGCCGCCGACGGAGCGGAGATCGACGTCCAGCCCTATGAGGGGCTGACCCTGCAGTTCGCCCGCCAGGTGGGCGCCGGCGTCATCGTCCGCGGCCTGCGCGCCGTGGCGGACTTCGAATACGAGTTCCAGATGACGGCCATGAACCAGCAGCTCGATCGCGAGATCGAGACGGTCTTCCTGATGGCCGATCCGCGGCACCAGGCGATCGCCTCGCGCCTGGTCAAGGAGATCGCCGTGCTGGGCGGCGAGGTGACCAAGTTCGTCAGCCCGCGGGTGAAGGACGCCCTGCTGGCCAAGGTGGCCCGTTGACGCCGCAGGCCGAGG
>CAYQPL010000073.1:0-2861 GCA_964419395.1 uncultured Phenylobacterium sp. | reverse complement strand
TCGCCCGGGCCTGGATTGAAGCCTGGAACGCCCACGACCTGCCGGCCATCCTGTCGCACTACGCCGAGGACATCGTCTTCGTCAGTCCCGCCGCGGCGCGGGTCACCGGCGATGACAGCGGGCGCGTGGTCGGCAAGGCGGCGCTCGCGGCCTACTGGGGCGAGGCGCTGAAGCGGGCGCCTGACCTCCAGTTCACGCTCAGGAGCGTCCTGAAGAGCCCCGACGCCCTGGCCTTGCGCTATCACAGCTCGCGTACGGGCGGCGAGGTGGTCGAGGTTCTCCGCTTCGGTTTGGACGGGCTGGCGGTCGAGGCTGCGGCCTATTACGAGTGATCCCATGATCCGCACCCTGCTTCTCGCCGCCGTGGCGGCGACCCTGGCGGCCGCGCCGGCCGTGGCCCAGCGCCAGAACATCCCGCCCGAGCCGCCGCCGGCGCCTGCGCCCGGGCCGCAGGACTGGCGGACGCCGGATCCTGAGAACGTGCTCGTCATCGACACGAACAAGGGCCGCATCCTGGTGGAGCTGGAGCCGCGCGTGGCGCCGGCCCACGTGGATCGTATCCGCACGCTGACGCGCCAGGGTCTCTATGACGGGCGCAGCTTCTTCCGCGTCATCGACCTCTTCATGGCCCAGACGGGCGATCCGCTCGATACGGGCGAGGGCGGCTCGGACCTGCCCGACATCGCCGCGGAATTCACCTTCCGGCGCGGGGCGTCCGACGCCTTCGTGAAAGTGGCCGATTCCGGCTCCAGCCAGACCGGCTTCGTCGGCGCCGTACCGGTGATGCCGCAGAGCCCGATGCTGATGGCCATGACGGTGGACGGCAAGATCACCGGCTGGCCGCTCTTCTGCCCCGGCGTGGCGGGCATGGCGCGGGGCTCCGAGGACGATTCCGCCAACAGCCAGTTCTTCCTCATGCGCCAGGCCTATCCCTCGCTGGAGAAGCGCTACACGGCGTTCGGCCGCGTGATCGACGGGCTGGAGGTCGTCCGCGCGATCAAGACCGGCGAACCGGTCGCCGATCCGCAGGATCGCATGGAGCGCGTGCGCATTCTGGCTGACATGCCGGCCGCCGAGCGGCCGGACGTCCGCGTCGTGGACACCGCCGGGACGTGGTTCGCCGCCCAGGTGGCGCAACAGCGGGCCGAAGATGGGGCCGACTTCTCGGCCTGCAACCTGAAGATTCCCTCCGAGGTGAAGTGATGGATCCCGAAAACACCCTGATCATGACGCTGGACACCGGCCCGGTGACCATCCGGCTGCGCCCGGACCTGGCGCCCGGCCACGTCGCGCGGATCAAGGAACTGGCCCGCGAAGGCTTCTACGACGGCGGCGTCTTCCACCGCGTGATCGACGGCTTCATGGCCCAGGGCGGCGATCCGACCGGCACCGGTTCGGGCGGCTCGGACAAGCCGAACCTGCAGGCCGAATTCAGCCCCGAGCCGCACGTCCGCGGCGTCTGCTCCATGGCCCGCACGCCCAACCCGAACTCGGCCAACAGCCAGTTCTTCATCTGTTTCGACGATGCGCGCTTCCTGGACGGCCAATACACGGTCTGGGGCGAGGTGGCCGAGGGCATGGAGAATGTCGACGCCCTGCCTAAGGGCGAGCCGCCGCGCAGTCCGGGCAAGATCGTCTCCATGCGCGTGGCCGGCGACGCCTGAGGCCGGCCGGCTCAGTCGGAGGCGCCCGCCTCCGACAGGGCCAGGGTCACCACCACGGGAAAGTGGTCCGAGCCGAGGGCCGGGCCACGCTCCACGCTCACCGTCCTCCAGGCCGCGCCGGCATAGACGTGGTCGATGGCCAGGAAGGGCAGGGGCATGTGGATGTTCCAGCGCGAGAAGGCCATGGCCGGCCAGCTCAGCATCGCCTTGTCGCGGCGGGGGAGGCCGAGCGCCTCGTCCTGTCGGCGCAGGGTGAAGGACCAGGGCGTGGAGTTGAAGTCGCCCGCCACGATCAGCCGGTCGCGGTCGTAACGCTGGGCCATGGTCGTCAGCCGCAGGCTCTGCTGCTGCTGCGGCCCGGCCGGGATCGGCCAGGTGAAATGGGCGCCGATCACCGTGAAGTCGCCGCCCTCGGCCGCGAAGGTGGCGCGGGTGGAGGGGAAATAGGCGCCCGCCCGCACCGGCTCCAGGCCGGCGGAGACCGGCGCCGCCTTGCTGTAGATCACCACCTCGCACTGATCTTCCGGATTGCAGGTCTTGTGATAGTCGGCGCGGCGCTGGAAGGTCCGCTGGAAGGCGCGGGAGGCTTCTTCCAGGATGACGATGTCGGGGTCCTGGGCGAGGATCCAGTCGACCGTGTCGCCCATGGTCTGGTTGCGGGCGCTCCAGCTGTTGAGCTGGACGATCTTCACGGTGGCCGCCTCGCCGGCCGCCGCGGTGGGGCCGGCGTCGCGGAAGACCTCGGGCAGGATGAGGCCCGAGGCGAGCGCCACGGCGAGGCCGGCGCAGGCCAGGGTCACCCGGCGCAGGAGGCCCGCCCTGGTGAGCGCCGCCAGCAGGGCTGCGATCATGGCCAGGACGATGAAGACGGGCGCGAAATGGGTGGCGGTGTCGAGCTGATCGCTGAAGCGGCCGCCTTGCGCGGCCAGCATGGCCAGCAGCGCAAGGGCGGCCAGCGCGACGGCCACGTCCTCCAGCACCCGGTTGACGACGATTCGCAGGAGCCCCATGGCGTGGCTCTAGCATGCGGCGGCGCTTGACGCGCGGGGTCTCGCATGGCCTTGACCGCAGCTTCATGAAACTCGCCGATTTCGACTTCGACCTGCCCGACAGCGCCATCGCCCTGCGCCCGGCCGTCCCGCGCGACGCCGCGCGGATGCTGCGCGTAGTTCCTGGCGCGCCGCTGGCCGACCTGCG
>CAYQPL010000072.1:15768-17553 GCA_964419395.1 uncultured Phenylobacterium sp. | reverse complement strand
CACGCCGCCTTCGGCGACTGGGCGCAGCGGGACCTGGCCGAGATGGACGGCGTCCTGCTGCGGCAGGACCCGCCCTTCGATATGGCCTACATCACCACCACCCACATCCTCGACGCCATCCACCCGAAGACCCTGGTGGTGAACAATCCGACCGAGGTGCGCAATGCGCCCGAAAAGCTCTTCGTCACCACCTTCCCCGGCGTGCAGCCGCCGACCCTGATCACCTCGGACCCCGAGGCGATCTACGCCTTCCGGGCCCATCACGGCGACATCGTGCTCAAGCCGCTCTACGGCGGGGGCGGGTCGGGCGTCGCCCGGCTGATGGCCGACGATCCGAACCTCGACGCCCTCCTGGAACTGCACACGATGATCGGACGCGAGCCGGTGATCGCCCAGAAGTTCATTCCGGCGGTGTCCAAGGGCGACAAGCGCATCCTGCTGGTGGACGGCGAGCCGGTCGGCGCGATCACCCGCACCCCCACCCGCGCCCTGATCCGCTCTAACCTGCGGGTGGGCGGACGGGCCGAGGCGGTCTACCTGCCCGCCCGCGACCGCGAGCTCTGCGCCATCATCGGCCCGGAGCTGAAGCGGCGCGGCCTGCTGTTCGTCGGCATCGACGTGATCGGCGACTATCTCACCGAGATCAACGTCACATCCCCGACGGGTGCGCGGCAGCTCCTGAAATTTACGGGTGTGGACGCGACCCACCTCATGTGGGAACGTATCGAGGCGATCCGGGCCGGGGCATAGATATCCCGCTCCGGGCGGGGCAAAAGTTTCAGTATTGTCTCAACTTCTCTTTGCGTTCTATATTTGTTCGCGGTCCGACCCGGCGACGGGGCGGGTCTGTGGATAAATTCGCCCTGGACGGATGAACGGCCGAGGCGCGCAGGGGGACGGATGATGGCCGGAGTGGGCACGGTCGCCTTCGAGGGCGTGGAGGCCCGCCGCGGCGACGTGGAGGTCCAGCTGACCGGCGGGGCGGTAGCCTTCGTGGTGGTCGGGCTGGGCGACAAGGCGGTGGCCGAAAGCCGCGAGCGCGTCCGCGCCGCCTTCGCCGGCCTGGGCCTCGCGCTTCCCGCCCGCCGGATCATCGTCAATCTCGCCCCGGCCGACCTGCCCAAGGAGGGCAGCCATTACGACCTGCCGATCGCGCTGGCCGTCATGTCGGCCATGGGGATCATTCCGCCGGACGCCCTGGCCGGGTGGGCGGCGGTGGGCGAGCTCTCCCTGGACGGACGGATCGTCCAGGTGGCCGGCGCCCTGCCGGCCGCGGTGGCGGCGGGCGCCCTGGACCTCGGCCTGATCTGTCCCGAGGCCTGCGGGGCGGAGGCGGCCTGGTCGGGACAGACCAAGATCCTCGCCGCGCCCTCCCTCGTGGCCCTGGTGAACCATTTCCGCGGGACGCAGATGCTCTCGGCGCCGCAGGCCGGTCCGGTCGTCGACGGGGCCCGCGTCCCGGACCTGCGCGACGTCCGGGGCCAGGAAGGCGCCAAGCGGGCCCTGGAGATCGCCGCGGCCGGCGGGCACAACCTGCTGTTCATGGGGCCGCCGGGCTCGGGCAAGTCGATGATGGCCGCGCGCCTGCCGGGCCTCCTGCCGCCGCTCTCGCCGGCCGAGTTGCTCGAGACCTCGATGATCCATTCGGTGGCCGGCCTGATCGCCAAGGGCGAACTGACCCGCCAGCGGCCCTTCCGCACCCCGCACCACTCGGCCAGCATGGCGGCCCTGACCGGCGGCGGCCTGAAGGCCAGGCCGGGGGAGGTCTCCCTGGCCCACAACGGC